>CAZMRX010000582.1:0-2869 GCA_964568755.1 uncultured Acidobacteriota bacterium | reverse complement strand
GTTCCCCTCGCTGTTGGTGAGGCCGAACGCGCGCTCCTTGAGGATCGGGTCCCGCCCGTTCCACAGGGCAAGCGCGAAGCACAGGCGCTGCTTGTCGTCGGAGAGCCCGCCGAGCCCGTCCTCGCCCCACCGGTAGGCGCGCGAGCGGGACTGGTCGTGCGTGAAGTAGTCCCAGGCGTTGCCGTCGTCGCTGTAGTCCTCACGGACCGTCCCCCACTGCCGCTCGCTGAGGTAGGGCCCCCACTTCTTCCAGGGGGTCCCCGCCTCGCGGGCCTCGTTCAGCCGCTTCTGCTCGGTGCAGTCCACGATCCCCGTATCGACCGCCTTCGTCCTTGCCATCGGCGTCCTCTTCTTTCAGACACTCCTGCTGGCCCCGTGCGCCATGGTCGTCCTCGTGGAGATCCGTCGAGCAGACCGTGGGCACCGGCTACATTCCGGCTCGCGCGCCAGATGAGCGCGGACGGCTGACCCTCGCAAGTGTACTTTGGGCCTTCCGGCGGCCCGTAGGAAGTAACAGGCAGGTAACTTACTGTCGCTGCCCGATCGCCTTCTTCGCCTCGGCCCGCCGCGCACGGTCCTCGGCGACCAGCTTGTAGGCTATGTAGTACTTGTAGATGTTGGACACGTAGGTGACCGTCTCCCGGCCGATGCGCTCGGAGGCGATCTGCTCGACGTTGCCGAACCAGACGTTGGGGTCGAGCCCCCGCTTCACCGCCTCCCTGCGCAGCTGGCGGACGCGCGCCGGCCCCGCGTTGTAGGAGGCGAAGGCGAACAACCACTTGTTCAGGTCGTCCATGGGCTCGTCTTTGTAATACTGGTCCACCACGAAGCGCATGTACTTCACCCCGGCGTGGATGTTGGGCTCGACCTGCGTGATGTCGCCGACCTTCAGCTCCTTGCCAGTGGCCGGCATGACCTGCATGACGCCGACCGCCCCGACACGGCTCTTGACGCTCTGGTCGAGCCTCGACTCCTGGTAGCCCTGCGCGGCCATGAGCAGGAAGTCCACCTGGTACTGCTCGCCGTACTTCTTGAAGAAGTTGGCGAGCTCCAGGAACTTCTTCCGCTCCGCTTCTGAGGTGGCCTGCTTCGCGAACGAGGTGCTCACCAGGTAGCGCTTCTCGATCACGTTGCCGAGCGCCGTTCCGAGGCCATTCTTCGCCAGGAAAGCGTTCAGCTCGGCCTTGAGCCGCGGGCTGTTCTTCCGGATCGCCACGGCGAGGCTGGCGCCGGTGCGCAGCTTCACGTCGGCGTGGACCGTGAGGTTCGTGAAGACCTTCTTCCAGAAGTCAGCCAGGTAGTCCTGGACCACGACTGCCTGGATCAGGCCCGCGTTGGCCATCTCGAGCAGGTCGTCGTCCTCGAGGTTCCCCGGGACCTCCTGGATCACCACTTCTGGCCGGCCCTTCGCCTTCAGGCTGTCGTTCAGCGCGACCAGGCTCTGCCAGGCGCTGCTGTCCTTGCGGGCGTGGACGACCTTCCCGGACAGGTCGTCGACCGAGGCGATCGCCGGCGCGCCCGGACCGGTCACGACGACCTCGCTGACGCCGGTGCGGGTGGGATTGGAGAAGTCCACGATCGCCTGCAGCTCCGGCCGGACGACGATCTGCGCCACCACGCAGTCCACCTTGCCCTCCGCCAGCGCCCCGGCCAGCAGGTCGCGTGGCATCGGCACGAAGACGACGCTGAGCTTCGTCGCGTTCGTCGTCTTGAGCTTCTTGTTGATCTGCTCCTCGAACGCCAGACCCAGCTCGTAGGCCGCACCCCGCTGGACGCCCTTGTCGACGAAGTAGAACGTGCGGTTGAAGGTGGTGCCCAGGCGGATGAACCGGCGCTTGGCCATCTCGTCGAAGTCGCCGGTGAGCCGCTCGTAGAGGTGCTCTCGCACGCCCTCCGGGAGCGCAGCCTCGTACGCAGGCGGCGGCAGGGGCGCGTCGTCGGGGGCGGCGGTGGCAGGGAGGGCAGCCGCGGATGAGGGGGCGTCGGCCGGGGCGTTCGCCGGGCGGTCGCCGCATCCGCTGCCGGCGTGTGCGAGTACCACGAGCGCGAGCGCACCCAGGCAGGTCCGAGGTTGGCTATATCCCAGCCGCGTCAACATGGCATCTCCTCCATTTGCCGGGTCGTCAGGGCGTCCGCGGCGCCGCTCCGATCTCAGTCTACTGCCGCCGCGACAGGATATGTGCCGCCGGCGCGCCGTCAATGCCCAGCAGCTCCGGGGCGGCGTGAGTCGCGTTCCGAAGTAGAGTGTGTACGAGAGTGGCAAACCCGTTCACGATGCGGCTTGCGCTCCTGCAGGCGCTGCTGGCGGCAGCGACAGTCGGAGCCCAGGTGCCCGCCGACCGGCCGACAGGAGGGCCCGAACGCCGCGGCGTGCATGGGGCCGTCGAGGACCCGTCCGTCTCGAGGCTTGCGCCCTTCGCCGGGCGCCTCGTCGCGGCAATCGACATCCGCGGGCACGACGTGACCAAGGAATGGATCATCGCCCGGGAGATCCGCACGAAGGTGGGCGACTCCCTCGACGTCGATGCCGTCGCGCGCGACGTCGCACGGCTGGACAACCTGTCGATCTTCTCGGAGATCCGGGTGGACGCAGAGCCCCTGGGGGAAGACGGCGTGCGCCTCGTCTTCAACTTCAAGGAGATGCCTTCCTGGTTCCCGATCCTCTCCTACGTCTACACCGAGGAGAACGGCTTCTCGTGGGGCGCCGGGATCTCGGCGGGCAACCTGACGGGGCGGGACCTGTCCGTCTCCGCCCGCCTGTACTTCGGCGATCTCGAGCAGCAGTGGAGCCGGATCTCCTGGCCCTGGATCAGCGGCAACCACGTGTCGTTCGACTTCTACGGCGCGCGCTACACGCGTCCGGACGAGC
>CAZMRX010000581.1:0-2878 GCA_964568755.1 uncultured Acidobacteriota bacterium | reverse complement strand
GGTGCCCACCTCGCGCTGGTTGATCGTGGCCTTGTCGTTGGGGTGCAGGTACTCGATCGGGTCCTCGATCGTGATGATGTGGATCGGCTTCTCCTGGTTCATCTTCTTGATGATGGCGGCCAGGGTGGTCGACTTGCCGGACCCGGTGGGCCCCGTCAGCAGCACGATCCCGTTGCGCTCGTCGGCGATCTGGTTGAGCTGGGTCGGCAGCCCGAGCTGCGACACGGTCGGGATCTCGTTCGGGATCACGCGCAGCACGACGCTGTAGCTGCCGCGCTGCGCGAAGACGTTGACGCGGAAGCGCGTGCGCTTGGACAGGCTGTAGGAGAGGTCGGTCGAGCCGGAGCGCAGCAGCTTCTCGGCCAGGTCCCGCTTGCCCTGCAGCAGCCGCAGCGCGATCAGCTCGGTATGGTACGGCATCAACTTCTGTAGCCCGGCGTAGGCGACGGGCCGCAGCGCCCCGTCGATCTCCACCTGCGGCGGGCGGCCCACCGAGAGGTTCAGGTCGGAGATGCCGGGAGCCGTGTCCAGCATCGCGTTGAGCAGCGGATCGAGGTCGAAAAGCGCCATTCTGAGCGGCCTCCGGACCCGACATGATAGCACCGGGCTCGCGAGCCCCGAGCGGCGGCCGGCTCGCTGTGAGCGCGGTCACGCCGCGAGCGTATGATGGCCGCGAGGGGAGCTCTTCTTGAAGCACGGTCCCGCCGGCACGCGCCGCCTGCTGCTGTTCCTGGCCGCGCTGCCGCTGCCGCTGCTGGTGGCGCTGTGGGCGCTGTGGCGCGACGTCTTCGTGCTCGACGCCTCGGGCCTCGAGCGCGTCGGAGACGGCCGGGCCGTGGCGGCCTGGGCGCTGCTGTCGCTCGCGTCGGCGGCGCTCGTCGGCTGCCTGTTCGCTCCGATCCGCCCGCTGCGCGTGACGGGCTACACCTTCCACGCGCTGCTGCTGTCGCTCGCCTTCGGCGCCGCCGCCGTGCTCGCGGTGGCGCACGGCTTCGGCGGCCCCTCCGGCGACCTCGCGGCGCCGGGATGGGCGCTCGCCGGGCTCACCGCGACGGCGCTCGCGTGCGCCGTGGCGATCGTCGCCACCGCGGCGCTGTTCGTGATCGACATCCGCGAGGCGGGGGAAGAGGCGTGAGGCGCGCGCTCGCCTGGCTGTGGCTGGCCGGGGCCGCGGCGGCCGCGCAGCCGGCAGGGCCGGCCCCGGGCGATCCACGCACCGAGATCCGCGCCGTGCTCGACGCGCAGGTCGCGGCCTGGAACCGCGGCGACCTCGAGGGCTTCATGGCCGGGTACTGGCGTTCGCCCGAGCTCGTCTTCTGCTCGGGCGCGACCGTCACGAAGGGCTGGGACGCGACCCTCGAGCGCTATCGGCAGCGCTACCAGGCCGAGGGCCGCGAGATGGGCCGGCTCGGCTTCGACGCGGTCGAGGTCCTCCCGCTCGGGCCGGACGCCGCCGCCGCGCGCGGGGCCTTTCGCCTGCAGATGAGCGACGGGAAGCAGCCGCACGGCCTCTTCACGCTGCTGCTGCGGCGGATCGACGGAGCCTGGCGCATCGTCCACGACCACACCTCCTCGGCCGAGTGACATGCCTGCCTGCCTCGCGTGCGAGAGGGGCGTCCCCAAGCGCGGCCGGCGGCGCTGTCCGCTGTGCAGCCGGTCCTTCCGCAGCGGCTGGGAGGGGATCGAGTCGCACTGGCGCGGCAAGCACACGGCCGCGATCGGCTACGAGCGCTTCTGGTCGACGCTGTGCCGCGAGCACCGCGCGCCGCGCGCCGCCGACTGCCCCTCCTGCCGCAAGGGCATCCCGCGCAGCCGCAAGTGGCCGCGCCAGTGCCCGGAGTGCGCGCAGGTGTTCGCGGGCCGCGGCTGGTCCGGGATCGAGTCGCACTGGCGCGCCCTGCACCCGGACGTGATGCCGTACGAGGACTTCTTCGTCTCGCTGTGCCCGGCGCATCGCGGCGGCGGCGATCCGGCCATCGACTACCTGCCGCTCGGCGAGCGCTGACGCGGCGAGCCCAAGACCCTGGAGAGCCGATGAGAACGAGCGTGCTCGTGGTGTTGGCCCTGGCCGCGAGAGCGGCAACGGCGCAGCAGCCGCCCTTCCCGGCGGATCCCCCGAAGCTCTGCGATTCCTGCGAGGAGTGGAACGCCCCCCAGGACCCGTTCCGCGTGTTCGGCAACACCTACTCGGTCGGCACCGCGGGGCTGGGGGCGGTGCTCGTGACGTCGTCCGCCGGCCACGTGCTGCTCGACGGCGGCCTGCCGCAGTCGGCGGCGCGGATCGACGCCGCCGTCCGCAGGCTCGGCTTCCGCACCGAGGACGTCCGGCTGATCCTCAACTCCCACGCACACTACGACCACGCCGGCGGCCTCGCGGCGCTTCGCCGGCGGAGCGGCGCGACGGTCGCGGCCAGCGCCCCTGGCGCCCGCGCGATCGAGAAGGGCGAGCCCACCCCCGACGATCCCCAGTACGCGTTCGGACGCGAGGCGAACGGCTTCCCGGCGGTCGCCAGCGTGCGCGTCGTCGCCGACGGCGAGACGCTCCGCGTCGGCGACGTCGCGGTCACCGCCCGCTTAACGCCCGGCCACACGCCGGGCGCCACCACCTGGACCTGGCGGTCCTGCGAGAAGGACACCTGCCTCGACATCGTCTATGCCGACAGCCTGAACGCCGTCTCGGCGCCCGGCTTCCGCTTCACGGGCGACGCGCACCCGTCGCTCGTCCCGAGCTTCGAGCGCAGCATCGACGTGGTCGCGAAGCTGCCCTGCGATATCCTGCTGGCCGTCCACCCCGGCTTCTCGCGCATGTACGAGGCGCTGCGCCGCCGCGGAGCTTCGGCCAGCGCCGAGCCGGTGACGGACCCCGGAGCCTGCCGTG
>CAZMRX010000580.1:0-2881 GCA_964568755.1 uncultured Acidobacteriota bacterium | reverse complement strand
TTTGTATCGTCGTGACATTGACTCTCCGAAAAAGCGTCACCTTGGGCCGCCCAACTCTGTATTCGGTGGCAGGGACTCCCATCTACCCGTAGATGCAAGTCTATACCCGTAGATATCTACATCTACTGGTAGATATCTACGGGCGGCAGACGGGGCCAGGCCGCCCGTCGGCGCGATTCGATGGGCAACGGTCCGGAAACTGCCCCTACCCCTTCCACCGCAGGACCGGCTGCCGCGCCGCGCGCGCTTCGTCCAGGCGCCGCACGGGGGTGGTGTGCGGGGCGCTGCGGACGAGCTCGGGGCGCTCTTCGACTTCGCCCGCGATGGCGATCATGGCGTCGCAGAAGGCGTCCAGCTCTTCCCGGGGCTCGCTCTCGGTGGGCTCGATCATCAGCGCGCCGGACACGATCAGCGGGAAGTAGATCGTGGGGGGATGGAAGCCGTAGTCCATGAGGCGCTTGGCGATGTCGAGGGTGTGCACGTCCTTCGCGGTCTGCAGCTTGTCGCTGAAGACGACCTCGTGCAGTGACGGAGCGTCATAGGGAAGGTGATAGTGCCCCTTGAGCCGCGCCCGGATGTAGTTGGCATTGAGCACGGCCAGCTCGGCGATGCGGCGCAGGCCGGTGGGGCCCATGGAGCGGATGTACGTGAGCGCGCGCACCAGGACGCCGAAGTTGCCATTGAACGCGCGCACGCGGCCGATCGAGTCGGGGTGGTCGTGCTGGAGGAAGAACGTGCCGTCCTCACTCTTCTCCACCGTCGGCGACGGGAGGAACGGAACCAGCCGCTCGCTCACGCCCACCGGACCCGCGCCGGGGCCGCCGCCGCCGTGCGGCGTGGAGAAGGTCTTGTGCAGGTTGGAGTGGATGACGTCGACGCCCATCTCGCCCGGCCGGGCGATCCCCACGAAGGCGTTCAGGTTCGCGCCGTCGCAGTAGAGGAACGCGCCCTTGGCGTGAAGGATGTCCGCCATGGCGCGGATCTCGGACTCGAACACGCCCAGGGTGTTGGGCACGGTGACCATCAGCGCGGCGACGTCGTCCGTCACCGCGGCCGCCAGGACGTCGAGGTCGACGGTGCCGCGGCTGTTGGACTTCAGCTCCCGGGTCTCGTAGCCGGCGAACGCGGCCGACGCGGGGTTGGTGCCGTGCGCGGAGTCGGGGATGAGGATGTACTTGCGCGCGTTCCCCGTCTTCGCCAGGGCCTTGTGCACCATCATCACGCCCGTCAGCTCGCCGTGCGCTCCCGCGACCGGCTGCAGCGTCACCCGGGGCATGCCGAAGATCTCCTTGAGGGTCTGCTCGAGCTCCCAGATCAGCTCGAGGTTCCCCTGCACCTGGTGGTCCGCCTGCATCGGGTGCGAGAGCGCGAACCCCGCCGTGCGCGCGATCTCCTCGTTGATGCGCGGGTTGTGCTTCATGGTGCACGAGCCCAGCGGGTATAGCCCGGCGTCGATCGAGACGTTGAGCTTGGAGAGCCGCGTGAAGTGCCGGATGACGTCGACCTCGGAGACTTCGACCTCGTCCTCGATGGCGTCGCGCCGCAGCGCGTCCGGGAGGATCGCGGCGAGCGGCCGCTCGGGGACGTCGAGCGCCGGGAGCTGGTACCCGCGGCGCCCCTTCTTTGAGCGCTCGAAGATGAGCGGGACGCCGGACGACTTCTGCGCCGGGGCGGCGGTGGCGGCTTCGGGATCTGCGGTGGTGGTCATCGGTCCTGTCTTCCTCTCGCGCTTCAGCGCGTCCGGCGCGAGATGGCCGCGCTCAGCGCCGCGGCGTAGTGGTCGAGCTGATCCTTGGTGTTCAGCTCGGTGACGGCGACGAGGAAGTCGCGGTCGTGGCCCTCGAGAAAGGCGCCGAGCGGGATGCCGCCGAGGATCTTCTCCTCTTCGAGGTCGCCCAGGATCTTCCGGGCCGGGAGCGGCGTGCGCACGACGAACTCGTTGTACACGGGACCGGCGAACGGCAGCTCGACCGCGGCGATCGCGCCGAGCTTCGCGCGCAGATAGGCGGCCTTCTGCAGGCACTGCGTCCCGACCTCGCGCAGGCCTTCCCTGCCCATGAGCGAGAGGTACATGTTCGCCGCGAGGGCGATCAGCGCCTCGTTGGTGCAGATGTTCGAGGTGGCCCTGGCGCGGCGGATGTGCTGCTCGCGCGTGGCCAGCGTGAGCACGTACGCGCGCCGGCCGTCGACGTCGACGGTCTCGCCGACCAGGCGCCCGGGCATGTGGCGCTTGAGCGGTTCGCGCACGACCATGAAGCCGACGTACGGGCCGCCGAACTGCGGCGCGATCCCCCAGGCCTGGCCCTCGCCGACGCAGACGTCGAAGCCGTGCGCGCCCGGAGGCGACAGGATCCCCAGGGACGTGGCTTCGGTGACGACCGCAATCTTCGTGAGGTCGCCAGACGCCGCGGCGACGGCGTCGTAGTCCTCGATCACGCCGAGGAAGTTCGGGGACTGAATGGCCACGGCGCAGGCGCCGGCGGAGGCCGCCCGCAACGCGTCCAGGTCGACACGGCCGTCCTCGGTCCAGCCGATCTCGACGATCTCGATGTCGAGGTTCTGCACGTAGGTGCGGACGGTTTCGCGATAGTGCGGATGGACCGACTTCGCGAGGACGACTTTCTTCTTCCCCTTCGACACGCGCTCGGCCAGCAGCAGCGCCTCACACAGTGCCGTCGAGCCGTCGTACAGCGAGGCGTTCGCGACGTCGAGCCCGGTCAGCAGACACTGGTGGGTCTGGTACTCGAAGATGGACTGCAGCGTGCCCTGCGAGACCTCGGGCTGGTACGGGGTATAGGCGGTGAGGAACTCGGCGCGCAGGAGCAGCTGGTCGATGCAGGCCGGCTGGTAGTGGCTGTACGCGCCCCCGCCGAGGAACGAG
>CAZMRX010000579.1:0-2903 GCA_964568755.1 uncultured Acidobacteriota bacterium | reverse complement strand
TGAAGCCCCTCACGCACATCCGCTCCCGGTGCGTCGTCCTGCCGATGGACAACGTGGACACCGACCAGATCATCCCCGCGCGCTTCCTGGTCACGACCTCGCGCGACGGGCTCGGCGCCGGCCTGTTCGCCGACTGGCGCTTCGACGCCGAGGGCCGCCCGCGGCCCGAGTTCGTCCTGAACCGCCCCGAGGCGCAGGGCGCGCGCGTGCTCGTGGCCGGGCGCAACTTCGGCTGCGGCTCCTCGCGCGAGCACGCGGTCTGGGCGCTCCAGGCCTGCGGCTTCGAGGCCGTGGTGAGCCCGGCCTTCGCCGACATCTTCCGCGCCAACGCGCTCAAGAACGGCTTGCTGCCGGTGCAGGTCGACGAGGCCACGCACGCCGCCCTCTGCGCGGCGGCGGGGGCCGATGTGGCCATCGACGTTGCGGCGGGTCTCGTCTCGTTCGCCGGGCAAAGCGCCGCGTTCCCGCTCGAGCCGTTCGCGCGCTACTGCCTGGTGAACGGCCTGGACGAGCTCGCCTTCCTGCTGTCGCGAGAGAATGAGATCGTCGCCTTCGAGGCGGCCGCGGGCCCCGTGCCCTGGAGGACGTGATGAAACCCAAGCTTGCCGTGCTGCCGGGCGACGGCATCGGCCCGGAAGTCACGCGCGCCGCGCTGCGGGTGCTCGAGGCGTGCCTGCCCTGCGAGACCCGGGAAGGGCTCGTGGGCGGCTCGGCGATCGACGCGACGGGCGACCCGCTGCCCGCCGAGACGGTGGCGCTCTGCCGCGAATCGGACGACGTGTTCCTGGGGGCGGTGGGGGGGCCGAAGTGGGAGGCCGCCGCGGTGCGGCCGGAGCAGGGCCTGCTGCGGCTGCGGCGCACGCTCGACGTCTACGCCAACCTGCGCCCCGCGCGCTACCTGGGGCTGCCGACGCCGCTCAAGGAGAGCCTGGTCCGGCAGGCCGACATGCTCGTCGTCCGCGAGCTGTCCGGCGGCGTCTACTTCGGCGAGCCCCGCTACGAGAAGCCCGAGGAAGCGGTCGACACCTGGCGCCAGACGCGCGACGAGGTGCTGCGCGTGGCGCACGTCGCCTTCAAGCTGGCGCGGCGGCGCAAGAAGCACGTCACCTCGGTCGACAAGGCCAACGTGCTCGCGTCCTCGCGGCTGTGGCGCCGCGTGGTGATCGAGGTGGCCGCCGAGTACCCGGAGGTGACGCTCGAGCACCGCTACGTGGACGCCGCCAGCTTCGAGATCCTGCGCGTGCCGCACGCGTTCGACGTGATCCTGACCGACAACATCTTCGGCGACATCCTGAGCGACGAGGCGGCCGCGATCGCCGGCTCGATCGGCGTGCTGCCCTCGGCCTCGCTCGGCCCCGGCCCGGGGCTCTACGAGCCGATCCACGGCGCGGCGCCGGACATCGCCGGCAAGGGCATCGCCAACCCGACCGGCGCGATCCTCACGGTCGCGATGATGCTCGAGCACGCCTTCCGCCGGCCCCAGATGGCGCGCGCGGTGGAGGGTGCCATGGTCGCGGCGCTGCGCGAGCTGCGCACGCCCGACATCGGCGGCCACGCCACCACCGAGCAGCTCACGGAGGCGGTGCTGCGCCACCTGTCCTGGTCGCGCTGGTCGAACGACACGGAAGAGGAGCCCGTCGGGGCGGAGTGGGGGGTCTGACTACGAGCGCCGGCCGGGAGCGGTCGGCTGGTGCGGGCCCGGCGCTGACGGAGCTCGCGCCTCCAGCCGCTCCAGGATGCGGTGCACCCGGAACCAGAGCTCCTCGGCGTCGGGTGAGAAGATCGAGCGCGCGTCGGCCTGGTCCATCACCCAGGCGCCGGCGCGCACCTCGCTCGCGAGCTGGCCCGCGCCCCAGCCCGCGTAGCCGGTGAACACGCGCAGCCGCGCGCCCGGGTCCTCGTCCTGGAGCGCGGCACGCACGTCCGCGAGGTCGCCGGTCAGGTGCACGTCGGGAAGCACGCGCCGCGCGGAGTCGGACGGCCAGGGCGTCCGCACCAGGGCGACGATGGCCTGGGGCTCGACCGGCCCGCCCCAGTGGAAGCGCAGCGCCCGCGCCTCGGGGCCGCGCAGATCGCGCAGCAGCTCCTGGAGCGGCACGCTGGTGGGGCGGTTCACCACGAGGCCCATCGACCCCGACGGGCCGTGCTCGACGAGCAGCACCACGGACTCGGCGAAGTTCGGGTCCTGCTGCGCGGGCGACGCGTACAGGAACAGGCCGGGTCGGAGCTGGCGGGGGTCGCGGTGCGCGCTCGCGCCGAGGCCGGCCAGGGCCAGCAACGCGCACGCCGCTCTCGCCGAGCCCCCGCTAGCCCGGAATGCCATCGAACACGTCCACGACGCCGGTCTCGAGCGAGTACTCCGCGCCCAGCACCAGGAAGCCTTCCCGCGCCGTCAGGCGCTCGAGCAGCTCCGACCCGTGGCGCAGGTGATCGGCCGACGCCCGGACGTTGGCCCGCACGGCCTCACGCACCAGGTCTTCCGTGTCCCGCTCCGCGTGGGCCGCGAGCAGGCTCTCCACCGAGGGGCGAATCCGATCCACGATCGACCGCAGGTTCCGGGACTGTGTGTCGCCGGGGCGCCGCAGCTCCTCCAGCGTCGCGAGGACGGCCCCGCACTGCGAGTGGCCCAGCACCACCGCGAGCCGCGTCCCGAAGCGCTCCGCCGCGAACTCGACGCTGCCGACCTGCGAGGGCGCCACGATGTTCCCGGCCACCCGGATCACGAACAGGTCCCCGACCCCCTGGTCGAACACAATCTCCGCCGGAACCCTCGAGTCGGAGCACCCCAGCACGATCGCGAACGGCTCCTGGCCGGCCACGCCGGCGGCCCGCCTCGCGAGGTTGCTGATGGCGTCCTCGCCCCTCACGCCCGCGACGAAGCGCCGATTACCCTCCCGCAGCCG
>CAZMRX010000578.1:0-2904 GCA_964568755.1 uncultured Acidobacteriota bacterium | reverse complement strand
GCCTTCGGGCTGCCCACGCGGCCGAGCGCCGTGGCCGCGGCCGAGCGCACGCTCCAGTGCTCGTCCTCGAGCGCCACGATCAGCGCCGGCGCGGCCTGCGGGTCGCCGATCTCGCCGAGGCCCTCGGCCGCGGCGCGCCTCAGGTTGCGGTCGGAGTCGCGCAGCGCGTCGATCAGCGGGCGCACCGCCTCGGGTGCCCTGATCTGGCCGAGCGCCTCGACCGCGGCGAAGCGCAGCTCCTTGCGCGGCTCGCCGAGCAGCGGCAGCAGCGTCGGCACGGCGGCGGGGTTGCGGATCTGCCCGAGCGCGCGCACCGCGGCGAAGCGCAGGCGCGGGTCCTCGGCCGCGACCAGCGGCAGCAGCAGCGGCGCCGACTCGGGCTCGCGCAGCCGCCCGAGCGCCAGCACCGCCTGCTGCCGCACCACGCCGCTCGCGTCCTGCAGCCCCTCGCGCAGCACCGGGAGCGCCTCGGGCCCGCCGAGCTCGCCGAGCGCCTGCATCGCGGCGCCGCGGACGGCCTCGCGCTCGTCCCGGCTCGCCACCACCAGCGCGGGCAGCGCCGCCGGGTCGCGCAGCAGGCCGAGCGTCTGCGCCGCGCGCACGCGCGCGTCCGCGTCGTCGCCGGCGAGCGCCTGCGCCAGCAGCGGCAGCACGCGCGCCGGGCTCATGCGCGCGAGGCTCTCCATGGCGCTCTCCTGGATCAGCTCGCTCTCGTCGCCGAGCAGCTCGAACAGCAGCATCGGCGCGTCCTCGTCGCCGAGCCGGCCCACGGCGGCGGCCGCCTCGGCGCGCACCTCGGCGGAAGGGTCGTGGATCAGCGGCGCCACGAGCGCGGTGCCGTCGGCCGGGGCGATCCAGGCCAGGCAGCGCAGCGTCCCGAGCCGCACCGAGTCGTCGGCGTGCGCCAGGCCGCGCAGCCAGGCCGGGCGGTCGGCGAAGCCGATCGAGACGAGCGCGTGGCTCGCGAACTCGCGCACCGGCGCGTCGGCGAGCAGCTCCAGCAGCGGGCCCGTGGCGCGGGTCTCGCGCAGCCAGCCGAGCGTCACCGCGGCGGTGCGGCGGTTGCGCGCATCCTCGTCGGCCAGCATCCCGACGAGGTGCATCACCAGCTCCTCGTGGCGCAGCGTCGCCTGGACCTCGGGATCGAGGCTCTCGCCCGACGCCGTCGCGCGCTGCTCGATCTCGACCACGGCGCGGATCGCGGCGTTTCGCAGCGCCGGGTCCGGGTCGAGCAGGTGGCGGGCGATCCGCGGCAGCGCCTCGCGGCCGGCGAGGCGGCCGAGCGCGTCGAGCGCGGGGCCGCGCAGGATCTCGTCGTCGAGCAGCTCCACGATCGCGGGGGCCGCGAGCGGGTCCGCGATCTCGCCGAGCGCATGCAGCGCCGGGTACTGCAGCCACGGCTCGCCGCGCAGCGCCTCGACCAACCGCGGCACGGCCGCGCGCGAGCCAATCTGGCCCAGGCTGGTGGCCGCGGCGTGGCGCACGTTGGTGTCGGGGTCGGAGAGCGCGGCCACCAGGCCGGGCACCGAGGCCTCGTCCTTGATCGACCCGAGCATCACGCACGCGAAGATGCGGACCTCCTCGTCGCCGTCGCGGGTCAGCGCCAGCAGCGGGGCGGTGGCCGCGGGACCGAGGCGCACGTAGATCTCCATCGCGGCGTTGCGCGCCGAGGCGTCGTCGCCGTCGCGCAGCGCCGCCTCGAGCACCGGCAGCAGCGCCTCCGGGGCCACGCGCGCCAGGGCCTCGATCGCCGCCTGGCGCACCACCCAGCTCTCGTCGCCGACCGCGACCAGCAGCGGGGCGAGCGCCTCGCGGCGGCCCGAGGCCGCGAGGTCCGCGACCGCGCGCCTTCGGGCGTGCTCTTCGCCGTGGCGGAGGGTGTCGAGGGCGGCCTGGACGTCGAGGCTCACGGGATCACAGCCCCCCAGCGCGCGGCCCGGCGAGAGGCACCGAGAGACGAGTCAGGACCTCCAGGGTCGGCCGGGACGCACCGGAGATCCGAGGACCGACCAGAGCGGAGACGGACGCGGGGCCCTCCGGACGAACCAGAACCTCTCGGAGCTCGCACGACTTGAGCTCCGAGAGGAGCATCACTGAACCTTGAAGACCGAGACCAGCCGCGCCAGGCTCTCGGCCTGCTGGGCCAGGTTGGCGGTGGCCTTCGACATCTCCTGCACGGTCGCCAGGTTGTCGCGGGCGATCTCGGAGATGTTCTCCATCGCCTTCACCACCAGCTCGCCGCCCTTCTTCTGCTCGGCGGTGGCGTGCGAGACCTGCTGCGTCATGTCGTTCATGCGCTCGACCGCGTTGATGATCTGGCGGCTGCCCTCCGCCTGCTCGCGCGTGGCGAGGCCCACCTGCGAGGCGATGCGGTTGATGTTCTCGACCGCGAGCCGCACCTGGCGGCCGCCGGCCGCCTGCTCGCGCGTCGAGTAGGCCGCCTGCGACATGACCTTCTTGATGTTCTCCATCGCGGCGCGGATCAGCTTCGACCCCTCGGCCTGCTCCTTGACGGCCTGCGTCACGTGGGTGGTGGCCGAGTTCATGCGCGCGACGGTCTCGAGCACCTCGGAGGAGGCCTGCGACTGCTTGCCGGTGGCGTCGGCGATCTTCTCCATCAGCTCGCTCGAGCGCGACACCGAGTCGATGATGTTGCGAAGCGCCGCGCCCGCCTTGTCGGCGAGTGCTATGCCCTGCTTCGCCTCGGAGGCGCCGGAGCGCGCCACCTCGACGGCGTCAGTGGTCTCCTGCTGCACCTGGCGCACCACCTCGCCGATCTCCTTGGCCGCCTCGACCGAGCGCTCGGCCAGCTTGCGCACCTCGTCGGCCACGACCGCGAAGCCGCGGCCGGCCTCGCCCGCGCGCGCCGCCTCGATCGCCGCGTTGAGCGCCAGCAGGTTGGTC
>CAZMRX010000577.1:0-2923 GCA_964568755.1 uncultured Acidobacteriota bacterium | reverse complement strand
GCACCTGGTCGGGCATGCCGAGCTGCTCGAGCGTCATGATCTTCGAGGGGATCACGCGGAACACCGCCCCCGACCCGCGCTGCTGGTGGAACAGGTTCACGCGGAAGCGCGCGAGCCCCGCGATCTCGTAGGCGAGGTCGACGTCGCCGGTGGCCGTGTACTCCTCCCACAGCCGCTCCGGGACGATCGGCCGCACCAGCTCGACGAAGTCCGCCTGCGCGAGCGTGCGGTAGCGGATCGGCTCCATCGAGCCCGACACCCGCAGCATCGGCGGGCGGCCGACGGTGAGGTGGAAGTCCGAGGCCCCGCGGCTCGTCATCAGCCGCAGGAAGCGGTCGATCTTGGGGGCGGAAACCGCGGACACCTGGGGCGTCGTGCTCATGGCTTCTTGGCCTCCGCGGCGGCGGGCGCGCCGCCCGGCAGGTACGCCTCGAACTCCTCTTTCTTGGTCGCGGCACGGTAGGCGGTCTCACCGCTGATGCGCCCGGCCGTCACCAGCCCCTTGAGCGCGTCGTCGAAGGTCTGCATGCCCTGCGACTTGCCGATCTGCATCGCGGAGGGGATCTGGAACGTCTTCTCCTCGCGGATCATGTTGGCGACCGCCACGGTGTTGCGCAGCACCTCGAAGGCCGCCACCTGCTTGCGCGGCTCCTTCGAGGGCAGCAGCCGCTGGGCGATCACGAACTTGAGCGACTCCGACAGCGCCGCGCGCACCTGCCCCTGCTCGTCGGCCGGGAACGACGCGAGGATGCGGTCGACCGCCTTCGCCGCCGAGGTGGAGTTGAGCGTGCCGAGCACGAGGTGGCCGGTCTCGGCGGCGGTGAGCGCGAGCGAGACGCTCTCGGTGTCGCGCAGCTCGCCGATCACCACCACGTCCGGGTCCTCGCGCAGCGCCGCGCGCAGCGCGCGCGCGAACGACTTCGTGTCCTTGCCCACCTCGCGCTGGTTGACCAGGCAGTTCTTGAACGGGTGCACGAACTCGACCGGGTCCTCCATCGTGATCACGTGGTCGTGGCGCGTCTCGTTGAACAGGTTCACGAGCGCCGCGAGCGTCGTCGACTTGCCCGAGCCCGACGGCCCGCACACGATCACCAGCCCCTGGTGGTAGTCGGCGATCTCGGCCAGGTGCGGCGGCAGGCCGATCTCGGCGGTCGTGGGCGGGCGCTCCGCGATCACGCGAAAGACGCCGTTCATCCCCTTCTGGTCGATGAAGACGTTCGCGCGGTAGCGGCCCGCGGTCGGGATGTAGTGGCAGAAGTCGAGCTGGCGCTCCTTCTGCACGCGCTCCCACTGCGCCTCGCTCAGGATCTCGCGCAGCATCGACTCGGTCTGCTCGGCCGTGAAGGGCTCGCCCTGCGCGCGCACCAGGTCGGCCGCGAGCCGGATCACCGGCGGCTGGCCGACGGAGAGGTGGAAGTCGGAGGCGCCGTTGTTGCGCGTCGCCACCAGCATCGCGTTGAGCTTGGGCTCGCCCGCGCCGGACTTGGCCGCGAGCGCCGCCTGCTTGAGCGCGTCCTCGTCGCCGAGCTTCGTCTGCAGCCGCGCCGCCATCTCGCAGGTGATCTCGAACGCGCGCGCGCGCACGGCGCGCGAGGGGTCCTGGCGCGCCACGTTGCGGACGAAGTCGAGCATCTGCGGGTGCTGGAAGTGGCTGAGCGCCTGGATCACCTCGATCCGCACCTCGGGCGCCGGGTCCTGCAGCAGCTGCGACAGCGCCGGCGCGGCGCGCAGGTCCCCGATGCGGCCGAGCGCCTCGACGGCGCTCCAGCGCGTCTCCGGGTCGGAGAGCACGTCGATCAGCGGCTGCACGCCGCGCGGGTCCTTGAGCCGCCCGAGCGTCTCGGCGGCCGTGATGCGGATCCACCAGTCGGGGTCCTTCAGCAGGCCGATCGTGGCCGGGACGATGCGCGGGTCCTCGAAGGACTGCGCCACCAGCATCGCCGCGCCGCGCACCTCCTGGTCGGCGTCGGAGAGCAGCTCGATCGTGGGCTCGATCAGGTCGTTCTCGAAGGCGCGCATCGAGTCGAGGGCGCGGTCGCGCGCCCAGCCCGCGAGCGATTTCGAGAACACGATGTAGCGGCGCACGACGCCGCGGCGGTCCGGCATCCCGAGCAGGATCTTGAGCACGACCGAGCGCGTGGGCGCGTCGCCCGCGGCCATCAGCGGCAGGATCCGGTCGGCGAAGGCGGCGCCCTGGCTGGCGGCGGCGCGGGTGAGCGCCTCCACCAGCATCTGCTGCGTGGCGTAGTCGACGAGCGGCAGCTGCTCGACGAAGAGATCCACGGAGCCGCCCGGGTCGTATTGGGCGAGCACGGCGAGCGCCTTCTCCCGGAGCGCCTTCTCGGGGTCGCGGGCGAGCCGCTGCCAGCGCGGCAGGCTCTTGGCGTCGGGGGCCTGAGCGGCGATGCGTCCGAGGTAGCCGAGCCGCTCCTCGACACGACCCGAGGCCGCGAGCTGCCACAGCACGGGCTCGAGCGCGGGCGTCACGGGCGCGTCGAGCAGCAGCCGGCGCGCGATCTCCTGGGCCTCGCCCTTGCCCTGGATCGCGATCTCCGCGATGCGGCGCTCGGTGCCCGGCAGCCCGAGCGCGAACAGCGTCGCCGCTGCGGCGCGCACGGCCGCCTCCGGCTTGCCGCGCGACTCGGCGATCACGGCGTCGGGCGTCTCGGGATCGGCCAGCTGCTTCAGCATCGGCAGCACGGCGTCGCGGTATGCGCGGTCCGGGCGGAACAGCATCCAGGCCAGGTCCTTGGCCTTCAGCCCCTCCGCCGTCGCCAGCTGGGCGAGCAGCTGGTCGCGCTCCTGGCTCGTCTGGAAGGCCTTGTCGGAGAGCCGCTTGAGGACGAGCCGAAGGTCCTGGGGGGACAAAGCCATGCGCGGGGGAAGTATAGCCGGGAGGGGCTGCCAATGGCTGTTGGACGGG
>CAZMRX010000576.1:0-2956 GCA_964568755.1 uncultured Acidobacteriota bacterium | reverse complement strand
CAGCTCCTGGTGGAAGCCCGTGTCGGCGCCGTAGCCCATCCGACGATCTTAACAGTGAACACCTCGTCCGACCGGCTGAAGGGGCTCAAGCCGCCGTCTCGTCTTCCCTCCGCTGTTCGGCTCGCTCCGCCGGCCCGATCCACGTTCCCGGTCCGTCGGGCTCGAGCGTCCGCCCCACGAAGACCGGAATCCCCAGGGGCTCGAGCGGCTGGAGCGTGCGGGGATGCAGCACCTTCGCCCCCGCGCGAGCGAGGGCGGCCGCCTCGCCGTAGCTGAGCCTGGGCAGCGTGCGGGCGCTCGCGTCGCGTCGCGGGTCGCCGCTCATCACACCGGGCACGTCCGACCAGATCTCGACGCGCTCGGCCTCGAGCGCCCAGCCCAGGACGGCCGCCGTGTAGTCCGAGCCGCCGCGCCCGAGCAGCGTCGTCGCGCCCTGCTCGGTGGCGCCGATGAAACCCGTGACCACGGGCAGCGCAGGTGCGGGCAGCGCGCCGATGGCCGCGTCCACCAGGCCGCGCGTGGCCGGGAAGTCGACGGCCGCCTCGCTCCACGCCGCGTCGGTGCGCAGCAGGCCGGCGGCGTCGCAGGCCGTGGCCTCGAGGTGGCGGGCGCGCAGGGCGGCGGCCACGATCGGAGCCGAGAGTCGCTCGCCCGTTGCGAGCACGAAGGCGCGCACGGCAGCCGACGCGCCCCTCGACGCGGCGGCGTCGCCCAGCAGGTCTTCGAGCGCCCTGAGCCGGGCCACGATCTCCGTCGTCGCACGCGTCGCGGCCCGCCCGCTGGCGAAAGCCCGCAGCAATGCGAGGTGCCGCTCGCGCAGTGCGCCCACGAAGCGGCCCGCGTCGAGGCGCCCGGTCGCAGCGCCGGCCAGCGCCGCCTCGAGCGCGTCGGTGACACCCGAGAGCGCCGAGACCACGACCACCAGGGGCGCCTCCTGGAGCGCCCGCTCCACGATCGCCACCGCCGCGCGCAGCGGCAGGGGCGAGCCGACCGACGTCCCGCCGAACTTCAGGACCCTGCGTTTCACGCCACCCACGACGTCTCCTCTCGTCCCCCGGGCGCTCCGCGCTCCGCGAGCGTCGCCCGGAAGTTCTTGACCAGCGCCCCCAGCGCCTCGCCCTCGATCAGGAACGCGTCGTGGCCGTGGGGCGAGCGGAGCGTGACGAGTCGGGAGTCGGGCAGCGCCGCGGCCAGCTCCTCCTGCTCGACCGGCGGGTAGAGCACGTCGCTGTCGATCGAGACGACGAGCGCCGGCGCCCTGACTGTCGCGAGCGCCTCGCGCCAGCCGCCCCGGTTCCGGCCCACGTCGTGCGTGTCCATCGCCTTCGTGAGCGCCACGTAGGTGTTCGCGTCGAAGCGGTCCACGAGCGTGCGGCCGTGGTGGTGCAGCCAGCTCTCGACTGCGTAACGTCCGTCGGCCGCCCGCTCGCGGCCGAAACGCGGCTCGAGGCTGGCGCGGCTGCGGTAGCTCAGCATCGCCAGCATGCGCGCGGCGGCGAGGCCGGCCGCGGGCGGGTCGTCAGCCGGGTAGTGGCCGCTGCGCCAGCGCGGGTCGGCGGCGATCGCCTGGCGCTGCGTCTCCGAGAGCGCGATCGCCCAGGCCGAGTGGCGCGCCGCGATCGCGATCGGCGCGATCGCCGCGACGCGCTGCGGGAACAGCAGCGCCCACTCGAGCACCTGCATCCCGCCGAGCGAGCCGCCGATCACGAGCCGCAGGCGCTTCACCCCGAGCGCGTCCAGGAGCGCCGCCTGGACCCGGACGATGTCGCGCACGGTGATGTCCGGGAAGGCTGCGGCCCACGGCCGTCCGTCCGGCCGCAGGGAGGTGGGGCCCGTCGTCCCGTAGCAACCGCCGAGCACGTTGCTGCAGACGACGAAGTCGCGCTCGGGGTCGAGTGCGCGGCCCGGTCCGAGCAGGGAGCCCCACCAGCGGTCGACGTCGGCCGAGCCGGTGAGCGCGTGGCAGACGAGCACGGCGTTGCCGCCGTGCTCGTCCAGCTCACCCCAGCTGCGGTAGGCGACGCGGACCGCGGGCAGGCGCGCGCCCGACTCCAGCTCGAACGGACCCGGGATCTCGAGCGTCCGCGCGGGCGCCGCGAACGTTCCGGCGCTCACGCGGCCGCCTTCACGGCGCGCTCGAACGCCTGCTGGAAGTCGGCCTTGATGTCCTCGATGTGCTCGATGCCCACCGAGACGCGCACCAGGTCGGCGCTGACGCCGGTCGCTTTCTGCTCGGCGTCCGAGAGCTGCTGGTGCGTGGTGCTGCTCGGGTGGATCACGAGCGTCTTCGCGTCGCCGACGTTCGCCAGGTGGCTCGCGAGCTTCACGCTGTCGATGAAGCGGCGGCCGGCCTCGCGCCCGCCCTTGATCCCGAAGGTCAGCACCGAGCCGAAGCCGTTCTTGAGGTACTTCTTCGCGAGCGCGTGCGAGGGGTGGCTCTCGAGGCTCGGGTGCCTGACCCAGGAGACGGCCGGGTGCCGCTCGAGCCACTTCACGAGCTCGAGCGCGTTGTCGTTGTGGCGCTGGACCCGCAGCGACAGCGTCTCGAGCCCCTGCAGGAACAGGAACGAGTTGAAGGGCGACAGCGAAGGCCCGAAGTCGCGCAGGCCCTCGACGCGGGCGCGGATGATGAACGCGATGTTCCCGAACGGCCCCTTGGGCCCGAACGTCTCCCAGAACTTGAGCCCGTGGTAGCCCGGCGCGGGCTCGGTGAACACCGGGAACTTGCCGTTGCCCCAGTCGAACCTGCCGGCGTCCACGATCACTCCGCCGATCGAGGTGCCGTGGCCGCCGATCCACTTCGTCGCCGAGGCGACGACGATGTCGGCGCCGTGCTCGATCGGCCGGAACAGGTAGCCGCCGGCGCCGAAAGTGTTGTCCACCACCAGCGGGATGCCGTGGTCGTGGGCCACTTTGGCGAGCGCCTCGAAGTCGGGCACGTTGAACTGCGGGTTGC
>CAZMRX010000575.1:0-2956 GCA_964568755.1 uncultured Acidobacteriota bacterium | reverse complement strand
CCAACCTGGGCTTCCACGTGTATCGCTCGCTCTCCGAGAAGGGCCCGTGGACGCGGCTCACCTCGTCGCTGATCCCGGGGCTCGGGTCGTCCGCGGTCGGCCAGGCCTATGCCTTCCGCGACGTGGGGCTCGAGAACGGGACGCGCTACTTCTACCGTCTCGACGACGTGGACGCCGCGTCCAAGGTCACCTCCCACGGGCCGGTCTCCGCCGTGCCCGCGGCCGGGGCCGAGGGCGGGGGGAACGGCCGCGACAAGAAGCAGAAGAACGCATCCGCGAGCTGTCCCGACTGGGTGCTGGCGGCCTCCGGTTCGACCGGCGGGGAGTCGCCGCGCTGCACGCGCCACGGGGACCCCGAGGCCGTCTCGCTCACGACGCTGTCCCGCGACGAGCGCCAGGCGACGCTGGAGCTGCGGACGGGCGGCTTCTACGCGTTGCACACCCCTTCGGGTGCAGGCGACCCCTCCGGCACGGTGAGGGTCTTCGTTCCCGGCTTCGACTTCCCGCAGGACGACGACTCCGCGGCGCTTCCGGTCCGCCGCGCGCTCGCCGACGCCGTCGTCGGCCGCCGCGTCCAGCTCGGCGGCGTGCGCGCGCTCGACCTCGCGAGCTTCAGGGGCCTCGTGCCCTCGGCGCTCGGCAAGGCGGAGATGCAGGTGGGCCGGGACGGCACGGTGCGCGCCGCGCGCCGCGGCGCGCGGACGGCCTCGCGCGCGTTCCCCAGGAGCGAGCTGGCGACGCTGCTGCCGAGCCTGTTCCAGGGCGAGAAGAAGAGCGCGGTGGTGGAGATCGCCCCGCTGCGCTTCGACGCCCAGCGCCGGCAGCTGGTGCTCTCGAAGCGGGTGCTGGTGAAGCTGCTGTTCACCGGGCGTGAGGCGGGCGAGAGCGGGCGCGGCAGCTTCGGCCGCGCACCGGGCACGCGCCAGGTGGCGCCCTCGGGCGAGGTGCTGGCGCGGCTTCACACGACGAGCCGCGGCCTTCACTCGGTGACGTTCGAGCAGCTTCTCCCGACCGCGCGGCGCGGCCTGGCGGTCTCGGAGCTCAAGCTTCAGCGGCAGGGCGCTCCCGTCGGCTTCCACGTCGAGCCGGCCGCGGCGAGCTTCGGGCCCGGCAGCCGGCTCTACTTCTACGCCGACGCGGCCGCGGCCTCGACCGACTACGCGGCCGAGCTGGCGTACGAGCTCGTCCGCGCGCGCGACGGGGTGCGGATGCCGCTCACCGCGGCGGCACCTGGCTCCGGGGCGATCCCGTCCGAGCCGGTCGTCACGCGAGCTTTCGAGACGGACCGCTTCTACCAGCCGGGGCTGCTCGACGCCCCGGACCCGTGGCTGTGGGAGGCGATTCCCTCGGGGGCGACGCGCGTGAAGCCGTTCTCGCTCGCTCTCGTCTCGGCTGCCGGCACGGCCTCGCTCGACGTCTTCCTGCAGGGGGCGTCGGAATCGGGCGCGCCCGCGGACCACCACCTGAGCGTGTCGCTGAACGGCACGCTCGTGGGCGAGGCGCAGTTCGCGGGCAAGCAGGCCTACCGCATGAGCCTGACGCTTCCAGCCTCTCTCCTGCGTGAGGGCTCGAACGACCTGTCGCTCACGAACGTGGCGGACACGGGTGTCTCGTCGCTCGTGTTCCTCGACCGCTTCTCGCTCGCCCATCCGCAGGCGTCGCAGCTCGCGGACGGGCGTCTCGAGGCGACGTGGGCCGAGAGCGGGACCGCGGTCGTTTCGGGCGTCAGCGCAGGCCTCGCGCTCCTGGACGTCACGCCGTCGACCGCGAGCGCAAGCGGCACCGCGACCCCACGCTGGCTCACGGGCCACCAGGCCTCGGGCGGCTCGCTGCGCTTCCAGGCCGAGGCCGGACGGCGCTACCTCGTCGTCTCGCCGCAGGCGCTCGTCGTCCCGCGCGTGTCCTCGCCCGAGCCGACGACGCTCCGCGCCGCGACGAACCAGGCCGACTACCTCCTGATCGCGCCGAGGGCCTTCCTCTCCGCTGCCGAGCCGCTGCTCGATCGCCGCCAGGACCAGGGGTTGTCCACCCGGGGCGTGGCCTTCGAGGACATCGCTTCCGAGTTCGGGCACGGGCGGCCCTCGGCCGAGGCCATCAAGAGCTTCGTGGCCCACGCCTTCCACTCCTGGAGCCGCCCCTCGCCGCGCTACGTGCTGCTGCTCGGCGATGCGAGCTACGACCCCAGGAACTTCATCGGAACCTCGCAGCCCTCGCCGCTGCCGGCGCTCTGGACGAAGACGTCCTACCTCTGGACCGTCTCCGATCCCCGGCTCGCCGCGGTCAACGGCGAGGACGCGCTGCCCGACCTCGCGATCGGGCGGCTGCCCGCCACGACGCTCGAGCAGGCCGACGCGCTCGTCCGCAAGCTGCTCGCCTGGGAGGACTCGCGTCAGGGCCTGCGCGGCGCGGCCGCGCTCGTCGCCGACAATCCCGACGTCGCCGGCGACTTCGAGCAGGACGTGCGCGACATCGCCGAGAGCTACCTGAGCGAGCGCGAGCCGAGCCTGCTGCTGCTCCGCGAGCTCGGCCCCGAGCTGCGGCCCCGCATCCAGGACGCCCTCGACTCCGGGCTCAGCTACTTGAGCTACGTCGGCCACGGCGGCGCGGCCGTGTGGGCGAGCGAGAACGTCTGGAACTCCTGGGACGCGGCGAGCCTGCAGGCGCAGTCGCAGCAGCCGCTGCTGGTCACGATGAACTGCCTGAACGGCTACTTCGTGGCCCCGGCCTTCGAATCGCTGGCGGAGTCGCTACTCAAGGCCGAGGGCCGCGGCGCCATCGCGTCCTTCTCGCCGAGCGGCCTGTCACTCGACGGCCCCGCGCACCAGTACCACCGCGCGCTCATGGCCGAGCTCACCAGCGGCCGCCACGAGACGCTCGGCAACGCGATCCTCGCGGCGCAGAAGACCTACGCCGACTCCGGTCTGATGCCCGAGCTCCTCGGCGTCTACCACCTGCT
>CAZMRX010000574.1:0-2961 GCA_964568755.1 uncultured Acidobacteriota bacterium | reverse complement strand
GGCACGCCGGGCTGGGCGTGCTTGCGCATGGCTTCCTCGTCGATCTCCACGCCGATGCCGGGCTTGTCCGAGAGCGGGAGAAAGCCGTTCACGACCATCTCGCCGTCGAAGCGGACGATCTCCTTGTACATCGGCTCGCGGTGGAAGTAGATCTGCCACTCGAGGATCAGGAAGTTCGGGACCGACGCGCACACGTGGGCGGAGGCCATGGCGCCGAGGTACGAGGCGACCATGTGGGGAGCGAAGGGCACGTAGTACAGGTTCGCGAGGTTGGCGATGCGCTGGCCCTCTCCGAGCCCGCCGGCCTTCTGCAGGTCCGGCATCACGATGTCCACGGCGCCCGCCTCGAGCAGCGGCCGGAAGCCGTGCGCGAGAAAGTGGTTCTCGCCGGCGCAGATCGGCGTGCTGGTCGACTCGGTGATGCGGCGATACGCCTCCACGTTCTCCGCCGGGATCGGCTCCTCCAGCCACATCAGGTTGAGAGGCTCGAGGCGCTTCGCCACCTGCTCGCCGGTGATCGTGTCGTAGCGGCCGTGCATGTCGACGCAGATGTCGATCTCCGGCCCGACCGCCTCGCGCACGGCCGTCATCTGGTCGACCATGCGCCGCAGCTCCCCGGGGCTCGCCGTCCAGTTGTAGGCGTCGTACTTCTTCGGGTCGTTCGCCTGGTCGAGGTCGAACTTGACCGCGGTGAAGCCCATGTCCACCGCTTCCTTCGCGGCGCGGGCGAAGTCCTGGGGCGTCGGGAGCTGGCGCTGGTAGAGCGCCGTGTCGCAGTAGAGCCGGATCCGGTCGCGGAACTTGCCGCCCAGCAGCTGGTAGACGGGGAGGCCGAGGGCCTTGCCGGTGAGATCCCACAGCGCGGCCTCGATCGCCGAGAGCACCGCGACGTACATGCCCGACTGGGCTCCCGCGAAGACACCCCCGCGCCGCAGCTCCTCGTAGAGGCGGTGGACGTTGAGCGGGCTCTTGCCCTCGAGCATGCGGCCGAAGCGCATGACGAGGTGATAGGTGCCAGGCGTTGCGTCGACACCCTCGCCACAGCCCCAGAGGTCCTGGTTCGTGTGGATCTTCACGAACAGCCGGCTGCCGCCGCGGATGTAGCCGCAGCGGACCTTGGTGATCTTCAGGTCCGAGGGCCGCGAGAGCGTGGCGGTCTGCTCGGTCGCCTGGGCGAGGCGCTGCAGGCCCGGGATCGCGAGGGCTCCCGCCAGCGCGCCCGACTTGAAGAAGGCTCTGCGCGACGAAGCTCGAGTCGTCATCGTGACCTCTCTTTCGGGAAGACCGGCTGGATCCAGGCCTTGCGGCCGCCCGAGTCCGTCACCGTCGCGCGCACGTAGGCTTCACGGCCGCTGAAGCGATAGGCGCAGTCGACGCTGGTACACGTTGCGAGCACCGCTCCGCCCGGCCCGAGGAACCGCGTCGTGTAGCGGAAGTCGCCCTCGGTGGCGATTTCGACCGCGAGCGTCTCGCGGTCGCTGCGCACGTCGCGCAGCGCGACGCCCGTGGAGGCGTAGAAATCGCCCTTCTCGAGGGCGTCCATCAACGCGGCCGGCTCGAGTCGGCCCGCCCGCACCGCGATCCAGCCGCGTCCGGGGTTCGACCGTCCGGGTGCGAACTCGCCCTGGAAGTGGTGGGCGTCGTCCACGGCGATGCCGTAGACCACCTGTCCGGCGCCGAGCAGCTCGTCCCAGACGGCCTCCAGGCCCGGGCGCTCTCCGCCCCCCTCGTTGTGGACGTGGGGGTGGCCGTTCCAGATCTCCAGCAGCCGGTAGCGGCTGACCTTGAGCAGGTCGGCGGCCGTGAGCGCCCAGCGGAAGTTGGGGTGGTTGACGTGGGGCACGGCGCCCGCGCCGCGGATGCGGTCCACGTTGCGCTGGAGCGTCTCCACCGCATCGCGGCCGTTCCAGGGCTCGATCACGGCCTTGAGGTTGAGGGCGTTCACGTGGATCGGGCGCTTGTCGTCTGTCTCGCTCAGCCGGTACGAGGCCGTCACCTCTTCGCCCTGGATCAGGATGAAGTCGTCCTTTCGCGCGTAGGGGAACGAGCCCTCGGCTGTCAGGTAGTTGTGGTCGGAGAGCACGAGGAAGTTGTAGCCGTGGTCCTGGTACCAGCGCGTCACGATCTCGGGCGGGCTGTCGCCGTCGCTGTTCGTGGTGTGGGCGTGGGTATTGCCCTTCCAGAAGCGGGGGATCGGCGGAGTGGCCGCGGGTTGGGGCGACGCGGGCGGGGCCACCTCGGCCGCGACGAGCGTCGAGCCGGAGGAGAGGGCCAGGACGGCTGCCAGGGTCGCGACTCCGGCGGTGACGTCGAGGCGCGCGCGTGCGTTCAGGGAGGGCCTCCTCGTGGCGCGGCCATCTTAACGAATCTGGAGAACCGGGAGGGGCCGGACGGGACACCCCGCCCAAGGGGGCCCGGTGGGAGCGGCTGCAGAGCTCCCCCCGGACCGTCGGAAGAGGACCGTCGGAAGAGGACCGTCTGGACGGAAGGACCGGCTGGACGGGTCAAGACCTCAGGGAACCGGCCGCGAGGACTGGGCCGGTTCCCTGAGGGGGAATCAGCTCGCCACCTCTGCCGGGACGGCTTTGCGGAAGCGGAGCGTCTCGCCGTCTGGCTCGACCAGGACCGTGTCGCCCTCGACGAAGCGGCCCGCCAGCACCTCGACGGCGAGGGGGTTCTCGATCATGCGCTGGATCGTGCGCTTGAGCGGCCGTGCGCCGTAGACCGGGTCGTAGCCGCGCTCGGCGAGCTGCGCCTTGGCCTCGGCCGTCACCTCGAGCTGCAGCTTGCGCTCGGCGAGGCGCTTCCGGAGGTCCTTGAGCTGGATCTCGACGATGCGCTCGATCTCGCCCTTGCCGAGCGAGTGGAACACCACCGTCTCGTCGATGCGGTTCAGGAACTCGGGCTTGAAGGTGTGACGCAGTACGTCCATCAGCTTGCTCTTCAGCTGCTCGTCGCTGT
>CAZMRX010000573.1:0-2965 GCA_964568755.1 uncultured Acidobacteriota bacterium | reverse complement strand
GCGGCAATCCGTTCCTGCCGGTGAAGGTCGTCGTGCCCAACCACCTGCTGGGCGTCTGGCTGAGCCGGTCGATCTTCAAGGACACCGGCCACATGGCCATCGAGTTCGTCCTGGCCCACGAGCTCGCCTGGCGCCTCGCCGCGCCGAGCCTGCTGCGCGAGGGGCGCGTGCGAGTGCCCGAGAACGTCGGCCTGGCCGTCCTTCTCGGAGCGATCCCGAAGGCCGTGGCCCACCAAGACACTCCTGACTACCTGCGGGAGGCGGTGAAGACCGCGGGCTTCGCGCCAGCGGCGCTACGGACGATCGAGGACCTCGCCGGGGCGAACCTGCGCCCGGAGCACCTCGAGACAGCCGCACCCACCGCGGCCGACGCTGAGCGCCTGCGACTCGTGGCGCGCCTCTGGCGAGCGTTCGAGGCCGGGCTGGAGAAGGCCCGCCTCCTGGACCGCGCCAGCCTCTACGGAGCCGCGGCTGGTGCCCTGCCGTCGGCCCTCGTCGGCGCCGTCGTCCTGTGCGAGTCGGACGACCCGTCGCCGGCCGCTGCGGCATTCCTGGAAGCGCTCGGCGCGCACCACCCATTCGCCGTGGTGGCATCGGCCGCACCGTCGTCGGCCGCTCCGCGTCACGCACTGCGCCAGCAGGCACTCGCGGCTCGTGTCTCGCGCGGCGCGCTCGACGCTGCCTCTGGCCCGCAGGACTCCTCGACGGAGCCCGCGAATGCCCTCGGCCGCCTGCAAACGCGGCTCTTCGACCCGCCGGAAGCGCAAGCCAGGGCGGCTCCCGCGCCAGCCGACGCAAGCGCCCTCGACGCCAGCCTCCACATCCTCTCGGCGGCGGGTGAATCCCTGGAAGCCGTCGAGATCGCCCGGCTGATCCAGCAAGCCGCCGCCCAGGGCACCCGCTACCAGGACGTCGCCGTCCTCCTCCGCAGCCCCGACGCCTACAACGTCGCCCTCGCCTCGGCTTTCGAGCGCGCCGGCATCGACGCCTTCTTCGTCGAGGGCGTCCCCGAGATCGACCCGGCGGCGCGCGGCCTCTCGCTGCTGCTCGACCTCGTCGGCGCCGACCTCGACCGCGCCCACGTGATGGAGTTCCTGACCTCGGCGCGAATCCGCTGGGCGAACGTGCTCGGCCCCGAAGCCGACGTCAGCCCCGCACGTTGGGACCGCCTCTCGGCCCAGGCCGGCATCGTGGCCGGCCTGGAGGCCTGGCGCTCCCGCCTGGCGCAAAAGAAACAAGACCGTGAGGAGCGCGAGTTCGACGACGACCGCGACCTCCGTCTCTACGACAGCCTGGTCCGATTGATCGACCGCCTCGACGAGGACCTGGCCACCATTCCCGCAACCGGCTCGTGGGGCGCGTTCCTCGACGCGACGCTGGCCCTCCTCGACGCCTGGATCGAGCGACCAACCCTCACGCGTGACCGCCTGGAGCGCGTGCTCCGCCCCCTGGCCGAGTACGCTCCGGCCCCGAGCCGCGAGGAGTTCCTGGCCCGCGTCCGCGAGCTGCTGGCCACCCAGCGCTACCGCGAAGGCCAGCTCGGCGACGGCCGCGTCTTCGTCGGCTCGATCGACTCCGCCCGCGGCCTGCGCTTCAAGATCGTGTTCGTCCCGGGCCTCGTCGAGCGCGCGTTCCCGGGGCTGGTGCGGCCCGACCCGCTGCTCCTCGACGACGAGCGCGAGGCCCTCTCCCCGGACCTCCGCACGACCAGAGACGGCCAGGAAGCCGAGCGCCTCCGCTTCCTCGAGGCCGTGCGAGCCGCCGAGGAGCGCCTGGTCCTGAGCTACCCGCGCTTCGACACGGCCTCGGGCCGCGAGCGCGTCCTGTCGTCGTTCCTGCTGAAGGCGCTCGAAGCCGCCCTCGGCCGCCGCATCGACACCGGCGACCTCGCGCGCCTCGCAGCGCCTGGTGCCACGGCCCTGGGCCGCCCGCATCCAGAAGACCCGGAAGAAGCCCTCGACCGCATCGAGCGCGACCTGGCCCTGGTCTCGAGCGGACAGCCCGGCTCGGCACGTCATCTCGCAGCACCCGACAGCTTCCTGGTGCGCTCGCTCCAGCAGGAGCGCGCCGGATGGGAGGTGGCCCTCACGCCCTGGGACGGCATCGTGGACGTGACGGGAGCAGGGGAGGCCCTCGCGCGTCTGCGCCTCGGCGGGCGGCAGTCGTCCGCGAGCGCCGTCGAGAACTTCGCCGGCTGCCCGTACCAGCACTTCCTGAAGACCGGCCTGCGGCTCCGCGCATGGGAAGAGCCCGAGCGCGCCTACCAGGCCGAGCCCAAGGACTTCGGCTCCCTCTATCACTCGGTGGCGCACCGGCTCTTCGCCGAGCTCAAGGAACAGGGCAGGCTGCCTCTCGCCCCGGACGCCCCCGACCAGCTCGCCGAGCGCATCGGAGCCCTCGTGGACGACGAGCTGGCCCGCTTCGCGGCCGAGGGCGGCATCGTGAACGCCTCCCTCCTCGACCCCATCCGAGTCCGCCTGCGGAGCGACATCGAGGAGATGCTGCGCGACCAGGTCGAGTCGGCGGCGGACGGCTTCGTCCCGGAAGCCTTCGAGCAGGAATTCGAGGGCGTGGAAGTCCCACTCGGCGACGGCGGGGCAGTCTCCTTCCGCGGCAAGATCGACCGCCTCGACGTCGCGAAAGGCACAAGACGCGTCCGCGTCACCGACTACAAGACCGGCGGCCACTGGTGGAAGCGCGGGGAGGAGTGGAAGGGCGGCCGCGAGCTGCAACTCGCCGTCTACAACCGCGCGGCCCGGCGCCTCTTCCCCGACCACGACGTCGCGGAAGCCGTCTACTACTACGCGACCGCCAAGGGCGATTACCGGCGCAAGGTCCGCCAGGCCACGCCTGAGGTCGACGAAACGCTCACGAGCGTGCTCACCACGCTCGACGACCTCGCCGCCGCGGGAGTCTTCCCCCCGGTCGCCGACACCTGCACGTTCTGCGACTTCCAGACCGTCTG
>CAZMRX010000572.1:0-3000 GCA_964568755.1 uncultured Acidobacteriota bacterium | reverse complement strand
TGGTGGAGACGGCGTCGAAGCCGATGTAGGCGAAGAAGACCACGGCCCCGGCGGCCATGATCCCGGACCAGCCGTAGGGCGCGAACGGCGACCAGTTCTCGGGCTTGACGAAGCTGAAGCCGGCGAAGATGAAGAACAGCACCGCGGCGATCTTGATCGCGACCATCGCCGCGTTGAAGCGCGCGCTCTCGCGGATCCCGATCACCAGCAGCGCGGTGATCGCGAGCACGATCAGCACGGCGGGCAGGTTGACGACGGCGCCCGGCGAGGTGCCCGGCGCGGCGGCCATCCAGGCCGGCAGGTCGAGGCCGAAGCCGGCGAGGATGCGCTGGAAGTAGCCGCTCCAGCCGATCGCCACGGTCATCGAGCCGACCGCGTACTCGAGGATCAGGTCCCAGCCGATCATCCAGGCGACGAGCTCGCCGAGCGTCGCGTAGGAGTAGGTGTAGGCGCTGCCCGAGACCGGGATCATCGACGCGAACTCGGCGTAGCACAGCGCGGCGAAGCCGCACGCGAGCCCGGCCAGCACGTAGGAGAGGGTGATCGCGGGTCCCGCCTGGTTGGCGGCGGCGGTGCCGGTGAGCACGAAGATCCCGGTGCCGATGATCGCGCCGATGCCGAGCAACGTGAGGTCGAACGCGGTCAGCGTGCGCTTGAGGTGCTGGCCCTTCTCGACGTCGCTCACGAGCTGCTCGAGGGATTTCGTCTTCAGCAGGTTCGAGTCCAATCGTCCTCCCGCGCTGGTGCCGGCTCTCGGCCCGGCCCGTCCCGACGTCGAATGAAAGAGATCCGGCGGATTATACGGGAAGCCGCCGCAGCCGATGCCCCGGGCTGCGACCGCTCATCTGAAGAAGTTCAGGAACGTCGTGATGATCAGGGCGTTCGTGAAGTCGATGAAGAACGCCCCCACCATCGGCACCACCAGGTAGGCGCGCGGCGCCGGGCCGTACTTCTCCACCAGCACCCCCATGTTCGCCATCGCGTTGGCGGTGGTGCCCAGCATGAAGCCGCAGAAGCCGCTCGACATCACGGCCGCGTCGTAGTCGCGGCCCATCATCCGGAACGTCGGCCAGAAGCAGACGAGCGTGATCAGCACGACCTGCGCCAGCACGATCACGAGCAGCGGCAGCGCCAGGTGCTGCAGCTCCCACAGCTTCAGCGTCATCAGCGCCATCGCGATGAAGAGCGCGAGCGCCGCGTTGCCGAGGTCGTCGAGCAACCGCAGCGGGAGCCGGATCCAGCCGGTCGCGTCGTCGAGGTTGCGCGCGGCGGCGGCCACCAGCATCGCCCCGATGTAGGCCGGCAGCGTCATACCCCAGGCCGCGAGCCACCCGTTCAGCCACGCGCTCAACCAGGAGCCGGCGGCCATCGCGGCGACGAGGGCGACGATCCCCTTGAGCAGCGCGCGCGCTCCCGGGTCCTCGCCGGCGGCCGGGGCCGGCACGGGGTCGGGAGGCTCGAACGCGATGGCCGGGTCGAGCGCCGCCTCGGCGTGCGGCGACGGGGCTCCGGCAGCCGACGAGGCGGCGGGCCGCAGCCGCCGACGCTCGATCAGGAAGGTGCCGATCGGGCCTCCGATCACTCCGCCCGTGACGATCCCGACCATCGCCGAGGCGACGCCGAGCGTGGCGGCTCCCGCGATCCCGGCCTGCTCGAAGAGCGGCGCGAACGCGAGGGCGGTGGCCGGCCCGCCGGTGAGCGCGACCGAGCCGGCGAGGACGCCCAGCAGCGGCGGCACGCCCAGGGCCGAGGCTACCGCGCCTCCGACCAGGTTCTGGGCGATCGCCACGACCGTCGACAACCCGAGAAACAGCGCCACCGCCGGGCCGCCCGAGCGCAGTAGCGCGACGCTCGCGCCGAAGCCGATCGTGGTGAAGAAGGCGATCATCAGTGGCGGCTGCAGCGTCGTGTCGAAGCGGACCACGTCGTGCCCGGCGGCCCGCAGCACGCTCACGACCACCGCCACCAGCAGCCCGCCGATGACGGGAGCCGGGATGTTGTAGCGGGAGAGCCGCGGCACCCGCCGCTGGATCTCGTAGCCCGCGAAGAGCACGAGCCCTGCCGCGGCCAGCGTGTTCACGAAGTCGAGCTGAATCATGGGGCTCCGAGCACGCGATTCTACCCGTACCCACGTACGATTGACTCCGCTTGGGGCTCCCTATAGGCTCCCGGGCTGGCCGTCCCCGAATTCTCGTGGCGGTCATGGACTCGAGCCACTCGGCCCGCACTCATTAGACCCAAACTCCCCGAACCACCCACGGAGGCTTCATGCCAGTCGAATCCGTCCTGCCGATCGTGATCGGGATCAGCCTGCTCTCGCTGGGCGTCGCCTGGCTGCTGGCACGCGAGGTCCTGGCCGCCGACACCGGCAAGCCCGAGATGCGCGCGATCTCGGACGCGATCCGCGAGGGCGCCGAGGCGTTCCTCTCGCGCCAGTACCGCACGATCGGCATGCTCTCGATCGTGGCCGCCGCCGCGATCTTCGCGTTCTACTTCTTCAACCGGCACGTCGCGAACATCGAGGAGATGGGGGCCGGGACCTTCTGGAAGGTCACGCTCTCGTTCCTGATCGGCGCCCTGTGCTCGGCGATCGCCGGCTACATCGGCATGTTCGTCTCGATCCGGGCCAACATCCGCACCGCGGCCGCGGCGATGACCAGCCTCAACAAGGCGCTGCAGATCGCGCTGCGCGGCGGCGCCGTGTCGGGCCTGTCGGTCGTGGCCATGAGCCTGCTCGGCGTGGGCGGCCTGTTCTGGATGTTCGGCGGGATGCAGGACTACAAGCACGTCCCGCTGCAGATCGTCGGCTTCGGCTTCGGCGCCAGCTTCGTGGCGCTCTTCGCGCAGCTCGGCGGCGGCATCTACACCAAGGCCGCCGACGTGGGCGCCGACCTCGTCGGCAAGGTCGAGGCGGGCATCCCGGAGGACGACCCGCGCAATCCGGCCGTCATCGCGGACCTCGTCGGCGACAACGTCGGCGACTGCGCCGGCCGCGGCGCG
>CAZMRX010000571.1:0-3001 GCA_964568755.1 uncultured Acidobacteriota bacterium | reverse complement strand
CGCCAGTCCACTCCGTCCTGCGCGTTCGGGCGCGGCTTCACCTGGCCGTAGGTCACGCGCAGCGTCGAGTTCGCGTCGGGCGACACGAGACCGCCGGCCTCGGCGAGCAGCGCCTTCGCGTAGCGCGGCCGCACGCGCGAGGCCTTGCCCAGGGAGCGCGTCTCGGCCTCGTGGTTCGCCTGGTAGAGCGGGTCGAGGAGCAGCGCCAGGTCGAGGAACGAGTCCCGCGTCGCCGCGATCTGGGCGGGCGTCTTGTCGAGCAGCCCGAGCCGGACGTCCTTGTCGGTGAGCGTCGTGCCCGCGATCAGCCGGTCGAGGCAGGCCTCGATCGCCTTGTCGCTGTCCGCCTTCGCCATGCCCGGCGTGAGGCCGGCGAGCTTGTCGAGGCCGGTGATGCGCTGCGCGGCCGGCAGCGCCGCGGCGTGGCGCATCCAGTAGCCGAGCAGCGCGCGGTCGAGGCGCGGGTCGAGCGAGCGCTGGGCGCGCTCCTGCGCGTCGCGGATGCGGGTCCAGTCCCGCTGCTGGTAGCCGTACTCGCGATCCGCGTCCTTCGGCTTCGCCCGCTCGAGCGAGAGCCGATGCGCGGTGTGGGCCGCGTGCAGCAGCGGCGAGGCTCCGCCCGTGAGCGGAGACACGCCGACCAGCTGCGTCAGCACCGCGTCGCGCTCGCGCGTAGTCTCCTTCCCGGACTGGAGCGCGGCGAGCGCCGGCAGCACGTCGCCGTACTCCTTCTGGCGCGCCGGATCGGCAGCGATCCAGGCAGCGAGCCGCTTCTCGCGCGCCTCCTTCTGCGCCAGCAGGCCTCCGCGCACCAGCCCCTCGAGCATGCCCTTACGGTTCGTCAGCGTGTTGTTGAGGCCCGCGATCCTTCCGGCGGCCTTGATGCGCAGCGCGGGGTCCTGCTTCGCGAGAGCCTCCAGGATGTCGATCTGCTCCTGATAGGTGCGGATCGTGCGCGGGAAGGTCCACTCCACGGCTTCCTTCACCTCCGCGTAGGTCGCGAGGCGCTTCGTGACCCCTGGATATCCGGTCACGAACACGAGGTCGCCCTCCTTGACGCCCGCGGCCTGCACCTTGAGAAAGCGCGACGGCTTGTAGGGCACGTTTGCCGCCGCGTGGGGCGCGGGCTTGCCATCGGGCCCGACGTAGGCGCGGTAGAAGGACCAGTCGCCGGTGTGCCGCGGCCAGCGCCAGTTGTCGGCCTCGCCGCCGAAGTTGCCGATGCCCTCCGCGGGCGCGTAGACGAGCCGCACGTCGGGGATCTCCTGCTGGGCGATCTCGTAGTACTGCAGCCCCTCGAAGAAGGACGCAACGCGGCAGCGGAGGCCCGAGGACTCGCACGCTCCCGTGCGCTCCTTGATCCGCCGCTCGATGGCGTCGTAGCGCCCGCGGTCGTCGAGCTTCGCATCCAGCGTGCCGGTGATCTCCCCGGTGACGTCCTTCACCGACACCGTGACCCACACGCTCGAGCCCGGCCCGTTCCAGAGCTCCTCGGCGCGCGTCCTGGCCAGGAAGCCGTCGACCAGCAGGTTCCGCTGCGGCGTCGAGTTGTACTGCAGCGAGCCGATCACGCAGTGGTGGTTGGTCGCGATCAGGCCCTCGGGCGAAACGAACGAGGCCGTGCAGCCGCCGAGCGAGACGATCGCGCCCATCGGCTGGCCGGTGAGGTCGGCGAAGGCCTGCGGATCGCCCTCGAAGCCGATCGCCCGGAGCTTCTCGGCGAGGGCGGGGATCTGCTGCGGCATCCACTTGCCCTCGTCGCCGAAGATCGGCAGGGCGGCGAGCAGCAGGGCGGCGACGATCGGCGTGCGGGACAGGGTCTTCATGGAGTCTCCTGGGTCCACCGGCCCGGACGGGCGGGACGGCCAAGCATAGCCCGAACGCGGCGCCCGGCCACGCTGGTGGTGCATACGCACCGGATCAGTCGGCCCGTCGGGCCTCCGTCCGTGGTGCCCGTGCTAGCATCCGCGGCATCCCATGGGCGACAAGCGTGCCACCCCGCGCCTCGAGCGAATGGCGCCCGGCCTCCGTGTCGCGGGCGCCGTGCTGCTGGCGGCGGGCCTCGTCCACCTCTACGCCGACAGCGTGATCTTCCAGGCGCGCCCGTTCGCGGCGCGCGCGGCCCTGAGCCTCGCCGACCCGCGCGTGGCCTCGTTCGTGGCCGAGCGCATCGCCGACGAGGCGATCGCGCAGCGGCGCGACCTGATGGCCTACCGGCCGCTGCTCGTGGGCACGGCGCGCGCGGTCGTCAGCTCCGAGGCGTTCCGCGCCGGCTTCCAGCGCACGGCCGAGGGCGCGCACGCGCTCGTGTTCTCGCAGGGCGCCGAGCGCGTCGCGCTGTCGGTGCCGGACATCGGCGTGCTCGTGCGCAGCGCGCTCGCCCATGACCCCGCGCTGGTGGCGCGCATCCCCGCCAAGCTGCGCGCGAGCGTCAGCGTGGGCCCGAGCGGACGTGTGGCGCGCGCGGTGCTCCAGCTGGCGCGGCTCGGCCACCGCTTCCGCCGCAACGCGATCCTCGCGATCGCCTCGGGCAGCCTGGTGCTGTTCCTGGGCATCGCCCTGCCGCGCCGTAGGCCGGAGGCGCTGCTCAAGGGCGGGGCGGCACTCGCGACGGCGGCGCTGGTGCTGTTCTTCCTGCCCCCGCTCGGCCGCACGGCCCTCACGCTGTCGATCCACGATCCCGGGCTGCGGCCGGTGGCGGCCGGGCTCTTCGACGGCTTCGCCGGGGGGCTGCGGACCTGGGCGCTCGTGCTCGCCGGGATCGGCATCGTACTCGCTTCGGCGGCCTCCTCGCTGGCACGGCGGGTGGAGGTCGAGGACGTCGCGCGCTCGCTGTGGCGCCGGCTGCAGCAGCCCGCGCGCAGCCGCGGCGGCGAGCTGCTGCGGGCGCTGGCGCTCACGGGCGTCGGCCTCGTCGCGGCGCTCGAGCCGATGGCCACGCTGCGGGGCCTCGCGGTGGTGGTGGGCGCGCTGCTCGCCTTCGAGGGCCTGCGCGAGCTGT
>CAZMRX010000570.1:0-3002 GCA_964568755.1 uncultured Acidobacteriota bacterium | reverse complement strand
GGCCGCCTCGGGCGCTTCCTCGCCGAGTTCTACCCGCTGGCGCTCACCCTCGGCCTCTACACCCACGTCGGGCTCGTGAACCAGGCGCAGGGCGTGTCGCACGACGCGCTCGTGCAGCGCGTCGAGCAGGCGCTCTTCGGCATGCAGCCCTCGCTCGCGTGGATCCGCGCGTTCCCGTCGCCCGCGTGGAGCACGCTGATGCACGCCGCCTACTTGTCGTACTACGGGATCCTGGTGGCGGCGCCCGTGGGCCTTTGGCTCGCCGGCCGTCGCTCCGCCGCCCGCGTCACGCTGCTGTTGACGATGACGACCTTCTACGTGTGCTACGCGGTCTTCCTCGCGTTCCCCGTCGCCGGACCGCGCTACCTGTTCGCGTCCGCCGAGAACGCGGCGACCGCGGCTCCGCTGGCCGTCTTCACCCGGCGCCTGCTCGAGGGCGGCTCGGCGTGGGGCACGGCGTTTCCCTCGTCGCACGTGGCCGCGGCGCTCGTGGCCGCGTGCTGCGCGTGGCGCGGCCTGCCGCGGCTGGGGATGGCGCTCGTTCCGCTGGCGCTGCTGCTGGCGCTCGCCACGGTCTACTGTCAGTTCCACTACGCCACGGACGCGCTGGCGGGAGCGGCGCTCGCGGCGCTCGTGCTCATCGCGGGCCGCCGGGCGGGTTATGATGCGGGCGCCGCCGTACGAATGACTACCCGCGAGCCACCCACCCGCGACGGAGCCCTCCGATGAGCCGCCACCTCCTCGCCGCTTCCCTGCTGACGTGCGCCGCCGTCCCCGGCTTCGGCGCCGAGAACCTCGAGTGGGAGGCGATCGGTCGCATCCGCGACGAAGGCTTCAGGCGCTCGCAGGTGATGGAGACGGCTGCCCAGCTCACCGACGTGCACGGACCGCGCCTGAGCGGCTCGCCGCAGTACAAGAAGGCGGCCGAGTGGGCGCGCCAGCAGCTCGAGGCCTGGGGGCTCGCGCACGCGCACCTGGAGCCCTTCCCGTTCGGCCGCGGCTGGAGCTTCGAGCGCAGCTCCGCCCACGTGGTGGCGCCCGTGACGTTCCCGCTGGTGGCGATCCCGAAGGCCTGGACCGCCGGGACGAACGGCAGCGTGCGCGGCAAGGTGTTGCGCCTCCGGGTCGAGACCGAGGCGGACGTCGAGAAGTGGAGGGGCAAGCTCGGCGGCCTCGTGGTGTGGGCCGGCGAGCCGCGCGAGCTCAAGTCCCCGGAGGAGCGCGGCGTCTTCCAGCGCTACAGCGAGAAGGAGCTCGACGAGCTCGAGAGGTACGAGGTGGCGGGCGCGCGCGCCGCGCGCGGCCCCGGCGGGCCGCCCTTCGACCGCGAGGCCTTCCTGCGGCGGCGGCGGATCAGCCAGGCGCTCGACAAGCTGTACGCGGCCGAGAAGCCGCTCGCCGTCGTCGAGCCCTCCGAGCGCGACGCCAACGTGCTGCGGCTCGGCGGCGGCGGGTCGCGCAAGCCGGGCGACCCGCAGGCGGTCACGCAGCTCGTCGTCTCGGCGGCGCAGTGGTCGCGCGTGGCCCGGCTGCTCGAGCGCAAGCTCGAGGTCGAGGTCGAGCTCGACGTGAAGGCCACGTTCCACGAGGAGGACACGAGCGGCTACAACGTCGTGGCCGACCTCCCCGGCAGCGACGGCAAGGGCGAGCTGGTGATGATCGGCGCGCACCTGGACTCCTGGCACCCGGGCACGGGCGCGACCGACAACGGCGCGGGCTCGGCCGTGATGATGGAGGCGATGCGGATCCTGAAGGCGACCGGGATCAAGCCGCGCCGCACGATTCGCATCGGGCTGTGGGGCGGGGAGGAGCAGGGGCTGCTCGGCTCGCGCGCGCACGTGTCCGAGCACTTCGCCTCGCGGCCGCAGCCGGCCGAGACGGGGGGCGACGAGATGCCGGCGTTCCTGCGGAGCGAGGCGCCCGCGCCGATGACGCTCAAGCCCGGCCACGCGAAGCTGTCGGCGTACTTCAACCTCGACAACGGCACCGGCCGGATCCGCGGCGTCTACCTGCAGGAGAACGCGGCCATGAAGCCCGTCTTCGAGGCGTGGATGGCCGCGGTCGAGGACCTGGGGGCGACGCGCGTGTCGATGCGCAACACCGGCGGCACCGACCACCAGGCATTCGACTCGGTCGGCCTGCCGGGCTTCCAGTTCATCCAGGACCCGATCGAGTACTCGAACGGCAGCTTCTTCGGGACGCACCACACCGACATGGACGTGTACGACCGGCTGCAGCGGGACGACCTGATGCAGGCCGCGGTCGTGATCGCGACCTTCGCCTACACGGCTGCGAATCGTGACGAGCTGCTGCCGCGCAAGCCGCTGCCGCCCGTCGCGGCCCCCGCGAGGGCAAAGCCCGCGGGGACGAAGGTCAAGGGCGCACCCGTCGAGCAGGGAGACGTGAGCCGGCCTTGAACCTCTTCGCCTACGGATCCTTGATGTCGCTCGAGGGCCTGCACGAGGCGCTCGGCGAGCGAGCGGACGCCGTGACGCTGCGGCCGGCGCGGCTGCCCGGCTGGCGGCGCATCTGGAACGTGTTCCGCCCCGAGTGGAACGGCGGGGTGCTGAACCTCGAGCCGAGCCCGAGCGACGTGGTCGTCGGCATGCTGGTCGAGGGTCTGACCGAGGACGACATCCAGCTGCTCGACTCGAAGGAGTCGACCCACCTGCCGCGCGACACCGTCTACGTCGAGCCCTTCACCGGCGAGGTGGTGCCGGCGCAGGTGTACCGCCGCCGCAAGGGCAACCACGCCGGCAAGCCCTCGGGCCGCTACAAGACAGTCGTGCTCGAGCGCGCCTACCGCGCCGGCTGGGAAGTCTACGAGAGCCTGTGCCGCGGCACCGTCGACTCCGCCGGCAACCCCCTGACGTTCGGCTAGCCACGGGACCGCCGCGGCAGACGATGGCCCCCAGCCGAGCGACGGCCGAGAGCCACGGGTAGCGGCCGGGTTCGAGTTATCCTCAGGCATGTCCCCGGAGCGGATCCCCGCGATCAAGGTC
>CAZMRX010000569.1:0-3013 GCA_964568755.1 uncultured Acidobacteriota bacterium | reverse complement strand
CCGCGCCCGCGCGCCGGTGCTGGGCGGCCGCTCCTTCGAGAAGTCCGAGCAGCTCGCGAACAGCCTCGGCGGGCGGGCGGCGCCGTTCGAGGCGCTGCGCTCGGAGCTCGCCCGGGCGGACATCGTGATCAGCGGCACCGGCGCCCAGGGAGTCGTGGTGCTGCGCGAGGACGTGGAGGCCGCGCAGGCGGCGCGCCACGGCCGGCCGCTGTTCCTGATCGACATCGCGGTTCCGCGCGACATCGCCGAGGACGCCGGCAAGGTCGCAGGTGTGTTCCTCTACGACATCGACGACCTGCAGCAGGTGGCGACTGCCAACCTGCGCGAGCGCAAGAAGGAGTCCGCCGCGGCCGAGACGATCGTCGAGCAGGAGGTCCAGGACTTCATCGAGTGGCGCCGCTCGCTCGAGGTGGTGCCGCTGCTCGTCGAGCTGCGCAAGCGCGCCGACGAGATCCGCCGCGCCGAGATCGACAAGGCGCGCGGCCGGCTCGGACCGCTCACGCCCGATCAGGAGAAGGCGCTCGAGGCCGCGACCTCGGCGATCGTCAACAAGCTGCTGCACGCACCGACCGTGCGCCTCAAGGAGCTGGCGGGTCACGGCGAGGCCGACCACGTGGGCATCGTGCGCCGGCTGTTCGACCTGTGAGCGCGATCCGGATCGGAACGCGCGGCAGCGCGCTCGCGCTGTGGCAGGCCGAGCACGTCAAGGCCCGCCTCGAGTCGCTCGGGCACGAGGTCTCGCTCCGCGTCATCGCCACGACCGGCGACCTGATGCAGGACAAGCGCCTCGAGTCGGTGGGGGGGAAGGGCGCCTTCCTGAAGGAGATCGAGGAGGCGCTCGTGGCGCGCGAGGTGGACCTCGCCGTGCACTCGCTCAAGGACGTCCCGACGGCGCTGCCGCCCGGGCTGGTGCTGAGCGCGATCCTCGAGCGGGCCGACCCGCGCGACGCGCTCGTGTCGAGCGGGCCGGGGCTCGCCGGGCTGCGCCCGGGGGCGACAGTCGGGACGACGAGCCTCAGGCGGCGGGCTCTCGTCGCCGCGCTGCGTCCGGACGTGACGCTGCAGGACCTGCGCGGCAACGTCGACACGCGGCTGCGACGCCTGCGCGAGGGTCGCTTCGACGCGATCCTGCTGGCGATGGCCGGGCTCACCCGTCTCGGCCGGGCCGGCGAGGTCACCGAAGCCCTCGACCCGCGCCGCTTCGTGCCGGCGCCCGGCCAGGGCGCGATCGCGCTCGAATGCCGCGAGGGCGACCGCGCGGTGCGCGAGGCGGTGGCTGCGCTCGACCACCCGGCCACCGCCCGGGCGGTCTCGGCCGAGCGCACGTTCCTGGCGGCACTCGGGGGCGGATGCAACGTGCCCCTCGGCGCACACGCATCCGCATCCGCGACCGGGCTCGAGCTCGTGGCTTTCGTCGCGTCGGCCGACGGCCGCGGCATGCTGCGCGCCGAGCGGAGCGGAGACGATCCCGTGGCACTCGGCGGCGCGGTCGCCGACGAGCTCCTGGCCCAGGGCGCCCGGGCGCTCATCGGGGGCTGACGCGTGGCATCACTCGAGGGCCGCCGCATCGTGGTGACCCGCCGTCCCGGCCAGTCCGCGACGCTGGTGGACCGCCTCCGGGAGCGCGGCGCGACGGTGCTGGAGGTGCCCGCGATCGAGACCGCGCCGCCCGACGACCCCGGGCCGCTCGACGCCGCCCTGGGCGCGCTCGACCGGTACGACTGGATCGTGCTCACGAGCCCGAATGCCGTCGCCGCGGTACTCACGCGCCTGGCGGTGCTCGGTCTCTACCCGCGCCTGTCCGAGCACGCGCGGATCGCGAGCGTGGGGCAGGCCACCACCCTCGCGCTGCGGTCCTCGTTCCCCGAGGACGTGGTGTCGCTCGAGCCGAAGGAGTACCGCGCCGAGGGCCTCCTGGCGGCGTTCGCCCAGCGCAACATGGCCGGCAAGCGCGTCCTGCTGCCCACCTCCACGCTCGCTCGCGACACGCTGGCCGAGGGGCTTCGCCGCCAGGGGGCTGAGGTGGAGGTCGTGGCGGCCTACGCGACCATCGAGCCCCCGGGTCTGGACGCGGCCGTGGCCCGCTGCCTGGAGCAGGGTTTCGACCTGGCCCTCTTCGCATCTCCTTCGGCCGTCGAGGCTTTCGCCCGGGCTGCGGGAGGCCGGGCGACCGGCCTCCCCGTCGCGGTGATCGGTCCGACGACGGAGGCCACGGCCAGGGCACTGGGGCTGGACGTGCGGGGAGTGGCGACGCCCTCGACCCTGGAGGCCCTCGTCGCCACGGCCGAGCGCCTCCTCGCAAAGCCCTCGTCCTTGACAGCATCGCACTGACCCGCTTACTATTTCGCGTTTGGCCGTGGACGGTGCCGGACCCGCCCTGAAAGGGCGTGCCGCCTCCCCCCGCCGGACAAATCTCGAGAAAGCTGGAGGACACAAGTCCCACTCATGCCGGAGACCGAGAAGACCCACAAGACCGCCGCCCCCATCGCGCGCGCCAGCGCATCCGCCCCGCCGCCCGAAGACGAGCCCACCGAGCCCGGGTTCGACCCCGAGGAGTACGAGAAGCTCCTCGACATGTACGACGTCAGCTTCCGCAACTTCGCCGAGGGCGAGGTGGTGCGGGGCGTCGTGCTGCGGGTCTCCGAGTCCGAGGTGATCGTCGACGTCGGCTACAAGTCCGAGGGCATGATCGCGCTCGAGGAGTTCCGCGACGAGACCGGGCAGATCGTGGTCAAGGCCGGCGACTCGGTCGACGTGCTGATCGAGAAGACCGAGGACCGCGACGGCTACGTGGTGCTCTCGAAGGAAAAAGCCGAGAAGATGAAGGTCTGGGACGACGTCGAGCGCGCCTACCAGGAGCGCCGCGTCGTCGTGGGCCGCGTGATCGAGCGGGTCAAGGGCGGCCTCGCCGTCGACATCGGCGTGCGCGCCTTCCTGCCCGGCTCGCAGGTGGACGTGCGGCCGGTCCGCAACCTCGACGCGCTGAAGGGGCAGGAGCTCCGGATGCGCGTGA
>CAZMRX010000568.1:0-3026 GCA_964568755.1 uncultured Acidobacteriota bacterium | reverse complement strand
CACTGCGAGAACGTCGACTATCCCGGCGTCATGCCCTACACCGACCGCATGGACTACGTGGCGGCGATGGGCAACACGCTCGGCTTCGCGCTCGCCGTCGAGAAGCTGCTCGGCATCGAGCCGAGCCCCTACGTGCAGACGATCCGCGTGCTGATGGCCGAGCTGCAGCGGATCGCCTCGCACGCGGTCGCGGTCGGCACCTACACCATGGACATCGGCGCCTTCACGCCGTTCCTGCACCTGCTGCGGGACCGCGAGAAGATCCTCGACCTGTTCGAGTGGACCTGCGGCGCGCGCCTGCTCTACAACTACAACTGGGTGGGCGGCGTCAGCCACGACCTGCCCGACGGCTTCATCCGCGCCACGCGCGACTTCCTGCGCGAGTTCGACGCGGTGACCTACCCGGAGCTGCTCGACCTCATCATCCACAACCGCATCTTCGTGAGGCGGCTCGCGGAGGTCGGCGTGTGCTCGCCCGAGCTCGCGATCTCCTACGACCTCACGGGCCCCAACCTGCGCGGCAGCGGCGTCCCGCGCGACCTGCGCAAGGACTTCCCCTACAGCGGCTACGAGAGCTACGACTTCGAGGTCTGCATCGGCAAGGGCCAGTACGGGTCGCTGGGCTCGTGCTTCGACCGCAACTGGGTGCGCGTGGTCGAGATGCGCGAGAGCGCGAAGATCATCCACCAGGCGCTCGACCGGCTCGAGAAGATGGAGAAGGCGGACGTCCACGAGAAGGTGCCGAAGCGCGTGAAGCCGCCCAAGGGCGAGATCTACTTCCGCAGCGAGGCGCCGCGCGGCCAGCTCGGCTACTACCTGGTGTCCGACGGCAACATCAACCCGTACCGGGTCAAGGTCAAGAGCCCGTGCTTCACCGCGATGAGCGTCTTCCACCACCTGGCGAAGGGCATGATGATCGCCGACGTGATCGCGCTCATCGGGAGCCTGGACATCGTGCTCGGGGAGATCGACCGCTGAGGGGCTGATGGACGCGACCTACGCCATTCTCGTCGAGCTCTTCCCCGCGATCGCGGGCTGGCCGAGCTGGGCGATCTTCGCGCTCACGGCCGGGCTGCCCGCGCTCGCCTGCTTCACCTTCATGTCCCTCGGCCCGATCCTCTACGTCTACGCCGAGCGCAAGATCTCCGCCTTCATGCAGGACCGCCTGGGGCCGATGCGGGTGGGCCCTTACGGCGTCCTGCAGACGATCGCCGACACGATCAAGCTGCTGTTCAAGGAGGCGATCTACCCGCGCGGGGTCGACCGCAAGCTGTTCGTGGTGGCGCCGCTGCTGGTGAACGTGGGCGCCTTCCTGCCGTTCGTGGTGATCCCGTGGGGCGCTCGGCTGCAGCCGGCCGACCTGAACGTCGGCATCTTCTACGTGAGCGCCGTCTCGGCGATCTCGACGGTCGGGCTGATCATGGCGGGCTGGGCCTCCAACAACAAGTACGCCCTCTTCGGCGCGATGCGCTCGGCGGCGCAGATCGTCTCCTACGAGATCCCCTCGCTGCTGATCATCCTGATCCCGGTGATGATCGTGGGCAGCCTCTCGCTCCAGGACCTCACGCTCGCGCAGGCGGGCGGGCTTTCGAACTGGTTCCTGTTCCGCTACTTCCCGATCATGCCGGTCGCCTTCGTGTGCTTCTTCGTGGCGGCGCTCGCCGAGACCAACCGCGCGCCCTTCGACATCCCGGAGGCCGAGAGCGAGCTCGTGGCCGGCTTCCACACCGAGTACAGCGGCTTCTTCTTCTCGCTGTTCTTCCTGGCCGAGTACACCGAGATGTTCGTGGCCTCGGCGGTGATCACCGTGCTGTTCCTCGGCGGCTACCTCGCCCCGCTCCCGGTGCTGCAGCAGATCGGGCCGGTGCCGATGGGCTGGTTCTGGCTGTGGTTCAAGGCCTGGTCGCTGGTGTTCGTGATGATGTGGCTGCGCTGGACGCTGCCGCGCTCGCGCGTCGACCAGCTGATGTACATCGCCTGGAAGGTGCTGCTGCCGATCGCGCTGGTGCTGGTGGTGCTGGTGGGCGGCCTCGTGCTGTGGCCGGCCACCGCCTCCGGCTTCCCCTGGGACCGCTACGTCGGCTGGCCGCTCACGCTCGTGCTGGTGGCGCTCCTCACCGTCGTCATGCTCCGCGCATTCCAGTGGAACAGGCGCCGGGCGCGCGAGCTGGCCTACACCGGCGGCGCCGCCCCCGCCTCGCAGGTGGCGCGATGACCCGCTGGCTCCAGGAAGTCTGGTTCGGCTTCTACACCGTGCTGGTGGGGATGCGCATCACCTGGCGCCACCTGTTCACGCGGTCGGTGACGCTGCAGTACCCGAGCGTGAAGTGGCCGCTGCCGCCGAAGAGCCGGATGCGCCTGTTCATGAACTACGAGGACTGCATCGGCTGCGGCCAGTGCGTGCGCGCCTGCCCGGTCAACTGCATCTCGCTCAAGACCGAGAAGCGGCCGGCCGACGCCCCGCCGGCGTGGGCCGCGAGCGGGCAGCCGATCAAGCTCCACGTGTCGGTGTTCGACATCGACATGTCGCTGTGCTGCTACTGCAACCTCTGCACCTACCCGTGCCCGACCTTCTGCCTGTACATGACGCCGGACTACGAGTTCGCGACCGGGAACCTGACCGAGCACCTCTACCGCTTCGCGAAGAAGGACGCGAAGTTCCTGACCGAAGACCCGAAGAAGAAGGCCGGGCCGGCCGCGGCGCCCGCGGCCCCCGGCGGGGCCGCGCCACCACCGACACCGCAAGCGCCTCCCGCCGCTCCCCCGCAGACACCGCCGGCGAGCCCGGCCGGAGCCTGAGATGAGCGGCGAGGCGGTCGTCTTCTGGATCTTCGCGACGCTCACCGTGGCCTCGGCCGCCGTGGTCGTGCTGTCGCGCACGCTGATCTACAGCGCCTTCGCCCTGCTCGTCACGTTCTTCGGCGTGGCCGGGCTCTACGTGCTGCTGGGCGCTGACTTCCTGGCTGCCACCCAGCTGCTCGTCTACGTGGGCGGGATCCTGGTGCTGCTGCTCTTCGGCGTGATGC
>CAZMRX010000567.1:0-3029 GCA_964568755.1 uncultured Acidobacteriota bacterium | reverse complement strand
TTGAACGTGACCTTCTTCTGCTGGCTCGCGAGCAGCTTCGCCTTCGACTTGCCGAACGAGAGCGCCTTGTTGCCGCCGCTCTGCATCTGGCGCATGAAGAACACCCAGAAGCCGATCAGCAGCAGGAACGGGGCCCAGGAGATCAGCATGTTGGCCCAGGTCGGGGTGGTGTCGGGCTGGTAGGTCACGACCACGCTCTTGGCGAGCAGGCGGTCCGTGAGCTTGTCGTAGCCGAGCGGGGCGAAGGTGCGGAACGCCTCGCGGCTCACGGTGTGGCCCTTGATCTCGTTGCCGGTGACGGTGACGTCCTGCACCTGGCCGGCCTCGACCTGGGCCATGAACTCGCTGAACTTCATCGGCGTCTCGCGCTTCTGGAACTGGGCGAAGTGCCAGGCCAGGAAGACGACGACCAGCAGCGACATCCACAGCATCACGGTCTTGAACGTAGCGTTCACTGAAAGCCTCCGGACGGTGCCCCGACCGCCCCACTCCCTCCGGCGGCACCGGGGGGAATCTCTAATCCTAGCTTACTCCTGCGGCGGGCTCGTGCGGGCGGGCCGGGGGATCGTCCCGATGTAGGGGAGCCCCCGGAAGCGCTCCATCCAGTCGAGCCCGTAGCCGACCATGAACTGGTCGGCCAGCGGCTCGTGGACGGGGAAGGCGGTCCAGTCGGGATGGACGTCGATCTTGCGGGCCTCGGGCTTGTCGATCAGCGAGCAGACCTTGAGGCTCTTCGGGCCGTGCTCGTGGATGTGGGCGAGCAGGTAGCTGAGCGTGATCCCGGTGTCCACGATGTCGTCCACCAGCAGCACGTCGCGGCCCTCGAGCGGGACGGCGGTCGAGTAGACGATCTCCGTCTGGACGCTGCCGCGCGCCTGCTCGCGGTGCGAGGTGACGCGGACCAGGTGGACGGTCAGGTCGAGCGGGATCTTCCGGATCAAGTCGGCCATGAACACCAGGCTGCCCTTCATCAGGCCCAGGACGCAGATCTCCCGACCTTCGAAAGCCCGGGTGATCTCCTCGCCCAGCTCGGCCACGCGCCGGGCGATCCGCTCCTCCGAGTACAGGACAGAGATCTTGTCTCTCATGGCTTCGTCCGGGACGATGATACGGCTTTCGTGCCCCGGATGGCACGCATTTCGAGCCGGAGCTGGCGGTGAGTGAAGCGGGCTTCCCGCCCGCCGGGAAGGAGCAGCCGCCGGCCCGCGGGCGCTCCCGACTGCGCGACCTGGAGCACGCGGTCGACGTGCCCGCGGTCGATGCCGGCCAGGCCGCCCGTTCGCTGGAGGGCCAGGCGTACCGCGGCGCGGGCCACGGGCAAGGGCGCCCCAGCCAGCTGCAGGCGGTCCAGCACGAGGGCGCCGCCCTCCGGGCTCCCGATGCCCGCGACGAGCGCCTCCGCCTGGCCCCCGACGTAGGCGGCCTCGTCGGCGAGGAGGCCCGCGGTCCGGGCGAGCGCCTCGCGGATGCGCGGGTTGAAGCGCTGCTCCAGGTACGGCAGCAGCTCGTGGCGCACCCGGTTGCGCAGGTGCGCGGGGTCCGCGTTCGAGGGGTCCTCGCGCCAGGCGAGCCCTCGGGCTCGCAGGTGCTCGAGAACACCGGCGCGCGGGACGGCGAGGAGCGGCCGCACCAGGTCGCCGCTGGCCGGCCGCATGCCCGCGAGACCGCTCGCGCCGGCGCCGCGCAGCAGGCGCAGCAGCAGCGTCTCGGCCTGGTCGTCCTGCGTGTGGGCGATCGCGATCCAGGCGGCGCCCTCGTCGTCCTTCACCCGGCGCAGGAACGAGTAGCGCTCGAGGCGCGCGGCCTGCTCGAGCCCGCCCTTCTCGCGCCGCGCGCGGGCGCGCACCGGCGCGGTGCCGCCTCGGAACGGCACGCCGAGCCTCTCGCACAACGCGTGGCAGAAGGCGGCGTCGTCGCCGGAACCCGCCCGCAGGCCGTGGTCGAGGTGCGCGGCGACCAGCCGGAAGCCGTGGCGACGCTGCAGCGAGGCGAGCACGTCGGTCAGGGCCGTCGAGTCGGCCCCGCCCGAGAGCCCCACCACCAGCGCGTCGCCGCGCGCCGGGACGCCTTCTGCCCGGAGGGCCCGGTCGACGGCCGCGACGAGGAACGACATCCTCATGCGATCGGGCCTCCACGAGAGGCAGGTTGGTGGCGGTGCAGGGATTCGAACCCCGGACGCCGCGGATATGAGCCGCGTGCTCTAACCAACTGAGCTACACCGCCACGGGTGGCTCTCGGAGGCCGGACCGCCTCCGGGGGCCCGTCAGCATACTACGAAACCGGCCCGGTCCCGGGCCGGGTGCTATACTTTCGCACGCATCCGTGCCTACGACCTGCGTCAACTGCCAGAAGAGCGAGGAAGAGACGTCGCTGCAGAAGTGCCCGATCTGCTTCAAGTGGGTCTGCATGGACTGCGGGCGGCGCGAGTACGGCCGGATCTTCTGCAGCCAGCGCTGCGCGCACCTGTTCTTCTTCGGCGACGACGACGAATAACGCTCCGCCCCGGGGGGCCCGGGGGGCGCGGCGGAAGAGCGCCCCCCGGAAGGCTAACGCCCGCGCAGCGCGCGGGCGACCACCTCACCGTGGCGCGCGACGACGCCGGGAACCGCCCGAACGTCCGCGAGCGTCGTCCGGAAGTTGACGATGCAGGCGCGCAGCGCGAAAGCGCCGTGGACCACGGCGTTCGAGAGGAAGACCTCGCCGCTCGCCTTCAGCCGGTGGAGCAGCTCCTCGTTGAGCAGGCTCAGGTACTCGAGCCTGTTCTCGCTGCCGGGTGCGAGGCCCTCGGGCACGTAGCGGAAGGTCGCGATGCTCAGGCTCTGGGTCATCGCCTCGAGCCGCGGGTGGGCGGCGACCGCGGCGTAGAGCTCGCGGGCGAGGCGGATGTCGTCCCCGATCATCGCCCGGTAGCCGGCGCGGCCCGCCTGCCGCAGGCCGAGCCAGACCTTGAGCGCGCGGAAGCCGCGCGAGTTCTGCAGCCCCAGCTCGAAGTAGTTGGTGCGCGGGTCCTGCTCCTCGCCGTCGAAGCG
>CAZMRX010000566.1:0-3044 GCA_964568755.1 uncultured Acidobacteriota bacterium | reverse complement strand
TTCGGCGGCCCGCCCCAGCGAAGAACCGTGGCCCTGCTGCGGGAACGCGGAGCCGTCGAGTAGCGCGAGGCAGTCGCGGGAGCCGCTCTCCGCGTGTTCACCGGCCGCGTCTCGAAGTCGTTCGGAAGATGGAGGCGTGAGGACGCTACGCGTCGTGGTGGTGGGCGAAGAACTGCGCGAGCTGCTGGCGCTTCGACTCCCCCACCGCCGCGCGCAGCGACTGCATCTCGACGTCGCCGAGGGGGGCGAACGAGCGCGCGAGCGCCGCGTTGCGGTCGAGCAGCTCGGGCCGGGGCATGCCCACGGTCGCCAGGCTGACCGGGAGCGACAGCGCGTAGTACAGCAGCTTCTCCGGCGCGGCTGTGTCCATCAGCCGATCCTGGCCGAACACCTTCATGGCGATGATGCCCATCTTCTTCTTCACGGCCACCGGGAGGGCGAGCGCCTCGTAGCTCGCATCCTTCATCGGGACGGGTTGGGGCCCCTTGCCGTCGAACTCCATGCGCGCGCGCGCGACGTTCAGCGCCATCTGCACGCAGTCGAAGTCGTGGCGCTCGAGCGCCGCCTGCATCGACGCCGGGTCCGCGTGGCCGGTGATGCCGATGAAGCGCGTGAGCTTCTCGTCGCGGGCCTGCTGGACGACCTTCAGCACCCCGTCCGGCGCCTCGACGGCGGCGAGGTCGGAGAGGCTCTGCAGGGCGTGGATGTGGAGCACGTCCAGGCGATCGGTCTGCAGGCGCTTCAGGCTCGCCTCGAGCTGCCGCCGCGCCTCGTCCCCCTTGCGCGCGGCGATCTTGGTCTGGAGGAAGACCTCGCCGCGGCGGGCGGGCATCAGGCGGCCCACGCGCTCTTCGCTCTTGCCGTTGCCGTAGTTGTTGGCGGTGTCGATGTAGGTGAAGCCGAGGTCGATGGCTCGGGACAGGACGCCCACGGCCTCGTCGTCGTCCTTGTAGGACATGAAGCGGGTGCCGCAGCCGAAGGCCAGCAGCGGGACCTGGACGCCCGTGCTGCCAAAGGCGCGCGTCGGGAGCTTCCCGGGCGCGGCGACGCTGGTGACGGCGAGGGGACTGAGAGCGGCGGCCCCCAGGAACGCGCGACGAGAGATGCTCACGTCTCTCCTCCTTCCAGGCGAACCGGCCTCGGCCGCGATCCTATCGCGGATCTACGGCGTCACGACGCGGGCCGTCTTGATGAAGTCCAGCTTCGGGAAAGAGCCCTTGAGGTAGCTGTTGCCCTCGGCCTGGGCGCGGCCCTGGTCCGGGCCCATGCCGCGAGGAGCCCCCTCCCCGTAGCCCGAGTAGAGCGAGTCCACGACGGACAGGCCCTCGATCACCTTCCCGAAGGGGGCGAACCCCTGTCCGTCGAGGCCCGTGTTGTCCCGGAAGTTGATGAAGAGCTGGGTGGTCCGCGTGCCCGGGCCTGCGGTCGCGTAGGTCACCATCCCGCGCTTGTTCGACTGGGTGACGGGGTCGTCGGGGATGCGCGCCTCCCGCCACACCGCGCTGACCGCCGGATCGCCGTGGATCCCGAACTGGACCATGAAGTTCTCGATCACCCGGAAGAAGGCGACGCCGTCGTAGTAGCCGGCCCGGACGAGGCTGAAGAAGCGGTCGGCTCCCTGCGGAGCCCACGCCCGCGTGACCTCGACGACGAAGCGGCCCTTCGTCGTCTCGAACGCGACCCGGAACTGGGCGGGCGCCCGCTCGGCGGCGCGCGACGGGTCGAGGAGCGCGGGGCGCGGCGACGCAGCAGGAGTGGCCACGGTCGCTGTCGGCGAGGGCACGGGAGCGGCCACGGCCGCCGTCGGCGAGGGGGACGGCGCCGGCGTTTCCGCGCGCCGACAGCCTCCCGCGAACGCCGCGCCCACCAGCACCAGGATCGCGAATCGGGATCGCATCTTCGAAGGCTCCTTCTCCTGAATCGCCGCAGTCTAACCCCACTCGTCGGAAGCCGCTGTGGCCTGTGTATCGTATCTGATACTATAGGCCGTATGAGATACAAGGCGCTGCGCGAGCAGCTCAAGCGGGCTCGTCGGGAGAAGGGGCTCAGCCAGGCCGCGCTCGCCGACAGCAGCGGGACCAGTCGGGTCACGATCGCGCGTCTCGAGGGCGGCACGGACCAGGACGTCCGGGCGGGCACGCTCGAGAGCCTGTGCGCCGCGCTCGGCCTGGAGCTCGCGGCCCTGCCGGCCGGCGGGCCCGCCAGCTTCGAGGCGCGGCTGGCGCGCGAGGCCGCGCGGGCCAAGCGCCTGGAGCGACGGCTGGCTCACGCCCGGCTCGCCGCGCAGCTGCTGGCGTCCCGCCCCGACCGCGCCACCGCGCTCGTGCGGCGCGCACGGGCCGGCGTCGATCGCTGGGAGCGCGAGCGGCTGTGCAGCGACCACTACGTCTCGCGCTGGCGGCTCCTGCTGTCCGGCCCGGTCGAGCGCGTGGCCGCGGCGCTCCTGGACCCGGGCGACTGGGAGGATGCTCTGTTCCAGAACACGCCCTGGTCGTTCGCTCTCGGGACAAAGGCTCCGTGAGACGCGAGGACCTCGCGCGGCTCTTCGAGGAGGCACGCAAGCTCAGCGGGGAGACGGACTACGTCGTCCTCGGAAGCCTCGCGGTCCTGGGCTACACCGGAGAGGTCCCCGCCCGCATGGCGGCGTCGATCGACGTCGATGCCTACTCGAAGCACGACCCGCCGCGCATTTTCGAGCTCGCTGGCGCGCTCGGGCAAGGGAGTCCGTTCGAGGCGGCGCACGGCTACTACCTCGACCCGATCTCGCCCAGCATTGCGACGCTGCCCGTTGGCTGGGACGAGCGCCTGGCGCGCATCGCGCTCGCCTCCGACGTGGTGGCCTGGTTCCTCGAGCCGAACGACGCTGCGGTGTCGAAGTACGCCCGAATGGAGCCTCGCGACCGCGAGTGGATCCGCCCGGGACTGCGGGCGGGCGTGCTGTCGCTCGAGACCCTGGACGTCCGCTTCTCGAGCACGACGTTTCTCGACGCGGGCGAGTCCGCTCGCGCGCGCGGAGCCCTGGAGGAGGACCGTCGCTGGCTCCG
>CAZMRX010000565.1:0-3058 GCA_964568755.1 uncultured Acidobacteriota bacterium | reverse complement strand
GCCCGCGATCCGGAGGAGGATGCGATGCGGAAGCTCAATCGCCGGCAGTTCGCGCAGGAGGCGAGCCTCGCCTTCCTGGCGGGGGTCTCGGTCACGGTGTCGGCCTGCGGCGGCGGAGGAGGCGGCGGCGCCGGCGACGACTACGGCCCGCCGACCGGCGGCTCGCCCACCACGCTGGCGCCGGCGCCAGGCTCGAAGACCGGCCAGGTGTCCGCGAACCACGGCCACCAGGCCGTGATCACCGCGGCCCAACTGCAGGCTGGGGGCGCGGTCCGCATCGACATCGCCTCCGTCGCCGGCCACTCGCACATGGTCGACCTGCCGGCGCAGGCGGTGGCGGATATCCGGGACGGCAAGCCGGTGCAGAAGGACTCGACGACGACCGACGGCCACATGCACACGGTCATCTTCAACTTCGAGTCCCCCGAGGAGCCGTCGCGCTACTGACGTCCCGCCCGGGGGTAGTACGTCAGGCGCGCGCCTCCCCCGGCCGCCTGCCGAACTTCTGCGTGGCGTAGCCCACGATCGCGCCGGCCAGGCTGCCGGGCAGCATGATCTCCCAGTAGTAGTGCTTGCCCGTGGCCGGGTCCGGCTGCATCGCGACCAGGTAGGCGAACAGCAACCCCGCCGCGAGCCCAACCGCGATGCCGAGCGGCAGCGAGCTCACCTTTCGTGCGAAGAAGCCCGCGATCAGGCCCACGATCACGCCCTTGAACGTCGACCCGACGATGATGCCCATGATCTGCGGCGCGACCTCGGGCGCCGAGACAAGCGCGGTGAGCCCGTCGAAGGCTCCCGCGATTCCCCCGACGACGAGGCCGACGAGCGGCTTGTTCATGCTTGTTCCTCCTGAATGGACTTGGCGGCTTTGACCCTATTACCCCTCCACGGAGCTTTCCTTTGCAAGAGGCTCGGGCTTCTTGAAGCTCGGGGCAGGCTAGACGCGCGCCACGAGCAGCAGCACCACGCGCATCACGACGTAGGCCAGCAGCACCAGGAGCGGCGTCCGGTGTCGGCTCGCGAAGCGGCGCGCGCGGCCGAGCAGGCCCTCCGGGTAGGCGCTGACGCGCTCGCCCTCGAGGAAGCGGCCGATGTCGGCGGCGAGCTGCGAGGCCCCGTCGTAGCGACGCTCGGGCTCGAGCGCGAGCGCCTTGAGGCAAATCGCCTCGAGCGGCCGCGGCAGCTCCTTCACGAGCTCGCGGGGCGGGGCGATGCCCGGCGCGACGCCCGCGTGCCGCGGGCCCGCCCAGGTGCGCGTGGGCGCCTCGGGAGAGGCCGCCTGCCGTCCGGGAGCGCGCCCCGTGAGCATGAAGTAGAGGATGGCGCCGAGCGCGTAGACGTCGGAGCGCGCGTCCACCTGCTCGACCTCGCCGCGCGCCTGCTCCGGGGCCATGTAGGCGGGGGTGCCCACGATCGTGCCGTGCGCCGTGGCGTGCGCCGTGGCGTTCGGCGCCGAGCCCGGGGCGGCGTCGGGGACGGCGCCCGCGGCCGGCGGCTCGGCGCGGTGCTTCGCGACGCCCCAGTCCATCACCAGCACCTCGCCGAACGGCCCGACCATCACGTTCTCGGGCTTCAGGTCGCGGTGGATCACGCCGCGCGCGTGGGCGAAGGCGACCGGCTCGCAGATGCGCAGCAGCAGCCGCAGCCGCTCGCGCAGCGGCAGGCCGTCCCCGAGCAGCTCGTCGAGCCGCTTGCCGGACACGAGCTTCATCGCGTAGAAGACCCGCCCGTCGGGCAGCTCGCCCACGTCGTGCACCGGCACGATCCCCGGGTGCTCGAGGCGCGCGAGGATGCGCGCCTCGCGCCGCAGCCGGACCACCGTGTCCGCGTCGACCGAGCCCGCGCCGATCACCTTCAGCGCCACGTCGCGCTCGAGCTCGCGGTCGCGCGCGCGGTACACCACCCCCATGCCGCCGCGCGCGACCTCTCCGATCAGCTCGTAGCGCGTGCCGGTGAGGTCGGGCCACTGCGTCACGTCGCGCAGGCGGTCGAGCGCTTCGTCGCTGGGCGTCTTCACGGTGGCTCGCTCCCGAACAGCGCGCGCGCCTCCGAGCGGAACTCCTCCTCGCTCGCCGTGATCTCCCGCAGCCTCTCGAGCACCGCCTGGCGCAGCTCGCGGCGCGCCCAGTGCAGGTGGTTCGTCACCTGCGTCACCGGCAGCGAGAACTCCGCCGCCAGGTCCGCGTAGCGCGGCCGCTCCGACGCGTCCTGGTCCTCGAGGTCGTAGCGCTCGAACAGCTGGAACGCCACCTCGCGGCTCGTGCCCAGGCAGCGCTGGCGCAGCGCCTGCACCCCGAGCGCGATCAGCCCGCGCGCCCACTCGCGCTGGAACTCCGCCTCGAGGTCGCTGCCGTCGCTGAGCTGCAGCTCGCGCGTCTCGCCGTCCGCGTCCTCGCTCACGAGCGGGACGAGCGTCGCCGCGCCGCCGCGCTTCAGGCGCCGGCCGTCGCGCCGCTGGTTGGCGACGAACGCCCCGAGGCAGGCGAGCAGGTAGCTGCGGAAGCGCCCGCGCGCGGGCTCGTAGCGCGCGAGCCAGCCTTTCTCGAGCGCCGCGGCGAAGAAGCCCTGCGCCAGGTCCTCGGCTTCTGCGTCGCGCGCGCTCCAGCGCACGCGAAGGTGGCGGTAGACGGGCCGCCAGTACGCCGCCACCACGGCTTCGAGCGCGCGTGCGCGCTCGTGCTCGTCCCGGCTCCGAACGGCCAGGACGGCCGAGCGATGCGTCTCCGGGAATGCCAAGCGCGGTCCCTCAGAGGTTGGCGAAGTCGTCGGTCGCTTGCACCAGCTCGCTGCGGATGCCCGGCTCCTTCATGCTGTGGCCGGCGTCCGCGACGATCACGAGCCTCGCCTTCGTCCAGCGCTTGTGAAGCGCCCACGCGCTCGCCGCGGGGCACACCACGTCGTAGCGCCCCTGCACGATCACGCCCGGCAGGTGCGCGATCTTCGGCACGTCGTCGAGCAGCTGCGTCTCGCTCCTGAGGAAGGCCCCGTTCACGAAGTAGTGGCACTCGATGCGCGCGAAGGCGTCCGCGAAGCTGTCCCCGCCGAAGTGCGCGATCAG
>CAZMRX010000564.1:0-3060 GCA_964568755.1 uncultured Acidobacteriota bacterium | reverse complement strand
CCCAGCCGAACTGGATGCCGAGGAAGCCGAAGCTCATGTTCCAGATCTGCCAGAAGCCGAGTCGTGGCTTGTCCATCGCTCGTCGGTCCTCCATCGTCACGCCTTCGCTCCATCGCTGCGGGGGGCGCGATCGTGGAGCAGGGACAGCTCCGCCAAGCGGTCCTGCAGCTCCGCGCTGAGGTCGTCCGCCCGGAAACGCCAGCGCCAGTTGCCGGTGGGTCGCCCCGGCAGGTTCATGCGCGCCTCGCTTCCGAGACCGAGCACGTCCTGTAGCGGCACGATCGCGGTGTCCGCGACCGAGGCCATCACCGCGCGGATGAAGGCCCAGTGCACCTCGCCGTCGCCTGCGAAGCCGAGGTAGCGCCGGCAGAAGTCGCGCTCGCGGCGCACGTCCTCGGGGCTGCGCGTGCTGTCCGCCGCGCCCGCGCTCGTCCACCATCCGCGGGTGGTGTCGTTGTCGTGCGTACCGGTGTAGACCACGAGGTCGCGGGAGTAGTTGTGGGGGCGGAAGCTCGGGCCCTGGGGATCGGTGCCGAAGGCGAACTGCAGGATCGCCATGCCAGGGAAGCCGAAGCGCGTGCGCAGCTCCTCCACTTCCGGGGTGATCACCCCCAGGTTCTCGGCCACGATGGGAAGCGAGCCGAGCGCCGCCTCGACCGCGCGGAAGAACGATGCCCCCGGCCCCTTCACCCAGCGCCCGCGAATGGCCGTCGGCTCCGACGCGGGGATCTCCCAGTAGGCCTCGAACCCGCGGAAGTGGTCGACGCGCACCACGTCGACGAGGTCGAGCACGGCCCGGAAGCGCCGGATCCACCAGCGGTAGCCGGTCTTCCGCATCGCCGGCCAGCGGTAGAGCGGGTTTCCCCAGCGCTGGCCGGTGGCGCTGAAGTAGTCCGGAGGGACGCCCGCGACGTGCGTGGGCTGGCCGTCCTCGCCGAGGTGGAACAGCTCGCGGTGCGCCCAGACGTCGGCGCTGTCGTGGGCCGCGAAGATCGGCAGGTCGCCCATGATCCGGACGCCGCGCTCGTGGGCGTGCTGCCGCAGCGCCGCCCACTGGGCGAAGAACTCGAACTGCGCGAACTTCCGGCTCTGGATCGCATCGGCCCACTGCCGGCGGGCGCCTGCGAGAGCCGAGAGACGCCGCCGCGCCAGATCGCGATCCCACTCGGGCCAGGCCCGGCCCCCGTGCGCGTCCTTGAGCGCCGCGAAGAGCGCGTAGTCGTCGAGCCACGCTCGCTGCCTCCGGCAGAAGGACGCGAAGGCACGGCGCTCGCGCGGCCCGGCCCGCTTCCGGAAGCGCTGGTGGGCGCGGTCGAGGAGTGGGAGCCGGATGCGGGCGACGGCCTCGTAGTCCACGGATCGCTCCGGGAAGGCGGGAGCGCCCGAGAGGTCCGACGGCGAAAGCCACCCCTGCTCGACGAGCCTCTCGAGGCTGACGAGCAGCGGGTTGCCCGCGAAGGCCGAGAAGCACTGGTAGGGCGAGTCGCCGTAGCCGGTCGGCCCCAGGGGCAGCACCTGCCAGAGGCCCTGCCTCGCACCGGCCAGGAAGTCGACGAAGCGGTAGGCCTCGGGGCCCAGGTCGCCGATGCCGTAGCGGCCGGGCAGCGATGTGGGGTGCAGGATGACGCCGGAGGTCCGTTCGCGCGTCACGGAGCCTGGATTCTAACCGTGGCAGTCAACCGGGGGCGGCTCGCGCGACCCGGATCGGCCGGGTGCTAGCATGAAATCCGATGTCCGCTGCCCGCCCGGCTCTTGCTGCGCTGCTCTCGCTCTGCGTCGCCGGAGCTCGCGCCGAAGCCCCGATCGACGCCCGCCGCCAGCTCGAGGCCGGCCTCGCGCACGAGAAGGGCGGAGACCTCGCAGCAGCCGCCGACTCCTACCGCGCGGCGCTGCGTCTCGCCCCCGGCTTCGCCGAAGCGCACGACCGGCTCGGCTTCGTGCTGGGAAGGCAGGGACGCACCGAGGAGGCGCTCGTCGAGTTCCGCCGCGCCACCCTGGCCGACCCGAAGCTGTTCGATGCCCACTACCACCTGGGCGCGACCCTCTGGTGGACGGGCGACGCGAAAGGGGCGATCGCACCGCTCGAGGCCGCCGTGGGGCTGCGGCCGCAGGAGGCGGGCGCGCGCTACTACCTGGGCCGGGCGCTGCGCGACACCGGCCAGGTGCCGAAGGCCGTGGCCGAGCTGCGCGAAGTGGTCGCGCGCACTCCCGGCTTCGCGGCCGCGCAGCTGCAGCTCGGCCTCGCGCTCGCGGACTGGGGCGACCGCGCCTCTGCGCTGGCCGCGCTCGAGAAGGCGGTCGAGCTGGACCGAAGCGACGTCGACGCGCGCAACGCCCTCGGCCTGGCCCAGATGCAGGGCGGACAGGCCGAGGCCGCCGTCGCCACCTTGGGCGCCCTGGCGCAGCAGCATCCCGAGCGCACCGACTTCGCGCTGAATCACGGGGCCGCGCTGATGCAGAAGGGCGAGCTCGACGCGGCGATCGCCGTCTATCGGGACCTGACCGCCCGCGATCCGCAGAATGCCATGGCCTTCCACAACCTCGGCCTCGCGCTCAAGCAGAAGGACGCGCTCGGCGAGGCCGAGGCGGCGCTGCGCCGCGCGGCGGCGCTCGAGTCGACGCTGCCCGACCCTGTCTACACGCTCGCCGTGCTGCTGTGGCAGACCAACCGTGCGAGCGAAGCCGAGGCGGCCTGCCGCGCCACTCTCGCGCGCGCGCCGGAGCACGCGGAGGCCCACTACCTGCTCGGCACGGTGCTCCGCCAGCAGGGCGACACGGAAGGCGCCATCGCCCAGTTCCGCGAGACGATCCGCATCGAGCCGCGCTCGGCCGAGGCCCACCTGAGCCTGGGCCAGGTCCTGCTGCGCAAGGGCGATCGGCCGGGGAGCGCCGCCGCCCTGGCGGAGGCCGAGCGGCTCAACCAGCAGAAGGTCGACCGGCAGGCCGCAACCTTCGCGGTGGACCTCGGCAAGCGGCGCCTCGCGGAGGGCGACCTCGAGGGCGCCGTCGCCAGCCTGCGCGACGCGGTCCGGCTGGCGCCCGACCTGGCCGAGGCCCACC
>CAZMRX010000563.1:236-3060 GCA_964568755.1 uncultured Acidobacteriota bacterium | reverse complement strand
ATCTTCTACGAGGACCTCGTCCGCGTGCAGCAGCGGCCGATGCCGGCGATCACCGGCTCGCTGACCGAGAAGCTGCAGGACTGCTTCGGACTGGTGGTGGACGCGGTCGTGGCGCTGCAGCGCGAGAACAAGGAGCTGCTGTGGGGCTCCATGGTCAAGGAGACCATGAAGCGCAAGCGGCCCTCGTTCAACGAGAGCTACTACGGCTTCCGCACCTTCTCGCACCTGCTCGAGGACGCGCAGCGGCGCGGGATCGTGATGCTGCGCCGGGACCAGAAGTCCGGCAGCTACGTGATCGAGGACCTCGGGCCGGCGGCGCGCGCCGAAGGGGTCACGGGCGGGACGGCGGAGGTCGCGGCTGCGGCCGCGGCTACGTCCTCGGCGCCTTCCGAGCGCAAGCCCGAAGCGGCGACCACGGCCGAGGCCGACGCCAACGGCGGGCGGCCCGGGCGACGACGCCGCGGACGCGGTGGTCGCGGTCGCCGCAGCGGCGTTCCCGTGCCGGCCGGGACTCCTTCCGAGGCGGGAGCTGTCGCGACCGACGACGGCGACGACGACGAGGACGAGAGCGACGACATGGCCTCGGACTCGCACCCCTCGCTGCCCGCGGTCGAGGCCCAGGCGGCGGCGCCTTCGGAGCGGCCCGCCTTCTCGCTGTTCGCGTGGCTGCGCAAGGACAGCGAGGAGAAAAAGCCCTAGCCGGTCGGCGGCCGCTCGCTCAAGCGACCGGCAGCATCAGCACGACCTCGCCCTCGCCGGTGTCCTCGAGCGTGCCGCCGTGCATCTCGGCGATGCGCCGGGCGAGGCCCAGCCCGAGGCCCGCGCTGAGCGCCGCCCCGGAAGGGGCGGCCTCGCCCTGCGAGCGCACGCTCACTCGCACGCCGTCCGTCCACGCCCCGACGCGGATCAGCAGCGGCGCGGTGTTGGCGCCGGCGCGCGAGCGCACCTCGTCGGCGAGCGCGCGCAGCGCGACACGCAGCAGCACGGCGTCGGCGGCCACCGTTTCCGCCGCGGCCTCGAGCTCGACCGCCACGTCCGGCGTGCGCAGCTCCGCGAGCAGGTCCTCGATGTACACCGTGTCCTTGCGGATCTCGCCGCGTCCGAAGGCGAGCAGCGAGCGCGAGTCGCCGAGCGCCGAAGCCAGCGCCGGGGCGAGCTTCATGTACTGGTCCGCGAACCAGGGCGGCACGTCCGGGTTGGCGCGGATCTCGCCGAGCCGGTCTCGCAGCGTCTCGAGCGAGCCCACCACGTGCTCGAGCCCGCCGATCGAGGCGCTGCCGGCGAGCGCCAGCTCGAGCGCGCGCTCGGCGGCCCGCACCGTCTGGAGCGTCGCGACCAGCTCGAGCGCGACCGCGAGCGCGCGCGGGATCTCGGCGAGGTGCTCGAGCGTGTCGGGCCCCGGTCGCGCGGTGTCGGCGCCGTAGTAGAAGACGCCGATGCCCTGGAGCCCGGCGGGCGTGCGGAAGGGCACCGCCAGTAGCGCCGCGAAGCGGCCCTCGGGGCGGTCGAGCGCCTGGCCCAGGTCGAGGTTCTCGGCGGAGAAGGCGAAGCAGGGCTTCGCGCCGCGGGCCGCGTTCTCGATCACGTGGCGCAGCGCCGCCGGCGAGGCGAGCACGGGCTCGCCCGCGAGGCCGAGCAGCGCGGCCGCGCGCGGCGGCCGCTCGGGCTCGGGAACCCAGAACGCGGCGTGCTCGACGCCCGCGATCCGTGCCATGCGCGCGAGCACCGGCTCGAGGGCCGCCTCGAGCGTCTTGCCCGAGAGCAGGTCCTGCGCGGCCGTCATGGTGCGACGCAGGTCGTCGAGACGCTGGCGCGCGAGGTCGCGCTCCTCGCGGAGCTCCGTGAGGGCGGCGCCGAGCTGCGCCGAGGCCTCGGCGTAGGTCTCGACGAGCTCGCCCGCCCGCGCGTCGGCCCCGGGGCCGCGCGCGGCGTCCTCCGGGGTCGACGCGGGCGACACGCGCACGACCGTCTGCGTGGCCGGCGGGCCCGGCGCCGGGGGAAGTGGCGGAGCTCCCGCCGCTCGCTCGGCGGGCTCCGGGCCGAGGCGCGTGCGCCCGAAGAGGTCGACGAGCGCCTGCTCCGCCCACTGGCGGGCCGGGGCCGCCTCCTTGACGTCCAGGATCGCGTAGCGGGTGGCGAGGTCCTGGACGGTGCGGGCCAGGATCAGCCCGAACGTCTCGAGCACGCCCTCGCCGCGCACGGCCACGGCCGGGATCACGTCCGTGTGCCGGGTGTTGAGCGCCCGGTCGAGCGCCTCGACCTCCAGCACCTGCGGCAGGTCGCGCTTGTTGTACTGCAGCACGAGCGGCATGGCGCCCGGGTCGAGGCGGTGCGAGATCAGGTTCTGCGTCATCTCGCGATAGCTCTGGATGTTCTCCTCCCAGCGGTCGAGCGCCGAGTTGGCCACGAACACGAGCGAGTCGGCGCCCTTCAGCACCAGCCGCCGGGTCGCCGAGTACATCGCCTGTCCCGGCACCGCCAGCACCTGGAGCCGCAGGTCGAAGCCGCGGAAGCCGGGGGTCCGCAGCGGCAGCAGGTCGAAGAGGATGGTGCGGTCCTGCGCCGAGTTGATCGAGATCAGCTCGCCGCGGCGCTTGGCCGCGGCGGAGCGGTGCAGGATCTGGAGGTTAGTGGTCTTCCCGCCGACGGGCGGGCCGTAGTAGACCAGCTTGACCTTGATCGTGCGGTCGCGGTGATTCAGCTCGACCATCGCGGGGGCCCGAGTGGGCGACGGCGAGTGTACCGCGAATTGGTAGCGCTACAGGGAATCGAACCCTGGTTTGATGGCTGAGAACCATCCGTCCTAACCCCTAGACGATAGCGC
>CAZMRX010000563.1:0-226 GCA_964568755.1 uncultured Acidobacteriota bacterium | reverse complement strand
CGTACAGCCAGTCTACGAAAGCGGCCCGAGGCCCGTCAAGCCGGCCGGGCCGGGGCCGCGGCGCGCCTGTGATAGCCTCGGCGTTTGTCCATGACGGTCAGAACGCGCATTGCCCCGAGCCCGACGGGGGACCCGCACGTGGGCACCGCCTACGTCGCCCTCTTCAACTACGCGCTCGCCCGAAAGCACGGCGGCCAGTTCGTGCTGCGGATCGAGGACACCGACC
>CAZMRX010000562.1:0-3060 GCA_964568755.1 uncultured Acidobacteriota bacterium | reverse complement strand
GACTGCAGCCGCTACTACGACCGCTAGCGCGCTGCCAGCGCGCGCGAAGGGAGGATCGAGGCCCCCGCAGGCCGCCATCCGCCGGAGAGACGGCTAGTCGCCGAGCATCGCCAGCACGGCGGCGGGCGTCAGCGCCGCGGCCCGTGCCACCAGGTCGTCGAGCGCTTCTCCCGGGACCTCGGCCTTGAGCGCCTCGATGCGCTTCACGATCTCGGGCAGCAGCGGGTGGGCGACGACGATGCCGGCCCGCTCGGAGAGGGCGCGGGCGGCGGCGGCGACCACGACGGCTCGCCCGGCGCGTCCCGCGGTCGCCTCGACGGCTGCGAGGCCCATGAGCGCGAGCCCCGTCCCGCGAGCGCTCCCGACGGCCTCGTTGGTCCGCACCGCCTCGCGGAAGCAGCGGGCGGCGCGACCCGTGTCGCCGGTGGCGAGCGCCGTCCAGCCCATCTCTCCCTGCACGCGAGCGAGCTCGGGGTGGTCGACGCCGCGGAACAGCGCCGCCGCCTCCTCGTAGAGCGAAAGCGCCCGGGCCGGGTCGCCGTTTGCGAAGGTCATCTGGGCCAGGAAGCTCCGCGCGATGCCGCCGCCCTCGTGGTCGCGGAGCGGCTCCTGGATCGCGCCCGCCTGCTCGACGAGCGCGATCCCGCCAGGCAGGTCGCCGGTCGCGAACAGCGCCATGCCCTTGATCGCCATCGACAGCGCCAGGATGAAGTCGAAGCCTCCGCGGCTGCGGGCGATCGCGTCGTCGAGGGCGGCTCTCGCCTCGTCCATCCGCCCGAGGCTCAGCAGGCAGTAGCCCATGCCCATGCGACCCTCGGCCGCCGCCTCGCGATCGCCCGTGGCTTCGCCGTCCTCGAAGCCCGCGGTCCACTCGCGGAGCGACCGCTCCCACTCCCCGGTCACGGTCGCGACCATGCCCGCGGCGAGGTTCGCGAGCGCCCGGCCACGGCTCGGGGGCCGGCTGGCGGCGAGCGCGAGCAGCGCCTCGAGAAGGGCACGCGCGGTCAGGTGCTGGCCGTTCATGTGCCAGTACCAGTCGAGGTGGCCGGCCAGCAGCAGGCCCTGCTCGAGCGCGGCAGCGTCGCCCGCGCGGGCCTTCGAGAGCAGCCAGTGGAGCGCGGCGTGGAGGTTGGCGTCGTCGGCCCGCCCGGCCTGCAGCGCGTCGACCTGTGCGGGCGTGCGGAAGTCTCTCGCCATCGCCGCGGCGAAAGACGCGTAGTGTCCGGCGTGGCCGTCCCGGGCGGCCGCGGTCTCGCCGCTGGCGTGGAGCTGCTCGGCGGCGAAGGCGCGGATGGTCTCGAGCAGCGCGTAGCGCCCCTCGCTCCCGACCACGCGGGTGAGGCCTTTCTCGACGAGCGACTCGAGGTGGTCGACCGCGAGGTGACGGTCTTCGTCGCCGTAGCAGACCTGCTCGAGCGCTCCGAGCGTGAAGCCCTCGTGGAAGCACGAGAGCCGGCGCAGCAGGCGCTGCTCGGGAGCTTGCAGCAATGAGTAGCTCCAGCTCACCGTCGCCCGCAGCGTCCGCTGGCGCAGGGGCAGGTCGCGGTCGCCCGACGTCAGCAGGTCGAGGGCGTGGTCGAGGCGCTGGAGCAACGCCTGGGGCTCGAGGATGCGGATGCGCGCTGCGGCCAGCTCGAGCGCCAGCGGCAAGCCGTCCAGGCGGCGGCAGATGCCGGCCAGGGCGGAGGCGTTCGCGGCGGTCAGCGCGAAGCCGGGCTTCACCTTCTCGGCGCGTTGCACGATGAGCGCGATCGACGGGCACGCGCGCAGGGCATCGAGCGAGTCGTTCGCGGCCGGCAGCTCGAGCGGCGGCAGCGGGAACTCCGTCTCGGCCGAGACCTTGAGCGGCGCGCGGCTGGTGGCGACGAGCTGCAGGCCCGGGCAGCGCGCGACCAGCGCGGCGACGTCCGTCGCGGCGTCGAGCACCTGCTCGAGGTTGTCGAGCACGAGCAGCACGCGGCCCTCCCCGAACACGGTGGCGAGCGCCTCGAGGGCCGAGCGCCCGTGGGCCTCCGGGACCTTGAGCGCGGTGGCGACCTGCGGCATCACCTCGGCCGCGGCGGTCACCGACGCCAGGGACGCGAATGCGGCCCCGGCGGCGTACTCCGGGGCCAGGCGACGGTAGAGCTCGATCGCGAATCGCGTCTTGCCCGTGCCGCCGTAGCCGGTGATCGTCAGCAGGCGGGCGCCGCCCCGAACGCGCTCGACCGCGGCGGCGAGCGTCTGCTCCCGCCCCAGGAGCGGCGTCGTCGGCGCCGGGGGCGGGATGTCCAGTCGGGAGCCGTCGCCGGGGGCGGCGCCGAGCTTCCCGCTTCCGCTGCCCGATCCGACCTCGAGCAGCGCCTCGCCCAGCGCGCGTGCGCTCGGGAAGCGTGCCGCCTTGTCCTTCTCGAGACAGCGGAGTACGACCCGCTCCAGCTCCGGCGGGACGTCGCCCCTCACGCTGGAAATCGACGCCGGCGCGTCGCGAAGGATGGCGCTGCAGATGACGCCCGCGCTCGACCCATGGAACGGGCGGCGGCCGCAGGCGAGCTCGTAGAGCATCACGCCGAGCGCGAAGACGTCGGTCCGCTCGTCGGCCTCCTCGCCGCGCACCTGCTCGGGCGCCATGTAGGGAACGGTGCCGACGACCACTCCGGGCCGAGAGAGCGGGGCCACGGCGGTCTCCGTCTCCGAGTCGGCCGAAGCGCCCAGCGGCGTCAGCTTGGCGAGCCCGAAGTCCAGCACCTTCACCCGGCCGTCGTTCGTGAGCATGACGTTGGCGGGCTTCAGGTCGCGGTGGACGATGCCGCGCTCGTGGGCCGCGGCGAGCGCGTTCGCCACCGCGATGCCCAGCTCCTTCACGCGCTCGACGGGCAGGCCGCCCGGCTTCACGTGCTGCTCGAGCCCCCGCCCCTCGACCAGCTCCATGGTCAGGAAGCGCGTGGCGGCGTCGTCCTCGACCGAGTGCAGCGTGACGATGTTCGGGTGGTTGAGCGAAGCGACCGTGCGCGCCTCGCGCTCGAAGCGCTCGAGCCGCTCAGGGTCGGCGGCGAGGCTCGCAGGCAGCACCTTCAGCGC
>CAZMRX010000561.1:0-3068 GCA_964568755.1 uncultured Acidobacteriota bacterium | reverse complement strand
GGCTTCGAGGAACAGCAGCTGGGCGATGATCAGGTTGGCCACCATGTCGTCGATGGCCGTCCCGATGAAGACGATGTTGTCCTTCAGGAGGCGCGAGTAGATGTCGTAGGCCCGCTCGCCACGCGCCGTCTGCTCGACGACCATCGGGACGAGCGTTCCCGCGAAGGCATTGCCTCCACTCATGTTAGCTCGATACTAGCATTGGACTTGAGCAAGTCAATGGTCTTCTCCTCGCGGATGCGAGCCGCGAGCGCGCCTATATCGCCCTCCTTCGTCATCTGGGCCCGGACCTGCTCCTTCGAACGACCCGAACGCTCCGAAATCCGTGCCACTTCGGCATCGATCTCGGCGTCGCGGACCTCGATCCCCTCACGGCGAGCGATCTCGTCCAGCAGGATGTCGGCGCGGGCGGCCTTCACCGAGTCCTCGCGGGTCGACTCGCGGTACTGGTTCCAGTCCACCCCGACCTTGCGCGGGTCGATGCCCTGGTAGGCCAGACCGCGCGCCAGGCTCTCGGTGCGCGCGGACATGTGGCGCTCGACGAGCGCCTCGGGCACCTCGAAGCCCGCCTTCGCGACGAGCGCCTCGACGAGCCCGGCCTTCAGCTCGCGGTCCGCGCGGCGCGCCTCGGCCGCCTCGAGCTGCTGGCGGATCCTGGCCTCGAGCCCCGCGAGGCTGTCGAACTCGCCCAGGTCCTTGGCGAACTCGTCGTCGCGCTCGGGCACGACCTTCTTCTTGATGCCCTTGAGCGTGACGCTGTAGCGGACGGTCTTGCCGGCGATCGCGGGCGCCGCGTCCGCGCCCCAGGCCACCTCGATGTCCTTCTTGACGCCGAGGCGCAGGCCCTCGAGGCCGGCGTTCATGTCCTTGTGGTTGCCTTCGTTGCCGATCTCGATCAGGGCGTTCTCGTCGCGGCCGCCCTTGCCGCCGTCCGTCGGGGTCCAGACGAGGTCGAGCAGCACGAAGTCGCCGGAGCGCGTCTCGCGGTCCTCTTCGACCGCGTCGTAGCGAGCCGCTTCCTCGCGCAGCCGGTCGATCTCCTTCGTGACGTCCTCGTCCGCGACCTTCGGTGCTCGGGCGGTGACGCTCAGGCCCTTCCAGTCGGGCAGCTCGACGAGCGGCAGCGTTTCGAAAACCGCCTTGAAGCTCATCGGCTGGCCTTCTTCGAGCTTGACCTCCTCGACCTTGGGAGGCGCGAGCGGCTTCAGTCCCCGGCCGTCGAGCTCGTCGAAGACGACCTTGTTGACGATCGCCTCGGCCGCCTCGCCCAGGATCTCGTCCTTGAATCGCTGCTTCACGACCTCGAGCGGCACCTTGCCCGGGCGGAAGCCGGGCAGCTTCACGCGGCGGGCCAGCTCCTTCGCCCGCGCGTCGATCTCGGCCTGGACGCGGTCGCTGTCGACCTCGAAGGCGAGCGCCTTGCGGACCGACGACTCCTCGACATACTCGACTTTCAACGGGGAGTAACCTTTCTCTTCCGGGAGTGCTGCGTCGCACCCCCGAGACCCCCGCTCGCTTCGCGGGAGTGAATCCCGCTACGCTCGCAGCCCGCTGTGGATTCGCCCACACCATCGGCCGCTCGCCCGCGGGTAAACGACAGGATAGCACGAGCCCATTGCGCTACACTCAGCACCGCCAGCGCGGAAGTGGCGGAATGGCAGACGCGCACGCCTTAGGAGCGTGTGCCCGAAAGGGCGTGGGGGTTCGAGTCCCTCCTTCCGCATTGCACCCGAGCGATCGCCGGTCGAGCGCGATCGCGAGGGCCCTGGCCTGTGTCTTTTCCGAGACAAGGCGACCTGCGTCCGCCCGGCGCAGGCCCGCCCCGTTTGACGTCTCGCGCCCCGTGCGGATAATGCACCGATGCGCACGACGGCACGGACGGCCGGGTTCGCCTTTACCTGCTCCAACGGAGCGGGCCTCGGGTCGGCGTAGCGGCGACCAGAGACGATCGGCCACGAACGAGGCCCGCCCCGGAAGCGAACCGGGACGGGCCTTTCGGCTTTCAGGGGAGGCGGAGATGACGACGGACAAGCCGTTGACGGTCGCGATCCAGGGCGAGAAGGGCGCGTTCAGCCACCAGGCCGCGCTCGCGGCGCTCGGGGCGGGCATCGAGGTGCTGCCGCGAGCCACCTTCGACGAGCTGTTCGACTCGGTGGTCGAGGGCAAGGCCGAGCGCGCGCTGGTCCCGATCGAGAACTCGCTCCACGGCTCGATCCACGAGAACTACGACCGGCTCAAGAGCCGGCCGCTGCACATCGTGGGCGAGACGCAGCTGCGGATCAGGCAGTGCCTGATCGCGCGGCCGGGCGCCTCCGTCGCGATGATCCGCCGAGTCGCTTCGCACCCCGTGGCGCTCGCGCAGTGCCGCCGCTTCTTCGCGGAGCGCCCGCAGGTCGAGGCGGTGTCGGCGTACGACACGGCGGGCGCCGTGCAGGACCTGATGAAGGGCGGCCTCGCCACCCAGGGCGCGATCGCGTCGCGGCTGGCGGCCGAGCTCTACGGGGCGCAGGTGCTGCTCGACGGCATCGAGGACGACCCGGAGAACTACACGCGCTTCCTGCTGCTGGCCCGCGACGCCGGCACGCTCGACGCGGCGAGCAAGACCTCGATCGTGTTCGTGCTCGACAACAAGCCCGGCGCGCTCTACCGGGCGCTCGGCGTCTTCGCCTCGCGCGAGCTCGACCTGTGCAAGCTCGAGTCGCGGCCGCTGCGCGGCCACCCGTGGGAGCACTCCTTCTACCTCGACGTGCTCGGCGACCCGCGCGGAGCGGTCGGCCAGGCGATCGAGGAGCTGGGGCGCAGCTGCCGGGAGATGCGGATACTGGGGTCGTATCCGGAAGGTCTCAACCAGAAGACGGCCTAGTCGGCGGACGGGCCGGACAGGCCAGACAACGGACCGGACGACGGACTACGGACCGGACGACCGCCCGGACTACGGACAACGGACCACGGACCGAACGACGGACGACGGACTTGATCGGCCGGAGGCCCCCGGGGGGGTCTGGGGGGGCCCTCAGCCCCCCCAGATCAAGGAAGCAGGGAAGCGCCGGGATAAACCGGCAAGGTGT
>CAZMRX010000560.1:0-3074 GCA_964568755.1 uncultured Acidobacteriota bacterium | reverse complement strand
CGGTCCTGTGGGGGTAGGGGGGCGCTAACGGCCGGTTGCGCGCGTCGATGGCGCCGAGCTGCCCCGCGGCGTAGAGGCCGGTCTCGGAGAGACGCAGCGGCGCCTGGGGCTCGTCCGCGGCGCGAACCGGCGCCGCCCGCCGCGACGTCCCGTACGCCGCCGCGAGGGCGAGCGAAAGGAGCGCCGCGGCGGGTGCGCGGAGAGCGCCGAGTCTCACTGAGCCGCCTCAGGCGGGTCGATCGGCTGCGGCACGCGGTTGCGGATGGGCGGCAGCGATTGCAGGTAGGCGAACAGGTCGCGGATGTCGGAATCGCTGAGCGCGGCCAGGTTCTCCACCGGCATCGGCGGGAGGATCGGCCGGCCCTTGCCCTCGTGCCTCCCGGTCCGCATCGAGGCGATGAACGTCTCGGCGCTCCAGCGGCCGAGGCCGGTCTCTGGATCCGGCGTCAGGTTGGCGGTGAAGCTGACGCCCCACGGCCCCACGAAGGCGGTGTTGGTGGCGGCGCCCGCCCAGTTCCACGCGTTCGCGAGCGTCGGAGGCGCGGGCATCGCGAAGTCGGCCGGGTGGCCGGAGAGCGCGCGCGACATGTCGGGCTCCGGGCCGGAGGGGCCCAGCTTGTACGGAGTGTGGCAGTGGTTGCAGCCCATGATGCGCACCAGGTAGCCGCCGCGCTCCACGCTCGGCTTGCGGTCCGCGGGCGAGCCCGCGGCGGCCCGCGTCACGGGGGACGTGGCGACGCTGACGAAGGTCGCCGCGAGGGCGGCTGTGAGCGTCGCGGTCGTGGCTCGTGTCATTCGAGTTCCTCCTTGCTATCCACTCGAACGTACGAGCCCGACCGCCGCCGGACACACTAAACCTTCCTTAACATTCGGCGCCCGGATCCTAAGAAAACCCTAAGCGCCGTCCTATACTTACGCTCCGAAAACCCATGATCAGCCGCGAGCTGGCCGGCTTCCTCGAGGGTCCCGTCGGGATCCACCTCGGCACCCGCAACGAGCGGCTCGAGCCCGAGGGCGCGCGCTGCGTCGCCGTGGCCGTCGAGCCGGACGGCGCGCACCTGGTCGTCTACCTGGCCGAAGTCGCCGCCGCGCGCGTGCTGCCCCACCTCGAGTCGAACGGTCAGGCCGCGCTCTCGTTCGCCCGCCCGGTCGACGAGCGGGCGTGCCAGGTCAAGGGCGTGTTCGTGAGCGCGCGGGGCGCGACCGGCGACGAGCGGCCGCGCGTGGCGGCGCAGTGGGACCTGTTCATGGCCAACCTGGAGGCGATCGGGATCGCGCGGGCCACGCACGCGGGGTGCGTGACCTGGCCCTGCCGGGCGGTGCGCGTGCGCGCGACCGCGATCTTCGAGCAGACGCCGCGGCAGGGCACCGGGGGACCGCTGGCGTGAGCCTCGGGGTCCCGCTCGAGTCGCTCACCACCTGCTTCCAGGGCCTGCTCCCGGCGCAGCTGTACACCTGCTCGAAGGACGGGATCCCGAACGCCGCCTACCTGAGCCACGTCGAGTACGTGGACGCGACCCACGTCGCACTGTCGCACCAGTTCTTCAACAAGAGCCGCCGCAACGTCTCCGAGAACCCGCAGGCGCTCGTGAGCGTGGTCGACCCGGACACGGGCCAGGGCTACCGGCTGCGATTGCGCTTCGACCGCGCGGAGACCGAGGGCCCGCTGTTCGAGCGCATGGCCCTGCGCATCGAGGCGATCGCCTCCTACTGCGGGCTCAAGGGGATCTTCAAGCTCCGGGCGGCGGACGTGTACGAGGTACTGGAGGCGAGCGAGGCGCCCGAGGAGCGCGCTGCCGGTAACGAGGCGGGCGCGCGCGGGGACCGCTCGCGCTCGGCCGACCCGGTCTTCACGCTTCACGCGCTCCAGGACCTCTCGCAGCGCATCCACCGGGCGGACTCGCTCGACACGCTCGTGGATCAGGTGCTGGGCGGCCTCGAGGACGTGTTCGGCTTCCGGCAGTCGATGATCCTGGCGCCCGCCGAGGAGGCGGGCGTGCTCGTCACGCTCGCGACGCGAGGCTACCCCGAGGACGGCGCCGGGGCGGAGCTGCACGTGGGCGAGGGCATCGCCGGCATGGTCGCCGAGGCGCGCAAGCCGATCCGCATCTCGGGCCTGATGCGCGGCATGCTCTACGCGCTGGCGATGCACAAGGAGTCCGACGGCACCGCCGGCCGGCCGCGGCCGCGGATCCCGCTGCCCGGGCTCGCGAGCCCGCAGAGCCAGCTCGGGGTGCCGCTGCTGGTGCGCGGCGAGCTGGTCGGCGTGCTGGTGGTCGAGAGCGAGGCCCCCTACCGCTTCCACGAGGAGGACAAGACCACGATCGAGCTGCTCGGCAGCTACCTGGCGATCGCGATCCAGAACATGCAGCTGCAGGAGCGCGCGAGCGACGCCCCGCACGAAGCGGCCGCGCCCCCCGTTGCCGCGCCCGCGCCGGCCGCGAGCGCTCCCCCGCCGCGGCCGCGGCGCGCGCTCGTCTACCACGCCGCCGACGAGACGATCCTGGTCGACGGCGAGTACCTGATCCGCAGCCTGCCGGCGCGGATCCTGTGGCGGCTGCTCGCGATCCAGCAGGCGAGCGGCCGCAGCGAGTTCACGAACCGCGAGCTGCGGCTCGACAAGTCGCTGCAGCTGCCGGAGCTGAAGGACAACCTCGAGACGCGGCTGCTGCTACTCAGGCGGCGGCTCGAGCAGAAGTGCCCCGAGATCCGGCTCGTGCCGCTCTGCCGCGGCCGCTTCGCGCTCCAGCTCGGCTGTAGCGTGAGCCTGACGACGAGACCGTAGCGCGTCCTGGAACGGGCCCCCCAAGAGCGCGTAGAATCCGCGGCCATGACGACCAGCCGACGCCGGTTTCTGGTTGCGGGCGGCGTGGGCGCGGCGGCCGCGGCGCTCGCGCCGCGCTCGGCGGCGCAGTGGCAGCCCGCGCAGCGCTATCCCGACCCCGCGGTGAAGGTGCTCGACCCCAGCTTCGCCAGGTACCGCGTCGGTCTCGCCAAGGTCGAGCGGCTGGCGACGGGATTTCGCTGGTGCGAGGGGCCGGTGTGGTTCGGCGACGGCCGCTACCTGCTGTGGA
>CAZMRX010000559.1:0-3083 GCA_964568755.1 uncultured Acidobacteriota bacterium | reverse complement strand
TCATCATCTCGGTCTGGTCGGGGTTCGAGCAGCTTGGATATGACGGCGTGCTGTATGTGGTCCAGAAGCAGCCGAAGGACTCCATCGAACGGGCGCGATTCGCGCAGTCCGAGGGGCTGCGACCGGAGGACGCCGATATCCTCATGACTCGCCGCGAGCTGGTGCGGGAGGCGGACGCCCCGGGGGGTCAGGGGGGGCGGGACGCCCCCCCTCGAGTCCAGTCTCGCCCGTCTGGCCGGGTGCTTCACCTCACGCAGAACTTCCGCTCGCGGCCGGCGATCCTGCGCTTCGTCAACCGCGTGTTCGCGGGGCTGATCCAGGAGTCCGACGAGGCCGACCAGACCCCGTACGTCGCGATCACGCCGCCGCCGGGCCTCTCCGAGGAGCCCTCGGTGGTGGCGCTGCGCTTCCCGGCCGGGCCCAACGCCGCGGGCCCGGACCTGCTGTCGGCCGAGGCCTTCGGCCTCGCGGCGTTCCTGGCCGGGATCGCGGACGGGAGCGAGACGGTGCGCGATCCCGTGAGCGGCGGCCTGCGCCCGAGCCGGGCCGGGGACGTGCTGGTGCTGGCGCGGCGGCTGACGCGGATCCAGGCGCTCGAGGAGGCGCTCGAGGCGGCGGGGCTGCGCTTCACGGTCGAGGGCGGCAAGTCGTTCTTCGACCGCCAGGAGGTGCACGAGACGCTCGCGGTGCTGCGCGCGGTCGACGACCCTTCCGACCGCATCGCGCTCGTGGCCGCGCTGCGCTCGTCGTTCTTCGGCGTGAGCGACCGCGACATCGTGGCCTACTCGCTCTCGGGCGGGCCGCTGTGGGCCGGGGCCATCGACGAGTCCCGCCCGGGCGCCGCGGCGCTCCTGCCCGCGATGGAGCTGCTGGTCGAGCTGCACCAGCGGCGCCGGCACGCGAGCGTGCCCGCGGTGCTCGAGCGGCTCTACGACGAGACGCGCGTGCTCGCGGCGCTCACCGGCACGCGCCGCGGCGAGGCCCAGGTCGCCAACCTCGAGAAGGTTGCGGCGCTCGCGCGCGAGGCCACGGCGCTCGGTGCGCTCACGCTGCGGGGCTTCGCGAGCCTGCTCGAGGACCGGATCCAGAATGCGCGCGAGGAGCCCGACCTGCCCTCGACCCGGCCGGGCGACCCCGAGACGGTGCGCGTGCTCTCGATCCACAAGGCCAAGGGGCTGGAGGCGCCGGTGGTGGCGCTTCACGACACCGACGACGCCGGCTACGCGCCGATCGACACCGTGCCGCTCTGGAAGGAGCACGCGATCGCGATCGGCTTCCGCGGCGGCTGCCAGCCGCCCGGCTGGGACGCGCTGGTGCGGCAGGAGGACAAGAAGGCGCGCGCCGAGGCGCGGCGGCTGCTCTACGTCGCGTGCACCCGCGCGCGCGACCTGCTGGTCGTGCCGCGCCCGCCGCTGGACGCCGCGCTCGGGGCGTTCTGGAAGGAGCTCGTAGACGCCCTGCCGGCGGCGAGCGACGCGGACGTGCGCATCTGCGACGCGGAGACGCTCGCGCGGCCGGAGACCCCGGGCCGCGGCCGCGAGCTGTGGGCGTTGTCGAGCGCCGAGGGCGGCGACGCGGTCGCGGCGCGCTGGGACAGCGAGCGGCGGGAGCTCGCGATTCGCGCGGCCGAGCGGGCGTACCTGCCGGTGTCGGCGACGCGGCTCGCCGAGCGCACGGCCCCGCCGCCGGTTGCGGCGGTGGCGGGCTTCGGCGGGCGCGACTTCGGCAGCCTGGTGCACCGCCTGCTGGAGTGGGCGCCGCTCGACGACGACGGCGGTGCGCGGGCCGGCCGCGTGCAGGCGATGGCGCTCGCGCTGGCGCCGTCGTTCGGCCTCGGCGAAGGCGCCGCCCGGCGCGCAGGCGAGCAGGTGGAGCGCGTGCTCGCGATGCCGCTCGTCGAGCGCGCGCGGCGAGCGCCGCGCATCTGGCGCGAGCTGCCGCTGTGGTTCCCCGACGGCGCGCACCTCGTCGAGGGCAAGGTCGACCTGGTGTTCGAGGAAGACGGCAGGCTGGTGGTGGTCGACTACAAGTCCGACGCGATTGCCGACGCGCAGGCGCTCGAGCAGGCGGCGCACCACGCGCCGCAGCTGCAGCTCTACGGCCGCGGCCTGACCCAGGCGCTCGGCCTCCCGGTGCGCGAGCGGCTCGTCGTGTTCACCGCGCTCGCCAGGAGTGTTCCCGTCTAGGGACGAGCCGCGTCGCACGCGCATCACGCCGTCCGAGTTCCGGCCGCGGTTTGCGTGCTACTCTAGTGATCGAGCCGCGCGGGCCATCCTGGTCCCTCCACGCTCCGACGGAGGTGGCCATGCATTCGATCCCGCCCGACCCGAGCCCGCCCAAGAGACCCGTGCCGGTGCGACCGCTCTCGATCCGCTACATGGGATTCGAGTGCACGAGCGCCGGCAGAGCCTACCGACTGCGCGTCGAGGGACCCGGCGATCCCCGCGAGTTCACGCTCACCATCCCGAACGTGGCGTTCGAGGACCGCAAGGCCCGCTTCCAGGACGCCCCGGACCTGTGCTTCGCGCGGCTGCAGCGCGAGCTGGCCACGAACGCCGAGCTCGCCGACGGCGCGCACCTCGTGATCACGCCCGCCGAGCTCGACGAGTACCGCGACGCGCAGCTGCGCCGCTCGCCCGACCGCAAGACGCGCACGCTGCGTACCTGGCCCTGATGCCCTTCTCGGCTTTCGGCCTCGACCCGCTGCTGCTGCGCGGGATCCGCGAGCTCGGCTTCGCGCGCCCGACCCCGATCCAGCAGCAGGCGATTCCGCCGGCGCTACGGGGCTTGGACGTGCTCGGCTGCGCCGCGACGGGCAGCGGCAAGACCGCGGCCTTCGGGCTGCCGATCCTGCACCGCCTGATGGGCAAGCCGCGCCGCACCACGCGCGCGCTGATCCTCACGCCCACGCGGGAGCTGTGCGCGCAGATCGACGCCCACATCCAGGAGCTCGCGGTGCACACGCCGGTGACGAGCGCGGCGATCTTCGGCGGCGTCGGCATGGGCCCGCAGGAGCACGCGCTGCGCGCCGGCGTCGACGTGATCGTCGCGACGCCCGGGCGGCTGCTCGACCACTTCCGCAA
>CAZMRX010000558.1:0-3085 GCA_964568755.1 uncultured Acidobacteriota bacterium | reverse complement strand
CCTGGAACAGGTCCAGGTCGGCCAGCGCCTGCGCGTCCGGCCGGGCGAGAAGGTGCCCGTGGACGGCGTCGTCCTCGAAGGCGCGAGCGCCGTGGACGAGTCCATGGTCAGCGGCGAGCCGTTCCCCGTGGGGAAGAAGCCGGGAGACAAGGTCACCGGCGCGACCATCAACGGCACGGGCGGGTTCGTGATGCGCGCCGAGCGAGTGGGAAGCGACACGCTACTGGCTCAGATCGTCCGGATGGTCGGGGAGGCGCAGCGCAGCCGAGCCCCGATCCAGCGCCTGGCCGATGTCGTGTCCGGCTACTTCGTTCCCGCGGTCGTCGCGATCGCGGTGCTCAGCTTCGTGGTCTGGGCCCTGGTCGGCCCCGAGCCGCGTCTCGCGCACGCCCTCGTCAACGCGGTAGCGGTCCTGATCGTGGCCTGCCCCTGCGCGCTCGGGCTTGCCACACCGATCTCGATCATGGTGGGTGTCGGCCGGGGCGCGACCGCCGGCATCCTGATCAAGGACGCCGCCGCTCTGGAGTCGTTCGAGAAGGTCGACACCCTCGTCGTGGACAAGACGGGCACCCTGACCGAGGGCAAGCCGCGCGTGGTGTCGGTCGTCGCGATGGAGGGTTTTTCGGAAGCCGAGCTTCTGAGGCTGGCCGGGAGCCTGGAGCGCGGCAGCGAGCACCCGCTCGCGGCGGCGATCGTCGCGGCCACGGAAGCGCGCGGCGCGGCGCTTTTGCCCGCGGAGGATTTCCGGTCCGTGACGGGCAAGGGCGTGACCGGACGCGTCGGGGGCCGGGCCGTGGCACTGGGCAACGCCGCCCTGCTCCAGGACCTGGGACTCGAAACGGGCGCGCTCGCAGCGCGTGCCGAGACCCTGCGGCAGGACGGGCAGACCGTGATGTTCGCGAGTGTCGACGGCCGGCTGGCGGGCCTCCTCGGGACGGCCGATCCCATTAAGGCCTCCAGCCAGGAGGCGATGGACCTGCTGCATAGGGAAGGCATCCGGGTCGTGATGATCACGGGTGACAGCCGTGGCACCGCGGCGACCGTCGGCAGGAAGCTGGGTCTCGACGACGTCATGGCGGAAGTCCTGCCCGCTGGCAAGGCAGACGCGGTCAGGAAGCTGCAGGCAGAGGGGAAGGTCGTGGCGATGGCTGGCGACGGGATCAACGACGCGCCGGCTCTGGCGCAAGCTCAAGTCGGCGTCGCCATGGGGACGGGGACGGACGTCGCCATGCACAGCGCAGGTATCACGCTGGTCAAGGGCGACCTGCGCGGGATCGCTCGGGCCCGCAAGCTATCCCGCGCGACGATGAAGAACATCCGCCAGAACCTGTTCTTCGCCTTCGTATACAACGCGCTCGGCGTGCCCGTCGCCGCTGGCCTGCTCTACCCGTCCTTCGGGCTCCTCCTGTCGCCGATGATCGCCGCGGCTGCAATGAGCCTCAGCTCCGTGTCGGTGATCGGCAACGCCCTGAGGCTTCGGAGAGCCGAACTCTGACAGATCGAGTCGAGTCGATGACTTCGACGGATACGAGCGGTCAGCGGGCGGCACGCTCCTGAGCGCCCGCGAGCTTGAGCTTCAAGTACTCGCCCAGGATGAGGGCGGCGGGATACAGGACCTCCTCCTCGGTTTGGGCGTGGAGCGCGAGCTTGCGGGCGAAGTCGGCGACCTCCGGTTGCTTCTGATCCCGCGCCACACGTTCGAGATCGGCGAGCGCCGCCTTGATACGCGCGTGCTCCTCGAGCATCTTCGGCAGCTCCACCTTGAGGGTGTCGGTCAGGGCGAGCACCTCTCTCATCTCCGGCCGGATCCGGCCCGCGGCCACGTCCGTCAAAAGGCCGAGCGGGGGCATGGCGATCTCCTCCTCGCGGACGAAGTGGTCGTGCAGCACCCGCGCGACGGCCTTGGCCGCCTCGCCGAGCGGACCGCCGAGCTTGGTGGCCTTGGCGAGCTGCGTGTGCAGCTCCTCGTGCTCGTGGCTCAAGGGTTCCGGGACCGTGAACTTCATGGCTTCGTCTCCCTTCTTCGGGCCGTCAGGCCGGCCTCACCGCCGCCTCGTCCGCGCGGAGTTGCAGCGGGCTTCATGGCCTATCCTGTCACGCCGCCAGGATGGCTCGCGCCACCGAGAAGTAGATCACGATGCCGGTCACGTCCACGACCGTCGCGACGAGCGGCGCCGAGGCGCTCGCCGGGTCGAGGCCGAGGCGGCGCAGCCCGAAGGGCAGCATGGCCCCGCTCACGGCCCCCCAGAGCACGACGCCGAACAGGCTGATCCCGACGATCGCCCCGAGCCGTGCCGCCTGATCGCCGTACGAGCCGAAGACGAGCTGCCAGGCGGCTATGCGGGAGAGGCCGATGCCGCCGAGGAGCAGCCCGAGGCTGGCTCCGGCGAGCAGCTCGCGTGAAAGGACGCGGCGCCAGTGGCGGAGCTTCATCTCGCCGAGCGCCATCGCGCGGATCACGAGCGTCGTGGCCTGCGATCCCGCGTTGCCCCCGCTGCTGATGATGAGCGGCACGAAGAGGGCGAGGGTGATCGAGCGGGCGATGTCGTCCTGGTAGCGGCCCATGGCCGACGTGGTCAGCATCTCGCCCAGGAAGAGCGCGGCCAGCCAGCCGCCGCGGCGCCAGACCATGCGCGGGAGGGACGTTCGCAGGTACGGGTCCTCCAGCGGCCGCAGGCCGCCCAGGCGCTGGATGTCATCCGTGGCTTCCTCGCTCACCACGTCGAGGACGTCGTCGACCGAGACGACCCCCACGATCCGTTCCTGGGCGTCGACGACGGGGAGGGCGACGAGGTCGTGCCGCGCGAGCAGCCGCCCGACCTCTTCCTGGTCCGTCGCTTCCGACACGCGGACGACGTCGGTCGTCATCACCTCGGCTACCGTCCTTCCCGCCGGGGCCGCGAACAGCTCGCGCACGGAAACGACGCCCAGCAGGCGGCCGCTGGGGTCCAGCGCGTAGGCGTAGTAGAGCGTGCCGACGCGCTCGAGCGACTGGCGGCGGAGGTAGGCGAGGGCGTCGTCGACCCGCATGTCGGGGCGCACGCTGGCGTAGCGAGGGTTCATCAGGCCCCCCGCCTCGTCCTCC
>CAZMRX010000557.1:0-3096 GCA_964568755.1 uncultured Acidobacteriota bacterium | reverse complement strand
CGCCCCGCACGATCGCCCGGGCCCACTCGACCGGGAGGCCCTGCTCGGGGAAGGCGGCGATCGAGAGCGCGGTGATCGGCCGGCCGCCCATCGCGTAGACGTCCGAGAGCGCGTTGGCCGCCGCGATCGCTCCGTAGGCGAAGGGGTCGTCCACCACCGGCGTGAAAAAGTCGACCGTCTGCACCAGCGCCGTCTTCTCGTCGAGGCGGAAGACGCCCGCGTCGTCGGCCGTGCGCTGGTCGACCAGCACGCGAGGGTCGTCGGATGGCACCAGAGCGCCCAGGACCTGGGCGAGCTCGGCGGGGCCGAGCTTGCTCGCTCAACCGGCGCAGCGCACCTGCTCGGTGAGCCGGCGGATCCGCTCTCGCTCGTCGCTCACATGCCCCGGGGCGGACCGCTGGCCCGCCCGCATCCTGGTATACAAGAAAGTACTCTTGCCCGGGTCTCGCCCCGCACACCCCCGGCGCACGCGCTCACGCCGGCTACGATCCGCCCGTGCCGGGCGCGGGCTTGTCTTCGCGCGGCGGCGCGGCGCCGTCGCCCATGCGGCAGTCGCCCTGGAAGAAGGCCCCGTCCTCGATCACGAGCTTGGGCGTGACGAGCGTCGCCAGCACGCGACAGCCCGCGAGCAGCTCGACGCGCTGCCGCCCGTGCACCTGGCCGGTCACCTTGCCCCGGATCGAGACGACACCGCAATCGATCTCGGCGTCGACCTGGCCGGTCTCGCCGATGATCAGCATGTTGTCCGAGACGACGCGGCCCTTGAGGCGTCCGTCGACGCGCAGAACGTCGCGGAATCGCAGCTCCCCCGAGAGCTCGGTGCCTTCGTCGAGGAAGCCGTTCAGGTCCTCCGCCTGCAGGCCCTTGAGCTTCAGCATCGCGCCTCAGACTAGCACGCTATCGCGCGCGCCCCGCGCGCTGCAGCAGCTCGAACAGCCGCTGCAGCTCCGCCTCGCTCTTGAACAGCACGCGGATCGCGCCGCCCTTGCCGCGCCGGCGGATCTCGACCCGCGTGCCGAGCGTGCGCCGCAGCCGCTCCTCGGCCGCGGCGGTGTTCGGGTCCTTGCGCGAACCCGGCCTGGCGCCGCGCGGGGCGCGCATCAGCGCCACGCGCCTCTCGACCTCGCGCACCGAGAGCCCCTTGCGCGCGGTCTCGCGCCCGAGCGCCAGCTGGTCCTCGGCCGCCTCGAGCGCCAGCAGCGCGCGGGCGTGGCCGGCGTCGAGCGCGCCCCGGCCCACGAGCTCGCGCAGCTCGCGCGGCAGGCGCAGCAGCCGCAGCGTATTGGCGATGGTGGTGCGGTCGCGTCCCACGCGTCGTGCGATCTCCTCCTGGGTCAGCCCGAGCTCCGATTGCATGCGCTGGAACGCCTGCGCCTCCTCGAGCGGCGTGAGCTCCTCGCGCTGCACGTTCTCGACGAGCGCGAGCTCCAGCAGCTGGTCGTCGGGGACGTCGCGCAGCGTGACCGGAACGCTCGCGAGCCCGAGCGCCTGCGCGGCGCGCCAGCGACGCTCGCCCGCGATGATCTGGTAGCGCTCGCCGTGCCGCCGAACCAGGATCGGCTGCACGATCCCGCTCGTGCGGATCGAGGCCGCGAGCTCGGCGAGCCGCTCCGGGTCGATCGCGGAGCGCGGCTGGAACGGGTTCGGGTCGATGCGGTCGACCGGCGCCAGGCTGGCGGCGCCGGGTTCGGCCCGGGCTTCGCCCTCGGGCTCCGGGATGAGTGCCGACAGGCCGCGTCCGAGCGCCTTGCGCTTGCCGTTCGTCACGGGGCGAAGAGCGCGAGCTGGCCCTGCGACAAGAGCTCGCGCGCGAGCTGCAGGTAGGCCTCGGCGCCGCGCGAGCGGATGTCGTAGAGGATGACCGGCTGGCCGAAGCTCGGCGCCTCGGCGAGCCGGACGCTTCTCGGCACCAGCGTCTCGAACACCTTCTCCTTGAAGTGCTCGCGCACCTCGGCGATCACCTGCTGCGTCAGGTTGGTGCGCTCGTCCACCATCGTGAGCAGCACTCCCTCGATCTCCAGCTCGGGGTTGAGCACGCGCTTGACGCGCTGGAGCGTGGCGGTGAGCTCGGAGAGCCCCTCGAGCGCGAAGAACTCGCACTGCATCGGCACCAGCACGCTCTGGGCGGCCGTGAGCGCGTTCAGCGTGAGCAGGCCCAGGCTGGGCGGGCAGTCGATCAGGATGTAGTCGAAGCGCGCCGCGACGGGGGCGAGCGCCTCCTTCAGGCGGTACTCCCGGGCGAGCACGCTCACGAGCTCCACCTCGGCCCCGGTCAGGTTGCGGTCCGAGGGGACGAGCGTGAGGTGCTCGAGGTCGGTCGGGACCATCAGCGTCTCGAGCGGCTGCTGCTCGATGAGCGCCTCGTACAGGCTCGGTCGCCGCTCGCGGGCGCGCCGCCCCAGGCCCGAGGTCAGGTTCCCCTGGGGGTCGGCGTCCACGGCCAGCACGCGCCGCTCCGCGGCCGCGAGGCTCGCGGCGAGGTTGACGGCGGTCGTGGTCTTGCCGACCCCGCCCTTCTGGTTGGCGATCGCGATCGTGCGCCCCAAGGCTACTCGTCCATCCCCACGGAAAGACCGGCAGGATAGCACCTCGCACCGCCCAGGGGGGTGTGGGGGGAGCGGCGGCAGAGCTCCCCCCACGCCGTCCGCCCTTTCTCGTTGCATCCTGCCTGTCCTGCCCGTCCTGCCTGTCCTGCCCGTCCTGCCTGTCCTGCCTGTCCTGCCCGTCCTGCCTGTCCTGCCTGACCTGCCCGTCCTAGCTGTCCTGCCTGCTCCCGCCTGCTCCCGCCAGCCCCTGGCCCGTTCCCGACCCCGCCACCCCCCCCCCCCCCCCCCCCGGGCCCCCGGGAAAACCCCCCCCCCCCCCCCGGTCCCCGAGTGTTTCACGTGGCACATCTCGAGCTACGCGGCCGGCCCGGCGTGCCCGGCTGTTGGCGCGCCCCGTCAGCCCCGGCGAAAGACGGTGACGCCCCCGGGGAGGCCCAGGCCCTCGTCGGTGGCGGTGAAGCCCGGCCCGGCCTGCGGCGAGCCCCCGAACACGATCAGGCGCCCCCCCGGCCTCACCAGCCCCTGGAGCTCCTCGAGCGGCAGCGTCAGC
>CAZMRX010000556.1:0-3097 GCA_964568755.1 uncultured Acidobacteriota bacterium | reverse complement strand
GCACGCGCACCCGACCGCGCGGCGCGAGGTCCTGATCGACGACGGCCTCCGCGCCGACGAGCGCCGCGGCGCCGACGCGCTCCTCGCCCGCCGAGAGCGCGCGCCGCAGCAACGGGTACAGCAGCGCGTCCTTCGCGATCCACAGCGCCAGCAGCAGCCATGCCTCCCACGCGGCGAGTCCCCACCAGCGGTGCAGCGCGTACAGCGCGAGCGCGGCGAGCGCGCTGCCGGGGATCTGGAGCAGCGCGTAGCGGACGAGCGGACTCTTCATCGCGGCCCTCGCGCGTGGCGTCGGGATTCCCGCGGCTGACGCCCTGGCGGCGTCAAGTTTTCGACTCCTGGGGAGCCCTGCGCTCGGCCGCGCCGCGCCACGGAGCGCGGGGACGGAGCGCGCCGCGCGGAGATTCCCTTGGCGGGTCGATGACTTCGGCGCAGCACGCCGCTCGCGTCCGAGCGCCGCGAGGCGCGCGCGCCGCAGCGGGCACCGGCCTTGCACAAGGCCGCTCCACCCGATTCGCAGCAGAGGAAGTTCCCGGAAATGGAGTCCCGGATCCGAGAAGCCTGGAGCCAGCACGGCTGCATCCCGACCGACCTCAAGGAGCAGATCGTGCTCGAACACACGCGGTTGATCCAGTACATCGTCAGCCGCATCGCCGTGCGCCTGCCGTCGCACGTCGACCTCGAAGATCTCCACAACACCGGCGTCATCGGCCTGATGGACGCGGTCGAGAAGTACGATCCGAGCAAGGACTGCAAGTTCAAGACGTACGCGGAATTCCGCATCCGCGGTGCGATCCTGGACCAGCTGCGCTCGCTCGACTGGGTGCCGCGTTCCGTGCGCCAGAAGGGCCGGCTGCTCGAGCAGGCCTACGTGGAGGCGGAGCAGGCGCTCGGACGGCCCGCGTCCGAGGAGGAGATCGCCGATCGCCTCGGCATGAACCTCGGCGCGTTCCACCAGCTCGTCAGCCAGACGCGCGGCGTGTCGATGGTCGCGCTCGACGATCTGCGCGGCGCCAACCAGGACTCCGAGCAGACGCTGCCCAGCGGCAACCTCGAGGATCCCAGCGCCCAGGATCCCTTCGACACGCTCAAATCGCGCGAGCTGACCTCGTCGCTCGCGTCGGGCATCTCCAGCCTGCCCGAGAAGGAGCGGCTGGTGATCACGCTCTACTACTACGAGGATCTCAACCTCAAGGAGATCGGCAGCATCCTCGGGATCACCGAGTCCCGCGTCTGCCAGATCCACTCCAAGGCCGTCACGCGCCTGCGCGCGCGCCTGCGCACGAGTTCTCTGAACTAGGTCCGTGAGCTACGTTCGCCTGCGGCGAGTAGCCGCCGGCGGAGAATGACGTGCTCGTGCGATTGGCGATCGATTTCGAGAACACCTGCAAGGACTGGTGGGACGCCGGCGGGCGCGAGCTCTGGGAGGGCGTGGCCGAGGCGCCCGACGCCAGCCAGGTGGTGGTCGATGCGGAGCTGGCGCGCTCGTGGCTCGAGCAGGCGCGCGCCATTCCGGGCTGGGATGACGGGCCGGAGTTCGCGCCCAATCCCGTGTGCCAGCGCGAGGTCGCCGACGACGAGGACGTCAGCGCCTGATCACTTGCCGGCGCTCTTCTCCGCCTCTTCCGCGTCCTCGTCGAGCTTGCGCACCCGCACCTGCGTGATGCGCGTGCCCGAGATGTCGGCCACGGTGAACTCGTAGCCGGGCACGCGCACGCTGTCGCCCTTGCGCGGCGCGCGGCCCAGCAGGTTGAACAACAGGCCGCTGAGCGTGTCGCCGCGCTCGGCCGGCACGTCCCAGCCGGTCTCGCGGTTGAAGTCGAGCACCTTGATGCGCCCCAGCGCCTGGTACGTGCCGTCGGGGAACGGGCGGATCGTCAGCAGCTCCTCGTGGTCGAACTCGTCGCGGATCTCGCCGACGATCTCCTCGAGGATGTCCTCCTGCGTGACCATGCCGAGCGTCACGCCGAACTCGTCCTTCACGACGGCCACGTGCACGAAGGCGCGCTGCATGTCTCCCAGCAGCGGCAGGATCGGCTTGCGCTCCGGCACGCGCAGCACCGGCTTGAGGATCGACTGCACGTCGCCGCTGTCGCGCCGCACCGCCTGGATCAGGTCCTTGAGGTGCACGACGCCGAGCACGCGATCGATCGTGTCCTGGTAGATCAGCACGCGCGTGTAGCGCTCCTCGAGCATCTTCTCGAGCAGCTCGACGGAGCCGGTGGGACTGTCGAAGGCCACGATCTCCGTGCGCGGCACCATGATCTCGGAGACGGTCATCTCCGCCGCGCCCGCCGCGGCCCCCATGATCGACATCGGCGAGTGCTCGGAGTCCTCCTCCTCGCCCATGCTGCGCGCCAGGCGCAGCACCTCCTCGACCGACGCCGCGGGCACACCCGACTCGCCGCCCACCACGCGCGTCACCAGCGGCTCGATCCAGCGGTCGAAGAGCAGGTGGATCGGGCGCAGCAGCCAGTGCAGCAGGTAGAGCGGCAGAGCGATGGCGTGCGCCACGCGCCGCGGATGACGCGCGCCGACCACCTTCGGGATGATCTCGCCGACGATCAGCACCACCACCGTCATGGCGACGCTGGCGATCGCGATGCCGCGCTCGGCGCCGAAGTAGGCCAGCGCCAGGGCGGTGGCGACCGCCGAGCCCACGATGTTCGCGGTGGTGTTGCCGAGCAGGATCGTGATCAGCAGGCGCGAGGTGGAGCCGAGCAGGTCGCGCACCGCGAGCGCGGACGGGCCGCGCGCCGCGCGCACGTCCTCCTCGATGTCGTGCGCCCGCAGGCGCAGCAGCGCGGTCTCGCTGCTGGAGAAGAAGGCCGACAGGGCCACGCACGCCACGACGATCACGATCGCGATCGCGGGATCCATTTTGCGGGCAGCGCTCCTCTCGACCGGCAGGCAGAGGCGGGCGCGCCGGCGCAGGGGGCATTCTAGGCAAGCCGCCCGGCACGCCGCACGTTATATTCCGCGCCCCTCGCGGAGGTGTCTCTACTTGGCCGAATTCGTCTTCACGATGGAGGACCTGCGCAAGGTCGTCCCTCCCGACCGCATCCTGCTCGACGGGATCACGCTGGCGTTCCTGCCC
>CAZMRX010000555.1:0-3106 GCA_964568755.1 uncultured Acidobacteriota bacterium | reverse complement strand
GGCCACGTCCGGGATGCCGCCGCGCTCGCACAATAAGATGATCTCGGGCTTCACGTCGCGGTGGATCAGGCCGATGACGTGGGCCTCGGCGAGTGCTCCGGCGACCTGGCGCAGCACGTGCACCACGCGGCCGGGCGGCTGCGGGCCGTCCTCGCGCACCAGCGTGTCGAGGTTGGTGCCGTCGAGGTACTCCATCGCGTAGTAGAAGACGCCGTCGTGCGTGCGACCGTAGTCGAAGACCGCGACCGTGTTGGGGTGCGAGAGCCGCGCGGTGAGCTGGACCTCGCGCTCGAAGCGCTCGAGCGCGGCGCTGCCTGCCTTCTCGGGCGGCAGCAGCTTGATCGCGGTCGGCCGGCGCAGCATCGCGTGGCGCGCGCGGTAGACGGCGCCCATGCCGCCCTCGCCGAGCTTCTCCTCGAGCGTGTACTGGCCGAGGCGGCGCGCCTCGCGCACCTGCTCGCGCAGCCCGTAGATCACGCGCGAGGCGAGCGTCGCCACCACCACGGCGCACAGCGCCCACAGCCCGGCCCAGATCCCGACCGCCGTGCCCGGCGCGGGGCCGATCGCGGAGGCGGGCAGGGGCGCGAACCCCGCGGTCGCGACCACGGGCAGCGCGACCGCGGCGCTGACCGCCGCCGTCCACGGCGTTGGGCTCGGAACGAAGACCGCGCGCGCGACGAGCGAGTGCGTCAGGATCAGCACCAGCGTCACGCGCGGGAAAGGGCCCATCTGCGTCACGTGAGGCGCCTGGGCGCTCAGGAACTGCAGGCTGAACCCGAGGCAGACCAGCAGCAGCGCCCCCGCGTCGATCGCGCGCAGCCATGCGGGGCCGAGCCGCGGGCCGCGGGCGCACCAGAGCCAGGCGGCGAGCTGGACCACGAGCGTCGAGGCGTGGAGCGCGATCGCCTGGCGCTGCTGCTGGTCGGTGATGGGCTCGGGCGACGGCAGGCCGCCCGCGAGCAGCGCCGCGCCCACGAGAAAGAACGAGCCGGAGATCAGGAAGCAGACCTTGTTGTAGAGCGCCAGCCGCTCCTGCAGGAAGGCGCGGCCCTCCTCGGTGTCGAGGTCGACCGCCGAGGTCGAGCCGCGCACGAGCCGCAGCAGCGAAGCACCGGTGGGCATCAGGCCCTCAGTATAGTGAGGCCCGCGGCGCGAAACGCACCCTCGGCCGGCAGGGCAAGCGCGTTCCGAAAGGGGTGCGGCGCGAGGATAGAATCCCCGGATGCTCCAGAAGATTCGCGTCTCCCTCGCGTGCGCCCTCCTGGCGGCTCTCGCCACCGCGGTCGCGGCCGACGACCGCAGGAACCCCAGCGCCCTGGCCGCCCCCGCGCTGCCGCTCGCGACGCCCGAGTCGCAGGGCATGTCGCGCCCGCGTCTCGACCGCATGCACGCGGAGGTCCGCCGTTTCGTGGACGAGGGCCTGCACTCGGGCGTCGTGACGCTCGTCGCCAGGAACGGCAAGCTCGTCGACCTCTACAGCTACGGCAAGCGCGACATCGAGGCCGGCCTCCCGATGCAGTCCGACACGATCTTCCGCATCTACTCGATGTCCAAGATCGTCACGAGCGTGGCCGCGCTGATGCTGCTGGAGGAAGCGCGCTTCCGGCTCGCCGACCCCGTGGGCAACTACCTGCCGGAGCTCGCGCGCATGAAGGTGATGACCGGCGGCACCGCCGAGAAGCCGCTGCTCGCCGACGCGCAGAAACCGATCACGATCAAGGACCTCTTCACGCACAGCTCGGGCCTGGTCTACGTCTTTGGCAACACGCCGATCGACAAGATCTACAAGGACGCGAAGATCGACGAATCGAGCCTCTTCTGGCGCACCTCGACCCTCGTGTACTCGGCGATCGCGGACTAGGCCGATGCAGGTTCTGCTGCTCGTCGTGGCGCTCGCCGCGCCACAGGCCCCGGAGGCCGAGGTCAAGGTCGTCGAGTACCTCAAGACTCACGTCAAGGCGGGCGAGCGCATCGTCGTCTCGCAGCTCTACAACGAGGTCTTCACGGCGCCCGCGGAGCGCGCGGCGCTCAGCCGGCTGTTCAACACCTTCTTCAAGCTGCCGCTCTACATGGCCCAGTACCAGAAGGCCGCGGGCAGGCCGCCGACGCTTGCGGAGATCTCCGAGCAGTTCGCCTTCCACGTCCCGGGCGAGGCGGACCTGATGCTGCGCATCATGGAGTCGGACCCGCGCATGCCGAACTTCATCCGGCGTCACCCCCTGACCGGCGAGGTCGTGATCGTCGACGTCGAGCGCGTGCTCGCGCACCCGCGCTTCGGCAAGGCGCTCGAGCGGACCGTCGGCGGCTGGGAGGGCCGGGAGGCGCCGGCTTTCTCGGTGACCGGCTACGACGGGCAGCCGATCAGCTCGGCGGCTCTCGCGGGTCAGCCGCACCTCCTCTACTTCTGGTTCACGAACTGCCCGCCCTGCGTGCGGACCTCGCCGATGCTCGTCGAGCTCGACCGCCAGTACACCGCGAAGGGCTTCCGGATCGTCGCCCTGAACGCCGACCGCGTGCTCGAGCTTCCGTACGGCGACGAGACGCGCCTGGCGTACGCGAAGCAGCAGGGTTTCAGCTTCGCGCTCGCGCACCTGACGCCCGAAGTGCAGGAGGCCTACGGCTCGGTCAGCGTCTTCCCGACGATGTTCTTCGTCGACGCGAAGGGCACGATCGTCAAGCACTTCGTGAACCAGCAGGACAAGACCGCGCTCGAGGCGGCCGCGAAGCTGGCGCTCGAGTAGCCGCCTACTGCCGGCTCGGCTCGGGCCCTTTCTTCAGCAGCCCGAGCTTCTGCCACAGGAAGGTGTAGGCGAGCGCCGCCATGTGCGCGGCCTGCTGGTTGTTGGCGGCGCCGCCGTGGCCGCCCTCGATGTTCTCGTAGTAGAGGACGTCCTGCCCCAGCTCGCTCATGCGCGCCATCATCTTGCGCGCGTGGCCGGGGTGGACGCGGTCGTCGCGCGTCGAGGTGGTGAAGAGCGTGGGCGGGTACTTCACCCCGGGCTTCAGCTGGTGGTACGGCGAGTAACCCTGGATGAAGGCCCACTCCTTCGGGTCGTCGGGGTTGCCGTACTCCCCCATCCAGCTCGCGCCGGCGAGCAGCTTGTGG
>CAZMRX010000554.1:0-3110 GCA_964568755.1 uncultured Acidobacteriota bacterium | reverse complement strand
CGGCCGTTGAAGTCGCCGGCCACGACGATCGGCCCGGACCAGCCCCCGGCATCCGCGAGCACCGACCGCGCCTGGTCCCGCCGCACGCCGCCCCAGGCCCCGGCCGGGCTCTCGAAGTGGATCCCGTAGACCCGAACCGGACCGAGCGGCGAGCGCAGCGTGGCGACCGCCGCCGCCCGGCGCAGCTTCCGGAACCGGTTCTGGTGCGGCAGCAGCAGCTTGCGCGCTTCCTCGAGCGGCCAGGGCGAGAGCAGCGCGACCCCGAAGTCCTGCTGCGGCACGGGGTGGACGGCCGAGGGCACGTAGACGTAGGCCAAGCCGAGCTGCTGCGCGAGGCGCTCGGTCCCGGCGCGGTCCATCTCCTGGAGCACGACCAGGTCCGCGTCGCGCAGCGGTCCCGGGCGCGAGAAGAGATCGGCCGCGCGGTCGACGCGGCGGCCCCACTTGAGGTTGAAGGTCACGACGCGCAGCGTGCGCGCCTCGCTCCGCCCCGCGGGCGACCCGCCGCTGTAGACGGGCGCCGCCGGGTCCTCGTAGTTGCGCGCGGTGGCGCACGAGGCGGCGCAGGCGGCGGCGAGCACGAGAGCCAGGGCGCCTCGCCCTGCGCCCCGGGGCGGCCGAGCTACCAGCGGCGGACGCGGCCGGTGTCGACGTGGACGAAGTCCGGGCCGCGGTAGTAGCCGACGCCGCCGCGCCGCAGCTCGAGCGCGGCGTCGCGCAGCGCGGCGGACGACACGTCGGCGAGGCGCACGTCGATCGCGCGCCCCGACAGGTGCAGGCTGCCCCTCGCCACGCCGCCGCCGTGCCCGCGCAGCATCGTGTTCGTGCGCGGCGAGCGGTAGGCGGAGATCACCTGGAACGGCGCGCGCGCGCCGGTGGCGAGGCGCAGGTCGTTGAGCACGTCGTAGAGCGCCGGGTCGATCGGGTGCGCCTCACCGGTCCGGTGGTCCTTCAGGAAGTCGTCGAGGCTCGCGAGCCCCTCGGGCAGGTAGGCGCCGTCGGCGAAGTACGGCACGGTGAGCCGCGCGTGCGTGTGGGTGTGCACGAACGAGAGCCGCCGCTCCTCGCGGAGCCCCGCCAGCAGCGGGCCCGGGACGAAGGCGGCGGCCGCGGCGCCCGCGAGGCCGCGCAGGAACAGGCGGCGAGGAGCGGGCTGCGTCAGGGGGTCGAGCGGAGACGACATCCGCCGATCCTAGGGGATCGGGAAGGCACACGCAACGCCCGCGAGCCCGGCCTTTTCGCCGTATTGCCCGCGTTGACCAATTTGGACGAGCCGACGATCGGCCGCACCGCAGCTGGCACTTTTGCCACTAGCCCCGGCTCCGACGCGCGCCCCACAATGCCGCGAGGAGGACGGAGTGAGGCTTGACCGGAGACCGCCGCTGACAGGGGCCCTGGCACTCGCGGCCGCCGTGGGGCTGTGGCCCGGCTGCCGCGCGAAGGAGCAGCCGGCCGCCGCGCAGGCATCGCCGGCTGCCCTGACGCCGGCCGAGCCTGCGGGCCCGCCCGCGCCCGAGGTGCAGGCTGCGGTGCGGGGCATCCTCGACGCCGGGCGCCACCCGTGGCTCACCTGGCCGGAGGTCACGGGAGCGCTCGCGGGCCTCGAGGCCCTTTACGCAGCCGAGCCCGACGGCCTGTTCTGGTTCGCCGGCGAGAAGCCGCACCCGGCACTGCCCGAGGCCCTGCGGACCCTGGCCCAGGCGGACACGGAGGGTCTCGAGCCCGCGGACTACGACGCGGCGCCGCTCGCGAAGCGATGGGAGGCGATGAGCGCCGGCGCGGCGGCCTCGGCCGTCGATCGCGCGCAGTTCGACGTCGCCGTCAGCGCCTGCGCCATGCGGCTGCTGTCGGCGGTCCACTCGGGCCGCGTCGACCCGCGCCTCGTCGGCTTCGACTACGACGTGAGCGCCAAGCGGCTCGACCTGGCCGCGGCGCTGCGCTCCGCTCGCGGTGCGGGCGGACTTGCGGCCGCGGTCGCCGCGGCCGAGCCCCAGTTCCCCGTTTACCACCGGCTGGTGAAGGCCCTCGCGGACTACCGCGCGCTCGTCGCCTCAGGCGAGCCCGCGCCCGTGCCGGCGCTCGCACCGAAGCAGAGGAAGGTGGAGCCGGGGACGGCGTGGGCCGGAGCGACCGCCCTCGCCGTGCGGCTGCGAGCCGTCTCCGACCTGGCTGCAGCCGCAGCTGCGCCGGCGTCGGCCAAGGACGGCACGCCGCTCTACGAGGGCGCGCTCGTGGACGCGGTCAAACGCTTCCAGGGCCGCCACGCCCTCGAGCCGGACGGAGTCATCGGTCCCGGCACGATCCAGGCCCTCAACGTCCCGCTGTCGCAGCGGGTGCGGCAGATCGAGCTGGCGCTCGAGCGCGAGCGCTGGCTTCCCGACGTGCGCCAGGAGCCGCACATCTTCGTCAACGTGCCGCTGTTTCGGCTGTGGGCCTTCGACCCCCGGCAGCCGGACGAGCCGCTGCGGATGCGGGTGGTGGTCGGCAAGACGATGGGCCACGCGACGCCCATCTTCGTCGAGCAGATGGAGTACGTGATCTTCCGGCCCTACTGGAGCCCGCCGCCGAGCATCCTGCGCTCGGAGATCGTGCCCCACGCGCGCCGCGACCCCGCCTACCTCGAGCGCCAGAACATGGAGATCGTGGCGAGCGGCGACGAGCGCGCCCCGGCTCTCCCCGCCACAGAGGAGAACCTCGACCAGGTCCTGGCCGGGCGGCTCTACCTGCGCCAGAAGCCGGGCGAGAAGAACTCGCTCGGCCTCGCCAAGTTCATCTTCCCGAACGACGAGAACATCTACATGCACGGCACGCCCGCGCAGGCGCTGTTCGCCCGCGCCCGGCGCGACTTCAGCCACGGCTGCATCCGGCTCGAGGACCCCGCGCGGCTCGCGCAGTGGGTGCTGCGCGACTCCCCGGAGTGGACTCCGGAGCGAATCGACGCCGCGATGCGCGGCACCCGGCCGACCCAGGTCAACCTGAAGCACAAGCTGACCGTCTTCATCTTCTACGACACGGCCTACGTGGACTCGGACGGCGTTGTCTACTTCTCCGACGACTACTACGGCCACGACGCGCAGCTCGAGAAGGCCCTGCGGCGCGGCTACCCGTAC
>CAZMRX010000553.1:0-3118 GCA_964568755.1 uncultured Acidobacteriota bacterium | reverse complement strand
GTTACGCCGGGCCGAGGAGGTCCCAGCGGTTCCCCTCGAGGTCGACGAAGACGGCTACGCGTCCGTAGGGTTCGACTCGCGGCGCGGTCACGAACTCGACGCCCGCGGCGAGCATCCGCTCGTACGTGGCCGCGAAGTCATCGACCCTCAGGAAGAAGCCGACGCGACCCGCGAACTGCTTCCCGACGATCCCCGCCTGCGTTTCTCCGTCCGCGCGAGCCAGCAGGATGCCGGTCGCGGCACCGGGGGGTCGCACGACGACCCAGCGCTTGGGGCGCCCGTCGTTCGTGAGCGACGGCTCGTCCTCCACGAGCTCGAACCCCAGCACGCGCACGAAGAACTCGATCGCCGGTTCGTACTCGCGAACGACGAGGGCGACGAGCGCGATGTGGGACATGCGACCTCAATGGTCGAGATTGTACCTGTCCGACGTCGCGACTACCGGCCCTGGCAGCCTACATTCGACAAGGAAGCGAATCGGGTCGAAGTCGGCTTGCCACCTCGGCGCAGCGTCGGTACCGCGTCGACGCTACTTCGCGCGCTCGACGAAGCGGCCGTCGCGGGTGTCGACGCGGATCTTCTCGCCGGACTCGATGTAGGACGGAACCAGCACCTGGATGCCGGTCTCGACGGTGGCGGGCTTCACCTGGGCCTGGGCGGTGGCGCCTTTGATAGCCGGTGCGGTGTCCTTGACCAGCAGGTCCACCGTCATCGGCAGGTTGAGCGCGATCACCCGCTCCTGGAACAGCACCGTCTTCACCTCGACGTTCTCGAGCAGGTAGCCGGCCGCGTCGCCCACCTGGGCGGCGCCGAGCGTCGTCTGGTCGTAGCTCGCGAGGTCCATGAACACGTAATCGTCGCCCTGGCGGTAGAGGAACTGGGCGTTGCGGTACTCGACCTCGACCGTGGTCACGGTCTCGCCGCCGCGCCAGGTCTTCGCGAGCGTCTGGCCGGTGCGCAGGTTCTTGATCTTCGCCTTGACCAGCATCGCCGCGCCGCGCGCCGAGGGCGTCTGCGAGCTGACCTCGGTCGCCTGCCACGGGTCGCCGTCGATCTCCAGGATGTCGCCGCGCGAAAGCTCGGTCACGTTCACGGTCATGAAGTCCCTCTCCCCGTCGCTCAGGCGTGCGCGGGCTCGAGCCGGCGCTCGCCCACCTGCTGCCGCCACATCGCGTAATAGAGTCCCTTGGCCGAGAGCAGGTCCTCGTGGCGGCCCTGCTCCACCACGTGCCCGCGCTCCAGCACGTAGATGCGGTCGGCGTGCATCACGGTCGACAGCCGGTGCGCGATCAGAACCGTCATCACGCGCCGGTCGAGCGCCACCTCGCGGATCGTGCGGCTGACGTCCTGCTCGGTGAGCGAGTCGAGCGACGAGGTGGCCTCGTCGAACACCAGCAGGTGCGGCCGCCGCAGCAGCGCGCGGGCGATCGACAGCCGTTGCTTCTCGCCGCCCGAGACCTTGACCCCGCCCTCGCCGATCAGCGTGTCGAGGCCCTTGTCCGCCCGCGCCAGCAGCGGCTGGCAGGCCGCGCGCTGGAGCACTTCCAGGCACTCCGCGTCGCTCGCGTCGGGCCGCACGAACAGCAGGTTCTCGCGAATCGAGCCGGAGAAGAGCTGGGTGTCCTGGGTGACGAAGCCGATCCGCGAGCGCAGCGCGTCCAGGTCGATCCGGTCGTGGGGCGTCCCGTCGTAGAGGATGCGCCCCCCGCCAGGGCGATACAGCCCCACCAGCAGCTTGACGAGCGTCGTCTTTCCCGCGCCCGACGGCCCGACCAGTGCGATCGTCTCGCCGCGCCGCAGCTCGAAGCTCACGTCCTGCACCGCGGGCGACCCCGCGGACTGGTGGGTGAACGACACGCCCTCGAAGCGCAGCTCCGTCAGCTCGCCCACGTCCACCGGGTTCTCGGGCCGCGGCTCGCGCGGCGCGTCGAGCAGTGCCTGGAAGTTGGCGAGCGAGACCTCCGTCTCGCGGTAGACGCCGATCACGCTGCCCAGCTCCTGCAGCGGCCCGAAGATGAAGAAGGAGTAGATCCAGAGCGCGAAGAACTGCCCCACCGTGATCTCGCGCGCGAAGATCAGGTACAGCATCAGGAACAGGATGCCGGTGCGCAGCGCGTTGACGGTCGTTCCCTGCACGAAGCTCAGGCTGCGCAGGTAGCGCACCTTCTTGAGCTCGAGCCCCAGGATCCGGGAGGTCGTGGCGTTGAGCCGCGCGATCTCCTGGGCCCCGAGGCCCATGCTCTTGACGAGCTCGATGTTGCGCAGCGACTCGGTGGTCGCGCCGGCGAGCGCCGTGGTCTCGGCCAGGATCGTCTTCTGCACCGTCTTGATCCGGCGCGAGAGCACCGAGGACAGCCAGCCCAGCAGCGGGATGGTGGCGAAGTAGATGGGCGCGATCAGCCAGTGGACGCTCGCGGCGTAGATCACGACGAACACCACGCCGACCAGCGTCTGGAACACGACATTGATCGACATCGCCATCAGCTTCTCGACGTCCGTGCGCACCTTCTGCAGCTTGCCGAGCGTTTCTCCGCTCCTCTGGTCCTCGAACTGCTGGTACGGCAGCTCGAGCGCGTTGCGGATGCCGTCCGCGTAGAGCCGCGCACCGAGCCGCTGGGTGACCACGTTCAGGAAGTAGTCCTGGAAGTTCTTGGCCACGCGCGAGACGAACGCCACGCCGACCGCGGCGAGCAGCAGCAGGCTCACGCCGCGCAGGAACTGGCTGGTCGTGTACTGGTCGAAGCGGGTTGCGTACTCGTCGATCACGTGGCGGAAGATCAGCGGGTCGAGCAGCGAGAAGACCTGGTTGATCGTGGCCAGCAGCAGGGCCAGCAGCACGAGCTTCCAGTGGGGGCGGAGGTACGTGAGCAGGAGCTTCATCGGGGCGTGAGGGGGATCAGGATAAACCGGCGGGGGTGGGGACGTCTCGCGACGAGAGCGGGGACGAAAGAGGGGTCAGGAGATCGTCCGGGCCAGGAGCCGGAGACGAGGCCGACGGAGCGGCCCAGAAAGCGGCGTTTCGCATCACAACGACAACGACGTTGTGCGAAACGCCGCTAGCCGAGCCGGAGAAACCTCGCCTCGCGGATGCCGGGCATGCGGGCGAGCTCGTCCGTGA
>CAZMRX010000552.1:0-3119 GCA_964568755.1 uncultured Acidobacteriota bacterium | reverse complement strand
TCACGGCCAGGATCTCCCACTGCGGGCCGGCCTTCAGCACCGTGACCTTGCCCGACTGGCTGACGAGGTACACCTTCCCGTCGCCGGCCACGGGGGAGGCGAAGTACTGGTCGATCGCCTCCGGTGTGCGGCCGGCCTTGAGCACCGCGCCCGTCCGGGGGTCGAGTGTCGTCACGACCCCTCCGCTCTTGACCAGGTACAGGACGCCGCGATAGACGAGCGGCGTGATCAGGTACGAGAAGGACTTCTTGTCGCGCCAGAGGAGGTTCGAGGCCGTTCGATCGCCCTCGCCTCCAATGGCGCTTCCGGTGATGCCACGTTCGGCAACGCTTTCCTGCCGTTTGGCGTCCCACTCCGCCCGGACGACCCGGCCGTCGCGGTCCTGGTCCACCCAGCCGAAGTGATCCTTGTACTCCGCGTCCTTGGCGAACTCCTCGGCGGTCAAGACCTCGTCCTTGTCCACGTCCAGCTTCTCGCGGAAGGAGTCGAACGCCGGGTACTCCGGCTCGTCGCCGCCCATGGAGACGGCGATCACGAGATCGCCGAACAATACCGGCGAGCCGGCCGGGTAGATGCCCTGCTTGCCGATCCACCACAGGTTCTCGCCCGTCGCCAGGTCGTAGCCGTCGTTGCGTCGCGCCCCGGTCACGATCAGCTGGGGCTTTCCCCCGGCCGGCACGTAGACGGCGGGGGTCGAGTAGGCTTCGGTCACCGCCTGCTTGCGCTCCACTCGCCAACGGATGCGCCCGGTGTCCTTGTCGACCGCGATCGCGAAAGACCCGCTGCGCTGGTCGCACACCAGCGCGACCGTGTCGCCGTGGACGACGGGGGACGACGACAGGCCGTAGAAGCTGTCGAACGGCCCGAGCGGGAGCCGCCAGCGCTCCTTGCCGTCGAGGTCGAACGAGACGAGACCGAAGTCGGGGAAGAACACGTAGACGTTCTCGCCGTCCGTGGCCGGCGTCGGAGTGGCGGAGTCGTTGCCGACGTAGGTCTCGTGCGCGTGCTTGCGGGCGACGTCGCGCCGCCAGACCGTCTTGCCCGTCCCGACGTCGAAGGCCAGCGTGGCGAGCGCCTCGCCCTCCACGGCGGTGAGATAGACCCGGCCCTTGACCACGATCGGCGAGGAACGCCCCATTGGCACGGCGACGCGCCACAGCAGGTTCTTCCCGGGTCCGAATTCGACCGGCAGGGCCGCCCCGTCGGATACCCCCGCGCCCTCCGGTCCGCGAAAGCGAGGCCAGTCCTGCGCTCCGAGGTGCGACGCGACGAGCAGGCTGAGGCTGAGTGGAAGGATCCCGCGCATGTCCGACGTTTGTACACCAATCGCGGTCCTCGTGGTGTCCTACCCGGGCTGCTCGGCATCGGGCGTGAAGACGTCCTCGATCCGGAGCCGGAACAGCCGGGCGATCGCGAAGGCCAGCGGCAGGCTCGGGTCGTAGCGCTCGTTCTCGATCGCGTTCACGGTCTGGCGCGAGACGGCCAGCCGCTCGGCGAGCTCGGCCTGTGACCAGTCGCGCTCGGCGCGCAGCACGCGCAACCGGTTCCTCACGCGTGCCACCTGTAGCGGCGCGCCGTCGCGAGGTAGCCCGCCCACCACGAGAGCAGCAGCGCCACGGCCACCCACTGCCCGCGCAGCTCGGGCAGGCGCGTCTCGAAGAGGGCGTACACGACCGAGGCCACGAGGCCGAAGGCGAGCGCGAAGAACGCCCCCTCGAGATGGAGGCGCCGCTCCAGCTCGTCCGAGCGCCGCAGCAGGCGCGCGAAGACCAGCACGGCCGCGAGCGTCCAGGCGAGGCCCATCACGCCCCACTCGAGGCGCCAGGTGCGGGCGTCGCCGGCGCGGCCGGGCTGGAGCAGCACCAGGCTGAGCGCCGCGAGCGGCAGGAGCCAGGCATAGAGCCCGGCCCTCGCCAGACGCCAGGCGGCAACGCCGGCGAGGGCGATCAGCGCAAGGCCCGCGAAGAGCGCCGCCAAGCCTGCGGGCGTCGGGGGTCGGGTGACCGCCCATTGAGCGAGCCAGCCCCCGCCGGTCGAGCCGACGGCAGAGACGACAAACCAGAGGGCCCCTGAGCGGACGATCTCGGACCGGCCGGGCGTGTCGGAAGCCACGGGTTGTACCTCCGCGCCCAATGTAATGCTTACTTGTCTTTATGTCAAGCAAACATTACACATCCCAAATTGGCGGCGCGGAGGAGCGCCGTGGAGTGTGTGGGCGGCAGAGGCAGCTGCGGTCAGCTGAAGGCGGTCGGCTCGGGATGCACCCACGGGGCGCGATACGGCCGCCGCAACAGGCGATTCGCTTCGTCGTCGCCCAACACCTGGCCGCGCGCGTGGTCCCATTCCAGCGTGCGGCCCAGTCGCAGCGAGAGGTTGGCGAGGATGCAAGCCGCGCTCGAGATGTAGCCTTCCTCGATGTCGGCCACGGGTCGCTCGCGCGTCGCGCGGCAGGCGAGCAGGTTCTTCATGTGCGCCCGCAGCGCCGGCGCCACGTGCTTCTCCAGGTCCTTCTCGGTCTTGTCCTCGGGGAACTCCTCGAGCTCGTAGCGCACCTCGCGGTAGACGGCCGGGCCCTCGACCGGCAGGAACTCGTAGCCCATGACGCCCGCCTTCAGGCTGCCCTTGTCGCCGTGGATCGTCGCCGCCCACGGGAACCGCTTGTCGGGCGGCTGGCCCCAGGCGCGGTGGTTCCAGATCACCTGCAGCTCGCCGAAGTCGAAGGTGGCGGTCTGCGTGTCGCTGATGTCGAAGCCGGCGCCCGGGTCGACGATGCGCCCGCCGGCGCTGCTGATGCGCTTCGGCATCCCGAGGTCGAGCATCCAACGCACCATGTCGAGCATGTGGATGCACAGGTCGCCCACCATGCCGTTGCCGTAGGCCATGAACGAGCGCCAGCCGCGTGGGTGGACGACGTCGTTGTACGGCAGCAGCGGCGCCGGCCCGCTCCAGAAGTCCCAGTCGAGCGTCGCGGGCGGCGCGAGCGGCTTCGGGTGGCCGCGGCGCGTCGGGTAGTACGAGTAGATCTCGACCTGGCCGATTCGGCCGAGCTTGCCGGCCTTCAGGATCTCCTCGCGGGCCTCGACGAGGTGCGGCGTGCTGCGGCGCTGGGTGCCGACCTG
>CAZMRX010000551.1:0-3122 GCA_964568755.1 uncultured Acidobacteriota bacterium | reverse complement strand
CGCGGGCCGGGTGACGCTCGGCGACGAGGACATCACCGCGATGCCGATGTACCGACGCGCGCGGGCGGGCATCGGCTACCTGCCGCAGGCGGCGAGCGTCTTCCGCAAGCTCAGCGCCGAGGACAACGTGCTGGCGATCCTGGAGACGCGCGGCCTCTCCGCGGCGGAGCAGCGCGCGCAGGCGCGCGAGCTGCTCGACGAGCTGGGGATCCAGGCGATGGCGCGCCAGCCCGCCTACACGCTGTCGGGGGGCGAGAGGCGGCGGCTCGAGATCTGCCGCGCGCTCGCGGCGCAGCCGTCCTTCATCCTGCTCGACGAGCCGTTCGCGGGCATCGACCCGATCGCCGTGATCGACATCCAGAAGATCATCGCGCACCTGCGCGACCGCGGCATCGGCATCCTGATCACCGACCACAACGTGCGCGAGACCTTGAAAATAACGGATCGGGCCTATATTCTGAGGGACGGCAATGTGTTCCGATCCGGCACACCGCAGGAGCTCGCCTCGGACCCCGAGGTGCGGCGCGTCTACCTCGGAGAGGGATTCCGTCTCGACGGCCGCGAGGCCTGAGGCCGCTCCGAAGGTCGGGGCCTGAGCCATTGGCGCTCCACCAGAAGCTAGGGCTCTCCGCGCGCCTGTCGCAGCGGCTGATCCTGACGCCGTCTTTGCAGCAGGCGATCAAGCTGCTGCCGCTCACGACGCTGGAGCTGGCCGAGGTGCTCGAGCAGGAGGTGATGGAGAACCCTCTGCTCGAGGAGGTCCCGCTCGAGGAGACCAAGACGAGCGAGGAGATCGCCCAGGAGGCCCAGGCGGAGCCGCAGGCGGAGCGCGAACGCGCCGAGGACCCGCTCAAGGACATCGAGGTCGAGCGCTTCTTCGAGGACTACTTCGACGACGGCGGCGGCGAGCGCCGCATGCGGCCGGCCGACGTGCCCGAGGTTCCGCCGATCGAGAACACGCTCACCGAGTCGCTCGATCTCTACGACTACCTGCTGTGGCAGCTGCACATGACGGAGACCGACGAGCTGACGCTCGTGATCTCCGAGGCGATCGTGCAGAACCTCGACGAGGACGGCCTGCTGCGCGTGACGCTCGAGGACGTGGCCGGGATGGGCCCGTGGCCGATGGAAGCCGTCGAGAGTGCGCTCGCCCACGTGCAGGCGCTCGACCCGCCCGGCATCGCCGCGCGGACGCTCACCGAGTGCCTGCGCATCCAGCTGCGCGTGCTCGGGCTCGAGAACTCGCCGGCCGACGTCATGGTCCGCGACCACATCAAGCAGCTGCAGAGCCACCAGTACCCGGAGATCTCGCGGCAGATGGGGCTCACGCCCGACGAGGTGTCGCACCACCTCGAGATCATCCGCGGCCTGTCGCCGCGGCCCGGCAACCGCTACTCCGCGAAGCGCTCCGACTACATCCTGCCCGACGTGTTCGTGGTCAAGGAAGGCGACGAGTACAAGATCCTGCTGAACGACGACGGGCTGCCCAAGCTGCGCATCAGCCCGACCTACCGGCGCATGCTCGACAACAAGGAGCCGGGCTCGGAGGAGACGCGCGCCTACGTCAAGGACAAGCTCAGGAGCGCGCTCTGGCTGCTCAAGAGCGTCGACCAGCGCCAGCGCACGATCTACAAGGTGGCGGAGTCGATCGTGCGCCACCAGCGCGCGTTCCTCGACCACGGCGTCACCCACCTGCGCCCGCTGGTGCTGCGCGACGTGGCGAGCGACATCGGCATGCACGAGTCGACCGTCTCGCGCGTGGTGGCGAACAAGTACATGCACACCCCGCGCGGCGTCTACGAGATGCGCTTCTTCTTCCACAGCGGCATCACCTCCACGATGGGCGAGGCGGTGAGCTCGGTCTCGATCAAGAACCGGATCCGCAAGATGATCGAGGAGGAGGACGCCGCGCGGCCGCTCTCCGACTCGCGGATCGCCGAGGTGCTCGGGGCCGAGGGCCTGCCGCTCGCGCGCCGCACCGTGGCGAAGTACCGCGAGGAGCTGCGCCTGCCGCCCTCCAACCTGCGCAAGACGGTTCACTAGCCCTGGGAGTGCCTCCCGATGCGGAGGTGGCCGGATGACGACCTGGCTCGAAGCCGAGGCCTGATGGGGAAGCGCCCGAGACAGAGGCGGCCGACGCTGCCGATAGCGCCCGCGCCGAAGGACGGCGCCGGCGTCGCGGTGAGCGAGCTGCTGGAGAGCGGGGCCGAGACGCTCAAGCTCGACCTCGCCGCGGGCCGCGCCGGGCTCGAGAGCCGCGTGCACCTGCCGCGCGTGCAGCGCCCCGGCCTCGCGCTCACCGGCTACACCGACTACATCCGCTACGGGCGCGTCCAGATCCTGGGCAGCAGCGAGGCCGGCTACCTGCGCAAGCTGCCGGCGCGCGAGCGCCGGACGGTGCTGCGCAAGCTGTGCCGCTGCCGCATCAGCTGCTTCGTGGTCACCAAGGGCATCCCGCCCGCGCCGGAGCTGCTGTCCGCGGCCGAGGCGCGCGGGATCCCGGTGCTGACGACGCCGCTCGAGTCGACGCCGTTCATCAAGCTGCTCTCGGCGTTCCTGGAGGAGCGGCTCGCGACACGGCTCCACCTGCACTCGGTGCTGCTCGACGTGTTCGGGCTGGGCGTCCTGATCCTGGGCGAGAGCGGGATCGGCAAGTCGGAGTGCGCGCTGGAGCTGATCGACCGCGGCCACCGGCTGGTGGCCGACGACGTGGTCGAGGTGAAGCGGATGGGCGACCTGCTGGTGGGCGTGTCGCCCGACCTGACGCGCTTCCACATGGAGCTGCGCGGCCTCGGCGTGCTCAACATCAAGGACCTGTACGGCGTCTCCTCGATGCGGCTCTCCAAGCGGATCGAGCTCGTGGTCCAGCTCGAGCGCTGGGACGCGGCCAAGGAGTACGACCGGCTGGGGCTGCGCGGCGAGAAGTTCCTGGTGCTGGGCGTCGAGGTGCCGCTCGCGCGCATGCCCGTGGCGCCGGGCCGCAACATCGCGCTGCTGGTGGAGGTCGCGGCGCGCAACCAGCTGCTGCGCGAGGGCGGCTACGACGCCGCGCGGCGCTTCGTCGAGCGCGTGGACGCGCTGGTGGCGGCGCCCGGCGCGAGCCCGCGCCGCGCCCGGCGGCC
>CAZMRX010000550.1:0-3128 GCA_964568755.1 uncultured Acidobacteriota bacterium | reverse complement strand
TGCGGTTCCTGTCGCTCTACTCGCGCCACGGCGTCGAGCTGATGCTCGAGCGCGCGCAGATCCTCTCCCAGCTCCGTGCGCGAGGCTTCCGCCGGCTGCGGGTCGAGCTCGTCGCCGCCGACGACGCCGTCACGTTGCGAATCATGTGCGAGGACCGGGGCAACGAGCGGCTCGTCGAGCTGCGGGCGCACAGGAGCCGCGGCCTGGTCTCCGACATGGAGCTCGTCGCCATCGACTGGCTGCTGCTGCAGAACCCGCGCGAGTCGTTCTCCGAGCGGCGGCCGCGACTGCCGGGGCAGGAGCACCCGGGCCTCGGGCTGCTCCGCGACCTGATGGGCTGGCTGGTGGTCGTGTGTGAGACGCACCAGCTCGACGGCATCCACTTCGTGAGCGCGCACTACCACGTCGCGATGCAGAGCCGGAAGCTGGTGCGGCCGGTCGAGGCGGCCGACGAGGCGCGCCTGCGCGCGCTGGCGCGAGCGCTTTCGGGCGTGGCGCTGCCCGAGGCGACGAGCGCGGTCGCCCAGGGGCGCGTCGTGGACGCCGCGGGCCAGCCCGTGGCCTGGCGGCCGGTCGCGGCGGTCCTGCCGGTCTCGGAGCGCCTGCGCGCGCTCGTGAGCGGCCAGGAGTACGAGGAAGCCGTCGCGAGGGAGTCTGCCGGGCTTGCCTACCGGCTCGGAACGGGCGGCGCCCCGGGGTAGAATCGACTCCCGCCCTGCAAGGAGCACCCACCGATGACCCCCCGCCTGCTCCCCTCGTGCGCCAGCCTCGCCCTTCTCTTCCTCGTCGCCGCTGCCAGCGGGTCCTCGCAGACCGCGGTCCCAGCACCTCCCGCGGCCGCGCGCCCCCGTCTCGTCCTCGTCGTCGCCGTCGACCAGATGCGCGCCGACTACCTGGAGCGCTTCCGGCCGTTGTTCACGGGCGGCCTGAAGCGACTGGCGGAAGGCGGCGCCGTGTTCACGAGGGCCATGTACCGGCACGCCTGCACCGAGACCGGGCCGGGCCACTCCGTGCTCCTGTCGGGCCGCTCGCCGCGCAGCTCCGGGATCGTCGGCAACGGCTGGTACGACCGCACGCTCCGCCAGCGCGTGAACGTGGTGGACGATCCCGCGGTGCGGCTGCTCGGCAGCAGCCGCGGGCGGACGGCGTCGCCTGCGTACTTCGACGCGTTCACGGTCGGCGACATGCTCAAGGCGAGCTCGCCCGCGTCTCGCGTGGTCGGGGTGTCGTTCAAGGACCGGGCCGCGATCCTGCCGGCGGGGCGACGCGCCGACGGCGCCTACTGGTACCAGACCACGGACGGGCGCTTCGTCACGAGCTCCTGGTATACCGATCGCGTGCCGGGCTGGCTCGAGAGCTGGAACGCCAGGAGGCCCGCCGACGTGTACGCCGGTCGCGCCTGGGAGCGCCTGTTGCCGGACGCCGCCGCCTACCGGCGCCACGCGGGCGAGGACGCGGTCGACGGCGAGTTCGACCGCAAGGACGTCGTGTTCCCGCACACGATTCGCGGAGTCCCGCCGGCTTTCGAGTTCTACGACAACCTTCGGCGCACGCCGTTCGCGGACGAGCTGCTGCTCGACTTCGCGGCCGCGGCCATGAAGGGCCACGACCTCGGCAGCGACGAGGCGACCGACCTCCTGAGCGTGAGCTTCTCGGCCTGCGACGTGATCGGCCACAGCTTCGGACCGGACAGCCAGGAGCAGATGGACAACCTGCTGCGGCTCGACCGCACCGTGGGCCGCCTGCTCGACGAAGCCGAGAGGCGCGCGGGCAAGGGCCGCGTCCTGGTCGTGCTGTCAGCCGACCACGGCGTCATGCCGCTCGTCGAGGTGCTGAAGGCGCGTGGCATAGACGCGCGACGCGCCGACTCGTCGGAGCTGAACCAGCCCGTGGAGAGGGCGCTCGCGGCGCGATTCCCGGGCGCGGTGGGCCTCGTGGCGGACCCGGACCCGATGGAGTTCGTGCTGGACCGCGAGTCCATCACCCGCCAGGGGATCCGGTTCCAGGACGTCGAGGCCACGATCCGCGAGGCGCTCCTCGGCACCGGTCTCGTCGAGGCCGTCTACACCCAGGCGCAGCTCGTGGCCGCGCGTTCGGCGGACGACCCGTTCTTCGACCGCCACCAGCGCGCGTTCTACGCCTCCCGCAGCGGCGATCTGATAGCCCGCATCAAGAAGCACGTCTACGTCGGCGGCTACGTCGGCGGCACCGGCCACGGCTCGCCGCACGACTACGATCGCCACGTGCCGATCGTGTTCATGGGCCCGGGCATCAGCCCCGGGCCGCGCGACGTCGAGACGGGGCCCGAGGACATCGCCTGGGCGCTCGGCCGGCTGCTGGGCCTCGACTACCCGCAGCAGGACTCGGTCACGGACCTGCTGCCGCACCTGAGGTAGCGCGGGTCCTCATTGCCTCCATCGCCGAGCGTGATGGCTGTTTGCCGTTGACATTCGGCGAGCGCGACCCTAACTTGTCTGCAATGTCGATTCGGGCCGCTGCCGTCATTTCCCGCCAGAGCACGGCGATGTGCATGTGTATGGACATGTGCATCGCGCGCGTGCGGGTGGGAGGGCACGGAGGCTAGCCGGAACGACAGCCTGACGTAGCCGCAAGAGACCCCAAGACCCGCACCGGCTTAGCCGGGGCGGGTTTTTTGTTGCCCACCGGCCGCCGAAACCAGGAAGGCCCGCCACGAGCGGGCCGCAAAGGAGAGGCCGATGAGCGACCAGAAGCCGGGCTACCGATACGAGACGCTGCAGGTCCACGCCGGGCAGGAGCCCGCGCCCGGGACCAACGCGCGCGCCGTCCCGATCTACCAGACCACGTCCTACACCTTCGACGACTCCGAGCACGGGGCGCGGCTGTTCGCGCTGCAGCAGTTCGGCAACATCTACACGCGGATCATGAACCCGACCACCGACGTCTTCGAGAAGCGCATCGCCGCGCTCGAGGGCGGGGCCGCGGCGCTCGCCACCGCGAGCGGACAGGCAGCGCAGTTCCTGGCGCTCTCGACGATCCTACAGGCCGGAGACAACCTGGTCTCGACCAGCTACCTCTACGGCGGCACCTACAACCAGTTCAAGGTCTCCTTCCCGCGCCTCGGCATCGGCGTGAAGTTCGTGGACGGC
>CAZMRX010000549.1:0-3140 GCA_964568755.1 uncultured Acidobacteriota bacterium | reverse complement strand
GGCCGCCGTCGTGCGCGGTCCCGCGACCCTGCCCGTGGCGCGCAACCTGTTCCGCCTCGAGCTGCCGGCCTCGAGCGTGACCACGCTCGTACTCGAGCGCTGAAGGCGGCCCGGCCCGGCGGCGGATCCAACTTCGAGGACGCCGCGTTGCGGCTCTGGGACCGCAGCGTCCCAAGGGCGGACGGCACTGGGCTCGCCGTGTCGCCGCGTGCCGGCGACTTTGTCACGGCCCGGCGCAGCCTGGGCCACGGCCTGCGCCGCATTGCCGCGGTCGCGCGATTGAAGGCGACGGCGGGCCGGAACTGGCACGGCCCTTGTACCTGACGCAGCGGGGGCGAAGCGGGCCTCGAGGTGCATCCAATGAACAGCATCTGGCGCGACGTGAGCTACGGCCTTCGAATGCTGGCGAAGAGCCCTGGATTCACCGCTGTCGCTTTGCTGGCTCTCGCGCTCGGCATCGGCGGCAACACCGCGATCTTCAGCGTCGTCTACGCGACGCTGCTCGAGCCGCTGCAGTACCAGAACCCCGATCGGCTGGTCATGGTCTGGTCGAAGCCACAGCCGGACCGCCGCGCCGGGACGGCGGTCGGCGACTTCCTCGACTGGCGGGCCAAGAGCACGGTCTTCGAGGGCCTCCACGCCTGGACCGACCGCCACGTCAGCCTGGCGACGTCGGAGCGGCCTCGCAGCGTCGAGGCCGGCTTCGTGACGCCGGGCTGGATCGTGAACCACGGGCTCGTGATCCGCGCCGGCCGCGACTTCCTCCCGGACGAGGGCACGCCCGGAAACGACCGAGTCGTGGTCCTGACGGACACGCTCTGGCGCGAGACCTACGGCGCGGACCCCGGCATCGTCGGCAAACCGGTCCGGATCGACGGCCAGAGCCACACCGTCGTCGGCGTGCTGGCGCGCGGACCCGCCGACCGGGTGGAGCGCAAGCTGTATCTGCCGCTGGTGTTCCGCGAGGAGCAGATCGGCTACGACGTCAACTGGCTGACGGTGATGGGCCGGCTGAAGCCCGGAGTCACGCTGGAGCAGGCGAACGCTCAGATGGCCGTGGTCGCGCGGCAGCTCGAGGCGGCGCACCCCGACATTCGCAAAGGCTGGAGCATCAGCGTCGAGCCGCTGCAGAACAACTTCCTGGACCGGGACACGGTCCGTGGTCTGTGGCTGCTGCTCGCGGCGGTCGCCTTCGTGCTGCTGATCGCCTGCGCCAACGTCGCCAACCTGCAGCTCGCGCGGGGCTCGGCGCGGCAGCGCGAGCTGGTGGTGCGCGCGGCGCTCGGCGCGGGTCGCCAGCGGTTGGTGCGGCAGCTGCTCACGGAGAGCGTGGTGCTGGCATTGGTGGGGGGCGCCCTGGGCGTGTCCCTCGCGCTCGGTCTCCTGGAAGTGATCCAGGCCACGATGCCGCCCTACACGCTGCCGTCGGAGGCCGACGTGCGGTTGAGCGTCCCGGTGCTGCTGTTCACGATCGCCGCGACGACGCTCGCGGGCGTGCTCTTCGGCTGCGCCCCCGCCTGGCAGGCCTCGCGCCTGAACCTCGCCGACACGCTCAAAGAGGGCGGCCGCTCGGCTGCGAGCGGGCGCCACGGGCTGCGGCGCGCGCTGGTGATGGTCGAGTTCGGCCTCGCGCTCGCGCTACTCGCCGGGGGCGGCCTCGCGATCCACAGCCTGATCAAGCTGACCCGCGTCGACCTCGGCTTCCGAACGGAGCGGCTGCTGGTCTTCAACCTGCCCGTGCCCGAGACCCGGCTCCGGGACGCTGACGACGTACGCCTCTTCTACAGGCGCCTGCTCGAGAGGGTCGAGGCGGTGCCCGGCGTGACCGCCGCGACGGTGTCGACCGGCATCCCGGGCTGGGGCACGGCCTTCGGCGGGCCGATCGAGGTGATGGGCCAGCCCGTGCCGGAAGGCTCCGAGAGCCGGGGCGCGGGCTACAACATGGTCTCGCCCGAGTACTACGAGACCTTCGGGATCCGCATGCTCCGCGGACGGCCGATCTCGGCCGAGGACAGGGAGCGAGGCGCGCCGGTCGCCGTGGTCAACGAGACCTTCGCGCGGCTCTACTTGTCCGGCCTCGACCCGCTCACGCAGCGAGTCGGCTTGCGGCTGCCCGGCGCCGGGCCGGCAGCCCCCGGAGGGAGTGCCGCGTGGCAGATCGTGGGAGTCACGCGCGACGTCCGCAATGGCGGGCCGCGCAACGAGGCGTTCCCGCAGATCGACATTCCGTTCTGGCAGAGCCCGTGGCCGGCGGCGCAGGTGTCGCTCCGCACGTCCGTCGCGCCGGAGTCGCTCGTCCCGAGCCTCGGGGCGATCGTGCAGGCGCTCGACCCCGATCTCCCGCTGGCCAACCCCCGCACGATGGACGAGATCGTGAGGCGGCGGCTGGCCGGCGACCGCTTCAGCGCATTGCTCTTCGGCGGCTTCGCCGCCACGGCGCTGATCCTGGCGGCGCTCGGCATCTACGGGGTGATGTCGTTCGTCGTCGCGCAGCGGAAGCAGGAGCTCGGCTTGCGCCTGGCGCTCGGCGCCAGCCGATCGCGCGTGCTGGCGATGGTGTTGAAGGACGGCTTGAAGACGGCGCTCGGCGGGACGCTCATCGGCTGCGTCGGTGCCTACTGGGTCGGCCGCTCGATGCAGGGGATGTTCCCGGGCGTGCCCAACCTCGACCTGCCGACGTTCGCCGCCGTGGCGATCACGCTGCTCGCCGCCGCGGCGCTCGCCTGCTACGTGCCGGCCCGGCGCGCCGCCGCCGTCGACCCGGCTACGGCACTCCGCGACTAGGCCAGACCATTCACGAGGTCAGGCTGACCGTCCCGTGAATGGTCCGTTTTCGTCGCTTCGGAAACGAGTGGACCACCACCTGTCGGTGAACACCCAGATGAAGAGTAGGTGGAACTCTGTCCGGACAGAGTTGCCGTTCTACCCATTCCGGACGCAGCCGCGCTGGCGGCGTCGATGTTCTTTCGGTGCGTGAGACCGTCTGGACTAGGCTTGGGCAGGCCCATGACGACGGCTGGGCTGGCCTAGAGCGAGGCCTGGGCTGGCCCAGAACGGATCATTGACTCGGAATGCAAGACGGCCTCGTCAATGATCCGCGCGCACCCGCGCCGTCTGGCCCTTGCGGCCGGTGGTGTCGA
>CAZMRX010000548.1:0-3151 GCA_964568755.1 uncultured Acidobacteriota bacterium | reverse complement strand
GTGAGGCCCTTCTTCTCGTTGACCGGGATCTGCGTGATGCCCTTGAGCTGGTACTCGACCGGGTCCTCGATCGTGATGATCTTGTCTTCCTCGGTCCGGATCTCGGAGAGCGCCGCGTAGAGCGTCGTGGTCTTGCCGGAGCCGGTGGGGCCGGTCACCAGCACCATCCCGTACGGCTCGCGGATGAAGCGGCGGAAGTGCGCTAGCTCCTTCTCGTCGATGCCCAGCACGACGTGCCGCAGCGAGGCGAACTGCTTCGACAGGCTCTCCTTGTCGAGGATGCGGATCACGGCGTCCTCGCCGTGGACCGACGGCATGATCGAGACGCGGAAGTCGATCGAGCGGCCCGCGATCTTGACGCGGAAGCGGCCGTCCTGCGGCACGCGCTTCTCGGCGATGTCGAGCTCGGACATCACCTTGATGCGGCTGATGATGCTGGCGTGGTGCTCCTTGGCGATCGGCTTCATCGCCGGCTGCAGCACGCCGTCGATGCGGTACTTGATCACGACCTCGTTGTCGCGCGTCTCGATGTGGATGTCGGAGGCGCGCCGATTGAGCGCGTCGAACACGGCCGAGTCGACGAGGCGGATGATCGGCGACTGGTCGGCCTGGATCTTGTCGATCGACAGCACCTCCTCGCCGTTGTCCTCCTCGCGGACGAGCTGGATCTTGAACGACTCCGAGGCCTGCTCCAGCACGCGCTGCGTGCCCTGGCTGCGCTTGAGCGCCTCCTGGATCGCCGAGGGCGTGCCGACCGCCGGCTGGACCTGCGTCTGCAGCACCAGGCTCAGCTCGTCGACCACGGGCAGCGCGGTCGGGTCGGCCATCACCAGCACCAGCCGGTCGCCCTCGCGCCTGTAGGGCAGGAACGCGTAGCGGAACATCAGCTCGACCGGCACCGACTTCAGCAGCTCCGGGTCGGGCGCGAACGAGGCGACGTCCACGTACTCGAGCCCGTAGCGCAGCGCCAGCGAGCGCGCGGCCTCCTCCTCGGACGAGGCGAGCGCCCAGGCGGCGGCGGCCGCGGCGGCCGCGCTGCGCGTGTCGCTCACCGCGGGCCTCCCTGGACCGCCGAGATCGCCTGGAACATCGGCAGGTAGAACGCGAGCAGCATCGCCGCCACCACCACCGCCATCACCACCAGCAGCACCGGCTCCACCAAGGACAGCACCGTGGCCATGCGGGTGTCGAGCTCCTCGTCGTAGAAGTCGGCGATCGCGTTCAGCATGTCGCCGAGGGCGCCCGTCTGCTCGCCGACCTTCACCATCTCGAGCGGCAGCGCCTCCAGCATGCCGGTCGACTCGAGCGCGGTCGTCAGGCTCGCGCCCTCGCGGATCCGGCCCGTGGCCCCGCCCACCGCCAGCGCCATCGCGCGGTTGCCGACCGACGCCGCCGCCACCTCGAGCGCGTTGACCAGCGGCAGGCCGCCCGCGAGCAGCGTCGAGAGCGTGCGCATCAGCTGGCTGGTCGCGTACATCCGCATCAGGCCGCCGAAGTACGGCAGCGAAAGCATGAAGCGGTCGAGCGCCAGGCCGAAGCCGGGCCGCCGCGACCAGTACACGAGCGCCAGCACGCCCGCGGCCAGCGCCAGCGTGATCGGCAGCAGGTTGGCGCGCAGCGTGGTCGCGACCGAGAGCAGGATCCGCGTCGGCAGCGGCAGCTCGGCGCCGAGGCCCTCGTAGAAGCTGCGGAAGTTCGGGATCACGAACACCAGCATCACCACGACCAGGCCCGCCATCATCGTGAGCAGCACCGCCGGGTAGACGGCGGCCGAAACGGCCTTCTTGCGCAGGCTCTGGTTGAGGCGCAGGTGCTGCGAGAATCGGCGCAGCACCGAGTCGAGGTTTCCCGAGCGCTCGCCGGCCACGAGGCTCGCGGCGAAGATCGGCGGGTAGAGCTCGCCCTCCTGGCGGAACGCATCCGACAGCGCGGTGCCCGACTTCACCTTCTCGCGCACGGTCGTCAGCGACTGGCGCAGCAGCGGGTCCTTCTGCCGCTCGAGCATCACGTCGAGCGACTGGAACAGCGGCAGGCCGGCCTTGAGAAGCGCCGCAAGCTCCTGGGAGAAGATCAGGAGCTTGCCCGGCTCGACGCGCTTGCGGCGCATGCGCAGCGCGTCCATCGAGAAGCCGCGGCGCAGCGAGAGAAGATAGAGGCCCTGCTGCTCGAGCTCGGTGCGCAGCGCCCGTTCGTCCGGCGCCTCGAACCTGCGCTCGACCACCTCACCCGTCGGTGTGCCGACCCTGCAGACGTACTCCATCCGGACTTCCTCGTACTCTAGCAGGTAATGGCCCTATCCATCAAGTGATGAAGGACTTACAAGTCGGGGTGGGGAAATCGGCCCCAAGCGGCCTACGGGCATGCCCGAAAGCGGACCACTAGGGGTTGTGGGCGGGCTGAAACGGGGGCGATGTCCGCGGAAACGAGGGAAAGGGCCGGGGAACGGCGAGGACGCTCAAACGAGAAAGCGGCTGAAGACGCGGCGACGACCATGTTGACGGGATGCGTTGACGGGACGCGTCGACGGGATGCGTTGACGGGACGCGTCGACGGGATGCGTTGACGGGATGCGCTGACGGGACGCGTTGACGGGATGCGCTGACGGGACGCGTTGACGGGATGCGCTGACGGGATGCGCTGAACGGGATGCGTTGAACGGCATGCGCAGAATGGCCGGAGCAGTTCGACGACGACGAAAGAAGGGCCAGGGAGTGAGGTTTCGCCGCGCTGGGCGGGCGGCGAAACCTCACTGGGAAGGATCAATGAACTTGTACCCCATCCCGTGGATGGTGAGGATGTAGCGGGGCTCGCTGCCGCTGTCGCCGATCTTGGCGCGCAGCTTGGCGATGTGGGTATCGACGGTGCGCGTCGAGGGATAGCTCTCGTAGCCCCACACGTCCTCGAGCAGCTGGTCGCGGCTCACCGTGTCGCCCTTGCGCTCGATCAGGTATCGCAGCAGCTCGAACTCGCGCGGGCTCAAATCGAGCGCCTCGCCGTCCTTCGTGGCCTTGTAGGCCTCGAAGTCGAGATCGAGATCGGCGAACGCGTAGCGCGCGAGGCGCTTCGCCTTGCCGTCGGTGCGCCGCAGCACCGCCTTCACGCGCGCGAGCAGCTCGCGGATCGAGAACGGCTTGGTGACGTAGTCGTCGGC
>CAZMRX010000547.1:0-3172 GCA_964568755.1 uncultured Acidobacteriota bacterium | reverse complement strand
CGCCGCCCGACTCGCCTCGCCGTGCCGGCCCCGAGGCAGGTCCCGGACTTCGCCCACCGCGGGGCCGGGGACCAGCAGGACCGGGCAGCGGGCCCGCCGGAGGACGGCACGGGCCGTCGATCCCACCAGCAGCTCTTCTGCCAGGCTGCGCGACGTCGCGCCCATGACGATCAGATCCGCCTTCGCTTCAGACGCCGCGCGCAGGATCATGTGGTGCGGCAAGCCCGAGACCACGAGCGGCTCTACTCGGCAGAGGGCTCGGTCTCCTGACGGGACGAGCCGCAGCAGGCGCTCCGAAGCCATCGCCGCCCGAGCCTCGTACTCGTGCAGGTAGCGCAGCGCCTCGCCGCCCGAGAACACCATCCGGCGCGGATCGGGCTCCATGACGTGCAGCAGGGTCAGCCGGCCGCGGGCGCCCTGGACGAGCGCCAGCGCCGTCCGTGCGGCGGCAGCCGACGCGGGCGAGAAGTCGACGGCGCAGACGACCTCCCGCAGGCGAGGGTGTACGGCCACGGTCTGTCTGCTGGTCATCTCTCGATCGTTCATGGTCCCCTCGGCACTGGAGCACATCAAGAAGCGTGCCGGCCCGCTGCGATCGAGGAAGTCGCGGCGGCTGAGCTCACAGAGGCCGCCACGGGCCGCGTGCGAGGGCCACCACCCTCATCGATGTGAAAGCTGGCATTTCAAGATGAAGGATCGTCCCGCCGGCCGAGCCTCGAAGGAGTGCCTGGGTCGCGGGGCGACGCTGGTGGCGACGCCTCTCGTCAAGCGACGGACATGGCACGGGTTCGACGGCACACGAGCCCTCGTCCGGCCAGGCGCGGGAGCGGCTGCGGCCGCGTGGCACTGGAGTTGCCCATGCCTCCGAGCAGAGGTGCTTGCATGGTGACGACTCGGCGGATCCTGTGCCCGACGGACTTCTCACCGTTCGCGGAGAGCGCGCTCGAGCAGGCAATCGTGCTCGGCCGACGGTACGAGGCCGAGATCGTCGCCCTCCACGTGATCCCCACTCTGGTTTCGAGCGTCCCTGTCGCACTGCCCCCGCAGCTCGATGCCGAGGCGCGACAGGGGGTGCTCGCCGAGCTCGATCGCTTCACCGAGCCCGCCCGCGCCGCGGGCCTCCTGACGCGGCTCGAGCTGCGGGAGGGAGGCGTCACGAGCAGCATCCTCGAGCTCGCGCAGTCGCTGCCGGCGGACCTGGTCGTGATGGGCACGCACGGCGCCTCCGGGTTCGAGCGCCTGATGCTGGGCTCGGTGACCGAGAAGGTGCTGCGCCGCGCCAGTTGTCCCGTCCTGACCGTGCCGCGGCGGGCGCACGAGGCGGGCCACACGCCTCGCGCCGGCTTCAAGACCATCGCGTGCCCGGTGGACTTCGCGGCGTCGTCGGAGCGGGCGCTGCACCTCGCCGTCTCCCTCGCGCGCGAGAACTCCGCTCGGCTCCTCCTGATTCACGTTCTGGAGGGCTTTGCCGATGATGGCGTGCGCGAGCTGTCGCACTGGACGGTGCCCGAGTACCGCGCGATCCTCGAGAAGGAAGCCAGGGAGCGACTGAGCGCGCTGGTCGGCCCCGAGGACCGCTCGGCTTGCGCCGTCGAGGAGGTGCTCGCCGCGGGCAAGCCCTACGTCGAGATCCTGCGCCTGGCCGAGAAGCGCGCCTGTGACCTCATCGTCATGGGGACCCACAGCGGCGCACTGGAGACCGCGCTCTTCGGCTCGACGGCCCAGCACGTCGTCCGCGCGGCTGCCTGTCCGGTCATCACCGTGCGTCCCTGAGGAAGGAGGCGAGCGAGTGAGGGAGCGGTTCGGATTGGTGCGCGGCCTGTCGTCCGAGGACGCCTATTCGCGGTATGCGCCGCTGCAGTTCGGCGGCGACGACCGTGAATGGCTGCCCGCGCGATCTTGAGGCGCTCGGCTACGCGCACGGCTAGCGGGTCGCCGAGTCCCTGAAGACTGCCTTTCACCTTTCGCACCTCGACCTGTCGACGGAGCCAGTCCGCTGGGCGCTCTCTGGCTTCGCCAGCGGATATCTGTCGTATTGCCGCGCGCGGAGCATCTGCTGTCTCGAGGCGCGTTGCTGGGGCAAGGGGGGCGCCACGCAGGATCGGCCAGGCCTGTTCGAGGCGGGCAGCGCGGGCACGCTGTTGCTCGACGAGATCGGAGACCTGCGACTGGGAATGCAGGCAAGGCTCCTGCGCGTCGTGCAGGAGCACGAGATGACGGCGGGTTGGGGAGAACCACGTGCCCGGCGCGTGGACGTCGGTGTGCTGGCCGCGACCCATCGCGACCTCTCGGCCGAGGTCGCCGCGGGGCGTTTCCGCCAGGATCTCTACTACGGGCTGCGCGTGGTCGAGCTACGGATTTCCCGCTCCGGGAGCCATCGAGGACATCACTCGTGATCGGGCATCCGTCTCAAGTTTGAGGGACTGCTTTGGATGCTCTCAAGGGCAAGACGAGGGCGTAACGCCGCGCGACTGAACCGCTGCGACTTACGGCTCTCAGAGGCCAGTGATCGCACGGTCTTCGCATTGCAGTCGTCTGGAGGGCAGTGCGGAGGTGGTTGTGCGGTTCATCCGAACGCGGCAGGTGCTGGAGATGATCGGCGTGGGGCGAACCACGCTGTGGAAGATGGTCCAGGCTGGCAGCTTCCCGCGGCCCGTTCGAATCACGGAGCGAAGCTCCGGCTACTTGCTGGACGCTGTCGAGCAGTGGATGCGACTGCGCGCTCAGGGCTTGCCATGGCAGCCGGAATCCGGGGCGAGAACCCCGGCGCGGTCCCACCTTCGGCAGCGGCGATTGGGGCTCGGGCAACACGCCGATGTGTTTCAGGGGCCTGCACGCTGATGCTCGCCCTGCAGTGCGTCCTCGTGCTCGGGCTGGGTAGCTGGTGCGGGCCTTGGCACGGCGACGATAGATTGCGGGCGAGCGCGTCCGCGCCGGAGGGCTCGCGCGATCGCGCGCAGGGCCGCTCTGGCTCGTTGAGAGCGCGGAGCGGGCTCTGCGATGACGGTCGGCTCGGTGCCGACTCGGCCCGTCGTCTCGAACCAAGAGAGCTCCGGGTTCTCGTGCATCGGCTTCAGGTAGACGACCCATGGCTCGAGGACGCGGACGCCGTCGAATGCCTTCACGATGGCCTGGTTCACCTTGAGGCTCGTGAAGGCCCGAGGCGTGAAGA
>CAZMRX010000546.1:1251-3173 GCA_964568755.1 uncultured Acidobacteriota bacterium | reverse complement strand
AACGCGAACCCGAACTTCAGGTAGACGCGGGTGTCGCCCTGCTCCTGGAAGCCGTGGGCGACCGACAGCTCGGCGCGCAGCGGCAGCACGAAGCCGATCGCCGAGTCGAGCCCGAGCGCCGCGCCGGCCGCGGTCTTGACCTCGGACAGCTCGAACGGGCCCGACCAGGCGGTCGCCGCGTCGAAGAAGACGCTGCCGCGGAAGTGGCGCAGGAACACAGGCAGCGAGCGCCAGCCGCGCTGCGGCGAGAAGAGCGGGAAGCGGTACTCGGCGTTGAACGCGGCGTAGCGGCGGCCGGTGAAGGCGTTGTCCGGGTACCCGCGCAGGACCGCGTCGTTCGTGCGCACGATGTCGAAGAGGCTCGCGTCCGGGTATCCGCCCACGGCGAACGACCTCTCGAAGCGCGGCTCGCCCCAGGTGTTTCCACCGCCCGCGCGCAGCGCCAGCACGTCGCGCGTTCCGAACACACGCTGGTAGACCCGGGCGTCGAGCGTCGCCTTGTCGAGCGAGACCTCGCTGCCCAGCCACTCGGCTTCGCGGAGCCAGGCCACGCGCAGCCGCGTCCCCTCGCTCGGCGAGATCGACATCGGGTAGCTGCGCGCCGAGCTGAGGGTCCAGGCGGCCTGGAGTCCCCCGAGGTCGAGGCGGTCGGCCGGATCCCGGCTCTCGAGCACTTCCTCGCGCTCGCGGCGCCAGGCCAGCGAGAGCGTCTGGACCTGCCGGATCGTGCGGCGCAGCGGCAGCGCTACCTGCAGGTTCAGCTGGCGCGTGCGGGAGCGACTCTCGCCGAACAGGCTCGTCGTGTCCTGTCCGCTGACGATGAGCGTGGGGCGGAAGCGGTCGTAGAGGTAGAAGCCGCTGACATTGACCCGCTCCGTGCCGGTGCCGTAGGTCGCGCGCGCGCCCCAGGCGTGCCGGAAGAGAGCGTCGGAGCCGCCCGTCGCGAGACCGATCCGGCTGTCGTCGTCGTCCAGCTGGATCCACGGGCTCCAGAAGCGCGGCCAGAGCATCGACGCGGCGCTGTACGGCCGGGCGGGCGCCTCGGAAGGCGCCGGGTCGGCTCGCGGCGCCCTCAGCTCGTCGACGAACGCCGCGACAGGGGGAGCGGCGTCGAAGTCGAGCGGCGCGATCCGAATGTCATAGCCGAGCGAGGAGTAATCCGAGTACACCACGTGACGGCCGTCAGGGCCGACCGACGGCTGGAAGGCGCCGCCCAGCACATTCGTCAGCCGCACGATCGAGCGGTCGTCGAGCCGCAGCGCGTACAGATTCGACGCGCCATCGCGGTCGGAGCGGAACACTACGGCCTCCCCGTCCGGCGTCCAAGTGGGCTCGACGTCCTTGGCTCGGTCGTGGGTGAGCTGCTCGACGGCGCCGGTCGCCGGATCGACCAGCACCAAGTCGAGCCAGCCGCCGGGCAGCAGCCGGGACGCCACGATGGCGGCGCCAGAGGGACTGAAACGGGGCCCGCTCCACTCGACGCCGGGAGCCGAATCGGTGAGCGGGCGCAAGCCCCGGCCGTCGATGCCGACCAGGCACAGCTCCGAGCGGTTACCGAGCTTGCGGGCGAACACGATGCTCGTCCCGTCGGGGGCCACGTCGGGGTCGTACGCGCGCACGCCGCGCGTCAGGCGGTGCGAGTCGCCGCTCGCGACGCTCACCAGGCTCAGGTCTCCGAACACCGAGTAGGTGGCGTGCACCTGCAGCTCGGAAAGGACGAGCCCGCTGCCGTCGGGCGTCCACGCCAGGCCGGAGCCCCCGTTGCGCAGTGCGATCCGCCGATCGCCGCTGCCGTCCGCGCGCATCAGCCGGACCTCGGGAAAGCGCGTGAGGGTCTGGCTCGTGTAGGCAATCTGCAAGCCGTCGGGGCTGAAGCGAGGCCCGGCCTGGCGGATGCCGCGCGCGGTGAGCGGTCGCGACTC
>CAZMRX010000546.1:0-1151 GCA_964568755.1 uncultured Acidobacteriota bacterium | reverse complement strand
TGAGAACATCCACGCCATGAAGCACGCCTCGCCCACCCTCGCCCGTCGTCGCTGGCTCCAGCTCTCGGGCGGCGCCCTCGCGCTGCACGCTCTCGCCCCGGGCGACACTGCGGCCCAGGCGCCCCCGGCCGACGAGCTGCCGGGCCCGATCCGCGCGCTGCAGCCGATGACCGACGGCGTGGCGCCGATCGCCGCCGACGAGCACCGCGCCCGCCTGGCGCGCGCCCAGGCGCTCCTCGGCGCGAGCGGCCTCGACGCCGTCGTGGTCGGCCCCGGCTCGAGCCTGCGCTACTTCACGGGCGCCGAGTGGGGCCTCTCGGAGCGATTCCTGGGGTTCGTGCTGCGGCGCACCGGCGACCCGGTCTGGATCGCGCCGGCGTTCGAGCGCGACCGGGCGCGCGAGCAGGTCCAGGTGGGCACCGACTTGCGCACGTGGGAAGAGGACGAGTCGCCCTACGCCATGGTCGCGCAGGCCCTCAAGGAGGCCGGCGCGACCGGGCGCGTCGGCATCGAGGAGACGATGCCGTTCGCGTTCTCGGACGGGATCGCGCAGGCGGCCCCCGCCCTGCGGCTCGTGAGCGCGACGCCGGTCACGGCGGCCTGCCGCATGCTGAAGGACGCGCACGAGCTCGCGCTGATGCGCCGGGCCGCCGAGATCACGCTGCGCGCCCACCGCGCGGTGTTCGAGTCGCTGCGGGAGGGCGTGAGCGTGGCTCAGGCCTCGAGCTGGAGCGCCTCGGCACACCGCAAGCTCGGGGTCCGGGGCGGAGCGCTCGTGCTCTTCGGCCCGGACGCAGCCTTCCCCCACGGCACGGACAAGCCGCGCACGCTGCGTGCCGGCGACGTCGTGCTGATCGACGGCGGCGGCCGGCTCCACGGCTACGCGAGCGACATCACGCGCACGTCCGTCTTCGGCGCGGCGCCCAGCGACCGCCAGCGGCGCATCTGGGATCTCGTGCGCCGCGCCCAGCAGGCGGCGTTCGCGGCGGCCCGACCCGGCGCCGAGTGCCAGTCGGTCGACGCCGCCGCCCGCCGCGTGATCGAGGAGGGCGGCTTCGGCCCGGGCTACGCGTACCTCACGCACCGCCTCGGCCACGGCATCGGCCTGGACGGCCACGAGTGGCCGTACATGGTGCGCGGCAACGCGACGA
>CAZMRX010000545.1:0-3193 GCA_964568755.1 uncultured Acidobacteriota bacterium | reverse complement strand
GCGGCGGACCGCGCCGGCAACGCGAAGCGCAGGCGTCCCGCCGCGACCGGGATCGCCGCCACACCGCCCAGGCGATCGACGAGGGCCTCGCCCTCGCCGAGGCCGAGGCCGTCGACGGAGAAGTCCAGCGTCGCCGACTGGTCCGCGTTGTTGAACGCCACGATCACCGCGTCCTCGCGCGTGGCGCGCGCGAAGACGTAGACCTGCTCCTGCGAGAGCAGGTTGACGGTGGCTCCCCGCCGCAGCGGGACGAGCTCGGCGCGCAGGCGATTGAGCGTCCGCACCCGTTCGAAGACGGACTGCTCGTCGGCGCTGCGACCGCCCGCCTCGAAGGCGCTGCGGGGATCCCCCGGCCAGCCTCCCGGGAAGTCGCGCCGGTTGTCCGGATCGACGCCCCCCGGCATCGCGATCTCGTCGCCGTAGTAGACGAGCGGGATCCCGCGGGCGGTGAGCAGGAAGCTGAACGCCAGCTCGAGACCGGCCACGGTCGCGCCCGGCTCGTCCATGAAGCGCCGGACGTCGTGGAGACCCAGGAGCGTGACGAGCTCGCCGGGCCTCGGGTAGAGCCGGTCGCGGGCCAGCATCTGGGCCACCTCGCGGATCGGCTTGCCTTCCGCGAACGCGCGCCGCAGCGGGTAGAAGAGCGGGAAGTCGAACAGGCTGTCGATGCCCGTGTCGATGCCGTCGAAGCCGGCGCGTCCGCCCTGGTAGTAGGAGACGAGCGCGGGATCGCCGTCGAGCAGCTCGCCGACGACGGTCAGGCGAGGGTGCTCGCGCTTGATCGCGGCCATCCACTCGCGCCAGAAGCGCCGTGGGACGTAGGGCAGGGTGTCCTGGCGTATCGCGTCGAGGCCGGTCACCCCCACCCACCAGAGCGTGTTCTGGATCAGGTAACGCTGCACCTGCGCGTCCTCCTGGTCGAGGTCGGGCAGGATGTCGATGAACCATCCGCGCAGCGTCGCCTCCTGCGTCACGGGTCGGGCGTAGGGGTCGGCGAGCGTCCAGGTCTGCCAGGTGTTCGCGAGGTGCTGCCCGGCGCTGCCGCTGAACCAGGTCGGGGTCGGCGGGACCGCGACCCATGGGTGATAGGGACCGGTGTGGTTGGCCACCTGATCCTGGATCACCTTCAGTCCACGGCGATGCGCTGCCTCCACCAGCTCGCGCAGTTTCGCGAGCGTGCCGAGGCGCTCTTCGACGCCGTAGAAATCGACGGCGCCGTAGCCGTGATAGTCCGTGATCGGCCCGTCCCCGTACTGCTCCTTCTCGTTCGGGTGGTTCACGTTGTCGTACCAGGGGTTGAGCCAGAGCGCGGTCACGCCCAGGTCCGCGAGGTAGGGCAGGCGGTCGATGATCCCCTGCAGGTCCCCCCCGTGGTAGTAGCGGGCGCGCCTTCGGTCCAGGAGGCCGCGCGAGGCCTCTGGGTCGTCGTTTCCGGGATCTCCGTTGGCGAAACGGTCGGGCATGATGAGGTAGATGACGTCGTCGGGCGAGAGGCCCTGGAAGCGTCCTTCGCGAGGGAGCGGGGCCAGCACTTCGAAGGCTGCCTCCGCGCGACCCGCCGGCGATCGCACGACGAGGCGCCGCGGCCCGGGCTGCGCGTCGGCGTCGATGCTCACGTCCACGAGCAGGTAGCTCCCCGCCGCGTTCGCGGCTACGAGCCCGACGCGGACCCCGTCGCCCTCGGCCTCGACGGTCGCGCCCGCGAGGCGCCGGCCGCGGAGCAGCAGCCGGACCGGGTTGATCGAGTGTCCCGGCCACCAGCTCGGTGGTTCGACCTTCAGTATCTCGGGGGCGGCAGGGCGAGGGGGCGGAGCCGCGGTCACCGCGGCAGCCGGGGCCGTCCCCAGGAGTGCCCCGAGCAGCGTGAGCCGGAAACCCTTCGAGACGCCGCTGCGCCGCGTCACGAGGCGACGCTCGGGGCAGCGCCGTCGCGGACGCGCAGCACCAGGATCGCGGCCAGCGCCAGGAAGGCGCCTCCCGCCACCACCGCGGCCATGCGGTCGTTGTCGAGCACGTGCAGCATCACCCAGCCGAAGCCGAGCGAGGCCAGGATCTCCGGGATGACGATGAAGAAGTTGAAGATGCCCATGTATACGCCCGTCCGCGCGGGAGGAAGCGAGGCGGACAGGATCGCGTAGGGCATGCTGAGGATGCTGGCCCAGGCGATCCCCACCCCCGTCATCGACAGCAGCAGCCAGTGCTTGTCGTGGATCACGGCCACGGAGAGAAGCCCCGCGGCTCCCACGGCCAGGCACAGCGCGTGGGTGGCCTTGCGCCCCAGGGCCGCCGCGATCCGCGGAAGGACGAACGAGAAGGCGAAGCAGACCGCGGAGTACATCGCGAAGCACAGCCCGGCCCACTCGACGCCCTCGCGGTAGAGCGGCGACGACTCGTCGGGCGCCCCCACGACGTTGCGGGCCACGGCCACCGGGAAGTACAGCCACATGCAGAAGAGGCCGAACCAGGTGCAGACCTGCACGGGGGCGAGCTGGCGCATGGCGGTCGGCATGGCGGCGATCGCTCCGCCGATCTCGCCGAGCGTCCCCGCGAAGCCGATCCGCTGCGCCTTCATGCGCCGGAAGGCTTCCGGGTCCTCGGGCGGGTACTCCTTCGTGCTCACGATCGTCCAGAGCACGGCGCCCAGGAAGGCGACCGCCCCCACGTAGAAGGACAGCTTCACGGTCAGGGGAATCGCGTGGCCGGCCTCGCTCGTGACTCCGGCCAGGTTGGTGAGGAGCCAGGGCAGGGCGGACGCCACCACCGCCCCCAGGCCGATGAACAGGCTCTGCATCGCGAAGCCCTGCGTGCGCTGCTCGTCGGGAAGCATGTCCGCGACGAAGGCCCGGAACGGCTCCATCGAGACGTTGATCGAGGCGTCCAGGATCCAGAGCAGCCCCGCCGCCATCCAGAGCGCCGAGGAGTTCGGCATCAGCACGAGCGCGATCGAGCTCAGGATGGCGCCCACCAGGAAGTAAGGTCGCCGCCGGCCGAGCCGTCCCCAGGTGCGGTCGCTCATGTTGCCGATGATGGGCTGGACGATCAGGCCCGTGAGGGGCGCGGCCAGCCAGAGCATCGGAATCTGGTCCGGGCGGGCGCCCAGGTACTCGTAGATGGCGCTCATGTTGGCCATCTGGAGCCCCCAGCCGAACTGGATGCCGAGGAAGCCGAAGCTCATGTTCCAGATCTGCCAGAA
>CAZMRX010000544.1:0-3211 GCA_964568755.1 uncultured Acidobacteriota bacterium | reverse complement strand
ATGGGCGAACCGATACGGATCGCGAGGGGCATCCTGGTGCCTGAGGCGGCGGTCGAGTGGCGGGCGGTGCGCTCGTCCGGGCCCGGGGGGCAGAACGTCAACAAGGTCGCGTCCAAGGTGGACATGCGCGTGGATCTCGGGGCGGTCACGGGGCTGTCCGGGCCGGCGCGGGCGCGGCTGCGGTCGCTCGCGGCCGCACGCCTCGACGCGGACGGGAAGCTCGTGGTGACGAGCCAGCGGACGCGGGATCAGCTGCGCAACCTCGAGGATGCGCGCGAGAAGGTCAAGCGGCTGGTGGAGCGCGCGGTGCGGGAGCCGCGGCCGCGGCGGCTGACGCAGCCGAGCCCGGGCGCCGTGCAGAGGCGGCTCACGCAAAAGAAGGTCCGCAGCATCGTGAAGCGCGCCCGCCAGGCGGGGCCGGACGACGAGTAGCTGACGGGCGTCATAGCCTGCGCTCCGGTCCCGGGCGATAACGGGGCTCGGAGGTGGGCCGTGGCGAAGGCGATCGAGATCCTGATGGGCGAGCACCGGCTGATCGAGCAGGTGCTCGGGTCGCTGGAGACGTACGTGGTCGGTGTCGAACAGGGGCTTCGTCCCGAGCGCGCCATCCTCGCGGACTACGCGGCCTTCTTCCGGGGCTTCGCGGACGCGTGCCACCACGGCAAGGAAGAAGACATCCTGTTCCAGCGGATGCTGGAGCGCGGGATGCCGCGGCAGACGGGGCCGCTCGCGGTGATGTTCCACGAGCACGTGCTCGGGCGGGCGCGAGTCGCGGCGCTGCGGGAGCTGGGCGCCGCCGAGGGGCCGCTCGCGCCGGTCGAGGTGCAGATCGCCGTGGAGAACGCCACGGGCTTCATCGAGCTGCTGCGGGCCCACATCCAGAAGGAAGACGGGATCCTCTACCCGATGGCGGAGCGGCTGCTGAGCGGGCCCGAGCTCGACGCGCTCGAGACGGCGTTCGAGGGCTTCGAGGAGACGATGCGGGGCGACGGGTCGCTCGACCGCTTCCACGGGCTGGCCGACGCGCTCGTGGCGCGCTTCCGGCCCGATCCGGAGCGCATGGCCGAGGCCGCACTCGCCAGCCCCTGCGGCCGGCGCGGCTGAAGGGCAACCCCTACAACGCCTCAGGTCAGATCAGGAGGCCCGATGGGTGCGTCCGGCTCACGCACGAGCTGGTGCCTATCTCTTTACTGGCGGCGACGGGCCAGGCGCAGACCGGTCAGGCCGATGCCGAGCAGCAGCATCGTGCCCGGCTCGGGAATCGGCGCGGTGTCGACGATCTGGAAGTAGGCCGCTCCGCTGCCGAAGGGGCTCGCCAGGGTAACGATGTCGATGGAGTGAGCTCCGGGGGGCAGGAAGAAGAGGCCGGAACTCGCCACTCCCACGCACGCCAGCGGATCGGCGCCGCAACTGCCAACGGCTGGAAGGGCGTTGGTACCGCCCGCGAGGATTCCGAAGTCGAAGACGGCAAACTGGTCGCCGATCAGGAACGCGTCGGTGACGACGAGGGTTGCGCCCGCGGACCCGGTCGTATACGTCCAGGAGGGCGCGCCCACGAACGTCGTAGGCGTTCCGCCACTGGGGGTACAGGGGAGCCCCGCGGGATCCACGGGAGAGCAGCCGAGAGCGAGGACGCCGACACCCGTGAAGCTGAACTCGTACCAGATGTTCGCGAGTACCGGGACGGCGTGGGCGGTCCCTGCGACACTCGAGAGCGCCAGTACGGCCAGAGCCGAAATCACCTTGGTTCGCATGACGATTCGTCCTCCGTAGGCTGAATTGGACAATCAGCGTGCTAGAAGCGTACCAACCGGTGCGGAATCCTCGGCTACCTGGCCGAAGCTATGCTCAATGAAGGAGTTGCGCTCGTGCCTTTGGACTTTGCTCACTGCACTCGGGCGGGCTCCGGTGGAAGAGTTTGTACTAACCCGCGACACCGATCCAGGCCTCGAACCGCGGGTCACGGCTGGATAGCACTAATGGAACTAGTCTCTTAGGCAGCGTCGGACCTGCCGCGGCCCGACTGTCGCTAATTCTTACAATCACCGCACCTCGTCGAAGTGCCGGTCGATCGCTCCCACGAACCGGCCCCAGGTGTAGAGAGCCGACCGCTCGAAGTTCGAAGCACCGAGCCGAGTCGCGAGCGCCGGATCGCTGGCCAGCTTCGAGAGGGCGAGCGCGAAAGCCTCGGGGTCGGGTTCGACCAGGATGCCGGTCTGCTCGTGGACGACGACCTCCCGCGGTCCTCCGCGGTTCACGGCAACGACCGGCTTGCCGTGGGCTCCGGCCTCCATCGGCGTGATCCCGAGGTCCTCGTTGAACGCCGTGAGCAGCACCGCGTAGCAGGCGCGGTAGTGCTCGCGCATCTGGTCGTCCGTGGGATCGACGACGAATTCGATGGAGGCGTCGCCCGCCGCCAGCTCTCGCAGCTGCTGGAAATACGGCCGGCTCTTGTCGTCGACCATGCCCGCGATCCGCAGGGCGAAGCCCTTTCCTGCGCGGGCCTGGAACTGCCTGAACGCGGCGATCGCCAGCTGAATGTTCTTCGTCCACATGATGCGCCCCGGCAGGAAGAAGAAGGGCTCGCGCTCGTCGCTCCTGCGTCTCATCGCGGCGTCGATGCCGGGGTAGGCGATCTCGATCCGAGCCTCGTCGCACAGGCCGCCGGCCAGCACGCGCCGCTTCACCTCCTGGCTGATGCAGAACACGTGGCGATAGCGGCGCCACGCGCGCCGGTCGAAGCGCCGGTAGGCGGCCGCCACCGCGAGCTGGATCCCGCGCACCACGTGGCTCCTGGACAGGTGGCGCGCACGGTACTCGGGGTCGTAGACGGCGCGCAGCGGGGTGAAGCACAGGCACGTGGACGGCAGCCCGGGATTGGCGAAGTTGATGAAGCTGCCGAGGCCGTCGCAGCAGACCACGAGCGCGTCGAGGCCGGGACGGTCGATGCGCGTGGTGGCGATGGTGAGGCCGGCCCGAATCACCGTGGCGTACTGACGCTTGACCGAGACGCGCTTCAGCTCCGTCACGCCCATCTGCCGGAGCTCGGGATAGGTGCGCTCCCGGTCGTAGAACCCGGTGAAGATCTCCCAGTCGTGGCGGCTGCGGCGCTTGATCTCGAGGATGGTGCGCTCGAGGCCGCTCTTCACGTAGATCCAGGGATGGTAGATCGCGATCCGCAGCGGGGCCATCCCTAGAACAACCGGTCCTT
>CAZMRX010000543.1:0-3236 GCA_964568755.1 uncultured Acidobacteriota bacterium | reverse complement strand
GTGGTCTCCTGCCAGGACGAGAAGAGCCAGATCAAGAACCGCGAGAAGGCGATGAAGGTCCTGCGCTCGCGGCTCTACGAGGTGGCGCTCGAGGAGCAGCAGAAGGCGATCGCGAGCGACCGCAAGAGCCAGGTGGGTAGCGGCGACCGCTCGGAGAAGATCCGCACCTACAACTTCCAGCAGGCGCGGGTGAGCGACCATCGCATCGGGCTCACGCTGCACCGCCTGCAGGAGGTGCTCGACGGCGACCTGGACGAGATCCTGGCCGGGCTGATCGCCAATCACCAGGCCGAGAAGCTCAAGGCCTGAGCGCCCGATGACCGTCGCGCAGCTCCTCGCGGAGGCCGCGCGCGAGCTCGCAAGTCACGGCGTCGCGTCGCCCGAGTGGGACGCGGAGCGGCTGCTGCGCCACGTGCTCGGCTGGGACCGGGCGACGATCGTGGCGTCCCCGGGCCGAAGCGTCGGCGGCGAGCCCGAGCAGCACTTCCGCGGCCTGGTGGCCGAGCGGGCCCGGCGGGTGCCGCTCCAGCACCTCACGGGGATGCAGGCGTTCTGGAAGCACGAGTTCCGGGTGACGCCGGACGTGCTGATTCCGCGGCCCGAGACCGAGCTGCTGGTCGAGACGGCGCTCGCGCTGCTCGCCGGCGTCACACGCCCGGTGATCGTCGACGTGGGCACCGGCAGCGGCTGCATCGCGCTGTCGCTGGCTGCCGAGAGGACCGACGCCGAGCTGCACGCAACGGACATCTCGGCGGCGGCGCTCGAGGTGGCACGAGACAACGCTCGCCGGCTCGGACTCGATGTGGGCGTGAGCTTCCACCTGGGCCAGATCTTCGAGCCCCTGGTGGGGCTCGAAGGGAAGATCGACCTCGTCGTCAGCAACCCCCCCTACGTGGACCCGAGCGAGCGCGCAACGCTCGAACCCGAGGTGCGCGAGCACGAGCCTGCGCTGGCGCTCTTCCCGCCCGGCGACGCGCTCTCGATCTACCGGCGCCTGGCGCCCGACAGCTTCGCCTGGCTGCGGCCGGGCGGCTTCCTGGCGGTCGAGATCGCGCCGACGCTGCGAAGCGCCGTCGAGCAGCTCTTCGCGGGCGCGGGCTTCGAGGGGGTGCAGTCGGCCGACGACCTGGCCGGTCGCGCGCGGTTGGTGTGGGGGCGCCGGCCGCTCGCCCGGCCGGGCGTCGGCTAGACTGGCGCCGATGGCGCAGCCGCGGCGCTCGCAGGCCGAAAAGGAACGAGCCTCGCTGCGCTCGGCCCTGCTCGCCTGGTACGACCGCCACCGCCGCGACCTGCCCTGGCGCCGGAGCGCCGATCCCTACCGCATCTGGGTCTCCGAGGTCATGCTGCAGCAGACCACGGTCAAGACGGTGCTCCCCTACTACGCGGCGTTTCTGAAGCGCTTCCCCACGCTTCAGGCCCTCGCGGAGGAGCCCGAGGAGGAGGTGCTCGCGGCCTGGTCCGGACTCGGCTACTACCATCGCGCCCGCAACCTGCACCGCGGGGCGCAACACGTGGCCGAACGCCACGCCGGCGAGTTTCCGCGCTCGCTGGAGGCGGCGCTCGCGGTCCCGGGCGTCGGCCTCTACACGGCGAGCGCCGTGCTCTCGATCGCGTACGGGCTGCCCCTGCCCGTGGTTGACGGCAACGTGCGGCGCGTGCTCGCGCGCCTGCTGGCCCTGCGCGGGCCGCAGTTCCGCAAGGACGGCCCCTACTACAATCGCGCCGAAGAGCTGCTCGACCCCGAGCGTCCCGGCGACTGGAACCAGGCGCTCATGGAGCTGGGCGCAACCGTGTGCCTGCCGAGGAAGCCCCTGTGCCCCGCCTGTCCGCTGCGCCAGCGCTGCGAGGCCAAGGCCCTCGGGATCGCCGAGGAGCTGCCCGAGGGGCGGCCGCGGCGCGCGCCCGTGGACGTGACGGTCGCAGCCGCCCTCGTCGAGCGCGACGGCCGCGTGCTGCTGGTGCGCCGGCCGCAGGGCCGCCTGCTCGACCGCATGTGGGAGGTGCCGCAGACGTCGCTCGACTCTTGCGGCCTCCCCGATCTCGCCCGCGAGCTCGAGGAGCGCCACGGGTTGCGCGTCGTGCCGGGGCGGCTCGCGGTCCGCGCGCGCCACGCCGTGACCTACCGCCGCATCACGCTCGAGGGCTACAGGACGCGGCTGCGGCCCCCGCTGCCAGAGGATCCCGAGCGCTTCCTGTGGGCGCGGCCCGAGGAGGTGGCCGGGCTGGCCGTGGCGTCCTCCACCCGCAAGCTGCTCAAGGGGCTGCGGGCGGCGCAGATGCCGCTGGAGCTTTAGCGGGCAAGCGACAACGGACAGGGGACAACGGACGACAACGAAGGGGCTGGAGAGTAGAGGGGGGGCATCCCGCCCCCCCTGGCCCCCCGGAGCGAATCCCGCCCCCCTGTCACCGTGGCGTGAGATAAACTTCATCCAGCCGATGGCCTGCATCTTCTGCGAGATCGTCGCCGGGCGGATCCCGTCGCGTTCCGTCGCCGCCGACGATCGCCTGCTGGCCTTCCACGACGTCAAGCCGCAGGCGCCCACCCACGTGCTGGTGATCCCTCGGCGGCACATCACGAACCTGCTCGAGCTCGGCCCCGCGGACGACGACCTGGTGGGCGCGATGGTCCGCAAGGCCTGCGACGTCGCCAGGGAGCTGGGACTCGGCGAGCGCGGCTTCCGCCTGGTCCTGAACGCCGGCGACGACGCCGGCTACAGCGTGCACCACATCCACTTGCACCTGCTGGGCGGACGTCCGCTGGCCTGGCCGCCCGGATAGGAGCGTTAGCGACGTGAGCGCGTCCAACACCGCCGCCGCCCCCGACCCGACCGAGATCGCCGGGCGCTACGTGATCGAGAAGAAGCTGGGCGCGGGTGCGTTCGGCACGGTCTTCAAGGCGAAGGACAAGGAGCTGGGGCGCATGGTCGCGATCAAGACCATACGCCTCGAGGGCCTCGCCGCCTCGCAGTCCTCGCTCGAGGACCTGCTGAAGCGCTTCAAGCAGGAGGCGCAGGTCGCCGCGCGGCTCCGCCATCCCAACGTCGTCATGCTCTACGACATCGGCACCTGGGAGGGCATGAGCTACATCTCGATGGAGTTCGTCGACGGCGTGGGGCTCGACGGGGTGATCAAGCGCTCCGGGAAGATGGCGACCGAGCGCGCCGCCGCGCTCGGCGCGCTGGCGGCCGGCGCGCTCGCCGCGGCGCACGAGGCCGGCATCGTGCACCGCGACATCA
>CAZMRX010000542.1:0-3259 GCA_964568755.1 uncultured Acidobacteriota bacterium | reverse complement strand
CGCGCTCGGCCGCCGTCCGCGGCGGCAGCGCCGCCTGGAGCAGGGCGAGGCGCGCTCGCGCCTGCTTCGCCTCCTGCGAGAGGGGATGCTCGCGGTCGAGGCGGTCGAAGGCTGCCGCGGCCGCCGCGCGCTCGCCCCGCGCGAGCCGCTGCGTGCCGAGCTGCAGCAGCGCCGCGGGCGCCGCGGAGCGGCACGAGGCAGAGACGCGCTCGAGGGCGGCGAGCGCCTTGTCCAGCTGCCCCGAGCGCAGGAGAAGCTCGGCCGCTTTCGGGAGTGCTTCGCACACCACGCCGCTGCCGGGCTCGTCGGCCGCGGCGAGCGCGGCGGCCGCCGCTTCGCTGGTCTGGCCGAGCGCCTCGTAGGCGCGGGCCGCCGCCCACGCGGCGTGGTCGCGCAGCAGCGTCTTGTCGATGTCGGGATGGGTGAGCTGCGCGAGAGCGTCCTGCGGCCGCCCCGCGTCGAGCCACTCGAGCCCGGCCGCAAGGCGCGCGAGTCCTCCCGACGGCGTCGCGGCGAGCTGCTGCGCGACGCTGCCGAGCGCGAGGCTGGCGTTGGCGCTTCGGGCGGCGTCGTGAACCGCCGCCTCGGCCGCGTCGCGCGGCTCCGCCGCGAGACGCCAGGTCGGAGTCGCCGCCGGCGCGGACTGTGCCAGCAGCAGGACGACGGCGAAGGTCGCGCCCAAGGCGCGGATCCTACTGGGGCCCAAGGGCTGCGGCGTCGCCCCCGGCCAGGATGCGCACGAGCTCGTCCTGGAAGTAGTCGCTCGCATCGCGCACGGGGGCCGGCACGCGGTCCGTGTACATCTGGCGGCCCCGCTCGATGTCTTCCTTCAGCCGCTCGTAGATGTCGCGCGTCTTGCGGCCCTCCGTGACCTTCGCCTCGTTGTAGAGCTTGATCTCGCTCACGACCAGGCGCGCGAAGCGCTTGGCGTCTTCGTGGGCCTTCTGGTCCTCCGGGGCGAGCGCGGGGCGCGCGGGCGGGGCCGCAGGCGCGGGCGCTGGGGGAGCCGCCGGCGCCGGTGTGAACGCGGCGGGTCGCAGTGGCGGCGACGTCGAGGGGCGAGCCGGGGCGGGAGCCGCGGCCGGCCGGCCTGTCAGGGTCGCGGGACGCAAGCCGGGGGCGCTGCCGGGTCCCTCCAGCGCCGGCGCCGCCGGAGCGGCCGGCCGAACGCCGGGGCTGGTGCCGCCCGTCGCGGTGCTCGACTTGGGAGCGGCGCTCAGGATGTCGATCACCTTGCCGGCATAGGCGACCAGGATCTCGACGAGATCGGCGGTGCCCGCGGGCATCTCGTCCTGCGTGGTGTCGCAGTAGAGGATCGCCGCAACCTTGTCGCGCAGGATCAGCGGCACTGCGAGCAGCCCCTGGGGCGCGCCGCCGAGCCGCGCGAGCGCCTGGGCGGTCGCCGGAGAGTGGCTGACGTGGCCGCGTGTCGCGCTGCGCGAGCCGTGGGCGAGGCGGAACACCGTGTCGGCGGTGAGGGGGATCGTGAGCGCCTTGACGGCCTCCGAGTGGTCGAAGCCGCGCGCGTGCCAGCCGACCGCGGCGTTGTTCTTGACGATGAACATCGCCGCGCGCTCGACGTGGCGCGTGACCTCGCCCATCAGGTGCGTCAGCACCTCGGAGAGGTTGGTGCCCTTCTCGATCGCGGTGATCGCGGTCTTCAGTCCGCTGTAGTCGGGCGCGCCGGCGGCCGGAGGCTGCTGCGCGAGCACCTCGGCGATCGCCTGCGCGATCGACCCCTCGTCGACCTTCTCGTCGTAGCGCGCGACCGTCTCACCCAGATCGTCGAGCGCGCTCACGAGCGCGGCCTGATGTCCCTGGATCGCTCGCTGGATCTCGACGACCCAGTTCGCCATCTGCTGACTGATGAGGGCGGAGGTTCGTGCCTTCAGGTCGTCTTCGAGGCCCATGTTCTCCCCGGCGGCGCCGCCGAAAACCAAAGCAACGTCCAGACTTACGGCCCGACGCATTATCCAGTACCGTAGCGGGGGTGTCAACGACGCGCCGACGGCCGTCCGTGCGGACTTATGATCGGCGGATGCGCCTGACGATCGCATTCCTGTTCCTGGCCCTTTCGGTCGGCCGCGAGACCCGCGCGCAAGAGTTCTGGGCCCACTGGGGAGACGGCAAGGCGGAGCTCAACGGCTACGCGCTCAAGCAGCCGCGCTACGGCGCGCTGCGATCCGGCACCGCCGTGCTGGTTTTCGTCACGGAGGACTTCTCCGACGCCCTCCGCGTGAAGGCCGAGCGGGGGCGGCCGCCTGCGGGCGAGGTCTACCCGGTTCTGAAGCTCAACGCCGTGCGCGACTTCGCGACCGGGATCTACGACTACAACGTCATGACGTCGACGTTCCTGCGCGTCGCCGCGGGCTGGCCGGTGGCGAAGGTCAGCTTCTCGAGCCAGGAGTGGTGCGGCCACGTCTGGCACCAGCTCGTCCCCCGCGCCGGGCGCATCCGCGGCACACTCCACAGCTACTTCGACGGCGAGGCGGACGGCGCCGATGATCTCGACCTCCCCGCAAACGGGGTCTTCGAGGATGCCCTGCCGCTCGTGCTGCGGGGCTGGAACGGCGCCTACCTGAAGCCGGGAGAGAGCCGATCGGTGCCGTTCCTGCCGAGCCTGCTGTGGTCGCGGCTCGAGCACCAGCGGCTCGCCTGGACCCGGGCCCGGATCTCGCGCGCGGCGGCGACGCGCCGCGTCGAGGTGCCGGCGGGGCGGTTCGAGGTGAGCTCCTACCGGGTCGAGGTCGAGGGCGGACGCGTGCTGGAGTTCGACATCGAGGCGGCAGCACCCTACCGGCTGGTGCGCCAGGCCGGGCCCGACGGGGAAGAGCTCGCGCTGCGAGGCTCGGCGCGGCTGCCGTACTGGAAGCTCAACCGCCCCGGCGGCGAGTCGCACCTCGAGCAGCTGGGCCTGGGTTCGAGGTAGCGCGTGCTACACTCGAACCTGGATGGGGGCGTCACGGTTTCGACGAGAACGTGACCCCGAGAGACGCAGGTCGAGCGTGCTTACCGGCTCGTTAATGCGGTGGGAAAACCATAGCTGCCAACGACAACTTGGCGCTGGCTGCCTAACTAAAACCTAGGCAACCCGTTCTGCCGGGGCCCCGCCCACGGGACCTGGACAGAACGTCATAAAGGTGGGCTGGCTGGAAGCTCTCGGTCCGGGGGCGACTGGCGAGATCAATCGGACTAGCCCTGGTCGGTTTCGTCCGGCCTTCACGATCGGGGCGAAATAGCAGGTCGGACTAAACCTGTA
>CAZMRX010000541.1:0-3271 GCA_964568755.1 uncultured Acidobacteriota bacterium | reverse complement strand
TGGAGCGGGCGACGGGATTCGAACCCGCGACTCCGAGCTTGGGAAGCTCGTACTCTACCAACTGAGCTACGCCCGCCTCGTGCGCTCGAGCCGCCATGATAGCGACCCGGCGCGCCGCGGGTCAAGGCGCTACTGCCTGATCAGCGCGAGCACCTCGTCGCGGCGACGCTCCATCTCCGAAGGCGTCGCGGCTTCGAGGTTCAGCCGCAGCAGCGGCTCGGTGTTCGACCCGCGCACGTTGAAGTGCCAGTCGTCGTAGTCCACCGAGACCCCGTCCAGCTTCGAGATGCGCGCGTCCGCGTAGCGCTCCTCGATCCTGGCGAGCGCCCGCGCCACGTCTCCCACCTTCGAGTTGATCTCGCCGGAGATGTGGTAGCGCTCCCGCAGCGGAGCCAGGATCCGGCTGAGCGGCCGGCCCTCGAGGCCGATGCGCTCGAGCATCAGCAGCGCCGGGATCATGCCGTTGTCCGCGAACCAGTTCTCGCGGAAGTAGAAGTGGCCCGAGACCTCGCCGCCGAACGACGCGCCCTCGTCGCGCATCCTTTTCTTGATGAAGGCGTGGCCGACGCGGTTGATCAGCGGGACGCCGCCGCTCGCGCTCACGCGGTCCGGCACGGCGCGCGAGGCGCGCACGTCGTACACGATGCGGGCCCCGGGCTCGCGGCGGGCGAACGCCTCGCCCAGGACGGCCGTCACGAAGTCGCCCGGCACGTAGGAACCCGTGTCGTCGACGAAGAAGCAGCGGTCGGCGTCGCCGTCCCAGGCGATGCCGAGGTCGGCCTTCTCGGCGAGCACGCGCGCCACCAGGTCGCGGCGGTTCTCCTCGACCAGCGGGTCGGCCGGGTGGTTGGGGAAGGTGCCGTCGAGCTCGAAGTAGAGCCGGATCGTCTCGAGCGGGAGCCGGTCGAAGATGGCGGCGGCGCCCACGGCGCCCATGCCGTTGGCGGTGTCGAGCACGAGCTTGAGCCGCGGGATGCGCGAGGCGTCCACGAACGACAGGCAGTGCTCGGCGTACTCGCCGGTCACGGAGGCGGCGTCGAGCGAGCCCGTGGGGGCGGCCGGCTCGGCGTAGCGGCCGGCCGTGAGCCAGTCGCGGATCTCGCGAATGCCCGCGTCGCCCGAGAGCGCGAGCGCCCCGCGCCGCACCAGCTTGACCCCGTTCCACTCCTTCGGGTTGTGCGAGGCCGTGATGATCGCGCCGCCCTCGAGGTCGTTGCTGGCGACGTAGTAGTACAGCATGTCGGTCGAGACGACCCCGATGTCGGTGACGGCGGCGCCGCGGGAGCGGGCGCCGGCCACGAAGCCCGCGGCGAGCTCGGGGGAGGACAAGCGGCAGTCGCGACCCACGGCTAGGTGCCGCGCGCCGAGGTAGTCGACGAGCGCGCTGCCGATGCGGCGGTACACCTCGGCGTCGAGCTCGCCGGGGTAGAGGCCGCGGATGTCGTAGGCCTTGAAGATGCCCGGCTGGATCGTCTTCATTTCGGGGTCTCCCAGGGGCTGCGCGAGTGGTCCGAGACGACGCTGCCCTCGCCGAGCAGCGCCGCGCGCGCGACGGCGTGGCGGCCGATCCTGACCCCGAGGCCCAGCAGGCTGCCATCGACGCTCGCGTCCTCGTCCGCCTGCGAGCCGGCCCACAGCACGCTGTCGCGGACGCTCGCGCCGCGGCGCAGGCGGACGTCGCTCACCAGCACCGCGTCCGGCCCGAGGCGCGCGCCCGCCTCGACGTCGCAGCCGGGCCCCACGAAGAACGGGCCGACCAGCTCGGCCTCGGGCGCCACGCGCGCACCCGCGGCGACGAAGCCCCCGCGCACCGCGTCGGCCTCGAGCGCGACGGGGAAGCGGCCGCGCAGGATGTCGCGGTGGACCTGGAGGTACTTCTCGGGGGTCCCGATGTCGATCCAGTACCCGCGGTGCACGGGCCCGAGCACGAGGTCCCCGCGCGCGAGCAGGGCGGGAAAGAAGCCGCGCTCGATCGAGTGGTTGACCCCCGGCGGGATGAGGTCGAGCACTCGCGTCTCCAGGACGTAGATGCCCGCGTTGATCGTGTCCGTGGTGATCTCGTGGGGCTTGGGCTTCTCCAGGAAGCGAAGGACGCGCCCCTGCGGGTCGGTCTCGACGAGGCCGTAGGCGGCGGGGTTCGGGACCGGCGTGAGCAGGATCGTGGCCGCGGCGCCCGCGGCCACGTGGCGGCTCACGAGGGCGGCGAGGTCGACGTCGGTCAGGACGTCGCCGTTCATCACGACGGTGCGCTCGTCGAGCAGCTCGAGCGCGTGGCGCACGGCCCCGCCGGTGCCGAGCGGCGTTTCCTCCACCGCGTAGCGGATCCTGACACCGAGCGCGCTGCCGTCGCCGAACACGGCCTCGACGCGCTCGGGGCGGTAGGCCACCGAGAACACCACCTCGCGCACGCCGGCCCGGGCCAGCAGGTCGATCTGGTGGCGCAGGAACGGGCGGTCGACGACCGGAACCACGGGCTTCGGCGTGCTGAGCGTGAGCGGGCGCAGCCGCGTGCCCTCACCGCCCGCGAGGATGACCGCTCTCATGACCTGGGGTGCCGGATCATAGCACCCCGGACTTCCTTGACGCCCGCCGGCCGCTTCTCTATAACAGCCGCACGTGAACCTGCCGAACGCGCTCACCCTGCTCCGAATCTTCCTCGTGCCGCTGCTGGTGGTCGTGCTGCTGACCCGGGTGGAGGGCCACGTCTACTTCGGGGCGGCGATATTCGGCCTGGCGGTGACCACCGACTATCTCGACGGCTACTTCGCCAGGCGCCGCAACGAGGTCACGCGGCTCGGGATCCTGCTCGACCCGCTCGCGGACAAGCTGCTGACCGCGGCGGCGTTCCTCTCGCTCGTCGAGATGGGGCTGGTGCCGGCCTGGGTGGTCATGATCGTCCTCGCGCGCGAGCTGGCGGTGACGGGGCTGCGCAACGTCGCGGCGGGCCGGGGCGTGATGATCCGCGCCTCGAGCCTGGGCAAGGCGAAGATGGTGGCGCAGGTGGTCGCGATCCTGCTGTTCCTGCTCTCGCCGCCCTACCCGTTCCTGCGAGCGCCGGCGCTCGTCGCGCTCGGCGTGGTGGTGGTGCTGACGCTCGTCTCGGGGGCGGACTACTTCCTGAGGTTCTACCGGGAGGTCATGAGGCCGCCGAAGTAGAACAGCGAACCGAGACAACGGACCACAACAACGAACAACAGACAACGAACAACCGGCCACCTGGGGGGTCTGGGGGGGCCTTCAGCCCCCCCAGAATAGGAACGCAGTCGGATCG
>CAZMRX010000540.1:0-3288 GCA_964568755.1 uncultured Acidobacteriota bacterium | reverse complement strand
ACTTCTTCTCGGCCACGTAGCCTTCGGCCGCCTTCAGGTGCCGGTTCTTGCGGAAATCCTTCACCATCCCGCAGCCCGACCCCAGAACCACCGCCACGAGCACGACCGCCCAAGCCGCTTGCCGCTTCATGGCTCGCTCTCCTTGACCGCTGCCGCAGTCTGCCCGACCCGCGCCTCCGTGGCAACGGCCGGCAGCTCCACGACCACCCGCGTCCCCCGCCCGACCTCGCTCTCGACCCGCAGCGTCCCCCGGTAGGACTCGACGATCCGCTTCGACTCGTAGAGCCCGATCCCGAAGCTGCCGGCGGCTCCCGACTGAAACGGCTGGAACAGCGAGCGCAGCCGCTCTGGCGGAATGCCGGGTCCGGTGTCAGACACCTCCAGCCGCACCTGTCCGTCGCCACCCACGAGCCGGACGCCCACCGCTGCCTTCGACTCGGCCCGCTCGAGCGCCCGCCGCGCGTTCAGCACCAGGTTCAGGATCACCTGCTGCAGCTGCTCCGGCACGGCCAGCACCTGCCCGAGCGAACCTGAAGACGAAAGCTCCACCCCGAAGTCCGGACCGAGCGAGCGCAGCGTCGTGCCCGCGAGCTCGAGAAGATCGACCGCCGCCACGCGCCCGTGCCCCGGCGAGCGCCGCGACAGCTGCGCCATCAGCTCCGTCATCTGCTCGGCCGTGCGCGAGACCGTTTTCATCGCCTCGGCGCGAAACTGCGGGTCGTCCCCGTGCTTCGCCGCGTTCTGCGCCACGAGCGATAGCCGCGCCGCCAGGTTCTTGAAGTCGTGCAGGTAGAAGGCGGCGAAGCGGTTGAGCGCGTCCAGCTCGGCCGAGGCCTGCCGGTCGTCCGCCATCCGCGCGTGGGCCAGCAGCACCCCGGCGTGGTGCGCGATCGCGCGCAGCAGGTCGCGGTCGTCCACGTCGTAGCCTTCCCCGGACGCTCCCGGCCCGAGCGTGACGAACCCCACGAGCGCGCCGGCCCCCCGCAGCGGCACTCCGAGCACCGCTCGCGTCGCGGCCAGGAACGCCTCGCCCTCGGGTGTCGCGACGAGCTCGGTTGGCTCGTCCACCGCGGCGAGCGCCACCACGACCGGGTGGTCCGCCGCGATCGGATCGGGCGGCGCCTCGATGTTGACGGAGCGCACCTGGTGGAAGCGGTCGTCGGCGTCGTAGCGCAGGAAGATCGAGAGCCGCGGCGTCCCCACCGTCCGCGCCAGCACGTCGAGCAGGCGGTCCAGCACCTGCTCCGCCGACTCAACCCCGCGGAACGCGTCGGTGACCTCGAGCCACTTGGTGCGGTAGTCGTAGCGCGAGCGCAGCAGGTGGCGCGACACCAGGTCGCGGAAGCGCGAGCGCACCGCGCGCGACGACGCGGCCGCGACGAGCCCCAGCGTCACCACGAACACGGCGAGCTCGGTCGCTCCCACGCTGAGCGTGCGCCCCGAGAGCCGCAGCGCCTCGCCGAGCAGTCCCACTCCGATCAGGTACAGCCCCACCCCGAGCAGCGTGAACGACCCGTAGAGCGCCTGCGACGACACCGACACCCGTCCCAATGTCCGGGCGAGCCGCATCCTCCCGAGCCCGAACGCCACGAGCCCCACCGACACGAGCGCCGCGATCCCCGACAGCAGCGCGTGGTGCACCCGCCAGGCCCCGAGCAGCAGCGTCTGCGACGTCACGTACAGCTCGAACCCCGCGAGCGCGCAAAGCCCCAGGATCACGAACTTGATCCGGAACCGGAACGGATCCCGGCTCGCCCGCAGCACCGACTCGAGCTGCGCCAGCGCCAGCACCAGCCCCAGCAGCATCACGACGTGGAGCAGCCGCCCGTTCGCCCCCAGGCGCACGAGCCCCGCCCCTTCCCTCATCTCGTCGATCCCCGCGAAGGCGCCCCACAGCGCCCCCACGGCCCCCAGCACCCCCACTCCCGCGGCGATCCACGAGCGCCGCTGGACGCTCGGGTCCGCCTCCGCCGACGTGCGCCCGATGAGCGCGGCCCCAGCCAGGAAGATCGCCGCCATCCGCAGGAACTCGAACGCCAGCCCCGCCTGCCGGAAGAACACGGCATCCGACGGCAGGAACAGCAGCGCCGCCCCTACCGCTTCGACGAGCGCCGTCAGCCCGAGCGCAAGCGCCACCCGCCGATGAAACGCCTCGGCCCACGGCCGCAGCAGGATGAAGGCGGCGAGCGCCGCCGCCGCGACCGCCGCCACGAACGGCACCAGCCAGGCGTTCAGCGGCAGCGCTGTCATAGCCCGGCAAGGCTAGCACGCGCAACTGACGGAGGCAGCCCCGCGGTGGGTCCGCGTCGGTCTGAGTTGTTGAGACCTACGACCGACTGCGGCGGCGGCGAGCCACCAGTCCGCCGAGACCCAGACCCAGAAGCGTGAGAGTCCCTGGCTCCGGCACGGGCGCGCTGGCAGAGAACGCAACCTCACCGACTGCGCACGCCGCAAAGCTCCCGGCATCGGCCTGAGGGCAGCCCGTCATGTCGAAGCGCACATACTGGGCGGTGGTGGGCCCGAAGGACACGATCTGAGCCGCGTAGTCGAAGTTAATGAGGTTGTTGGATGGAGCGAAGACAGCCAGAGGGGCAAAGGTGATGCCGTCGAGCGAGGAGGTCAGCGTCAGGGACCCGATTCCCGACGCGTCTTCGTTCCAAAGGGCCAGTCGGTCGAGTGTCCAGGCCGAGCCAAGGTTGTAAGTGACGGTGGCCGACGAAGTCCCCGAGTTGCTGAACCACTCGTTGCCAAAGAAGACGAGCGAATGGGTGGGGTTGCCGGCGAAGTACACGTCGAAGTCCGTCACTCCGCTGATGAAGCCAGCCGAAAGGCCGCTCTGGTTGAACGTGTCGGAGATCGGTCCAAAGCCCGGCCCACCGGCGTCGATCGAGCCCGAAACAGGACTGACGATCACCGTCGCAGAAGCATCCGGCGCAACTGCGGCTGTCCCAGCGACTAGCACGAGGAGCGCGACCAGGATCGATCGTTTCGCAGGCATTTTGCCCTCCGCATAGATGGCAAGCAAGCAGGATGCCGTTGGTGCCAGACTAGGCCTAAACTGCTGAGGAATATACCCATTGGGAGCATGTCGCGTCTGGAACACCAGCGTCTGAACTGTAAAGCATACCGACAGTCCGCGGCGTCTTTACGGCGATCAGCGTGGGGCTTAGTCCGGCAAATGCGGGGCGAGCGCCGGAGTTGCGACGCGAACAAACTCCGCGGCGTGTCGGAATGCCTCGTCCTCGCTACCCACGATCGGCACCGACACCCGCACCAGCGCCCCGTCGG
>CAZMRX010000539.1:0-3314 GCA_964568755.1 uncultured Acidobacteriota bacterium | reverse complement strand
TCGTGCCACTTGCCGAAGGCCGCGGTGCTGTAGCCGTTGAGTCGCAGCATCTCGGCGACCGGAGCGGTCGCGTTCGGGATCTGGCCGGTGGCACCCGGCAGCGCCGTGGCCATCTCCGTGATGAAGCCCATGTTCACGGTGTGGTGGTTGCGGCCGGCCTTGAGGGCGGCCCGGGTGGGCGAGCAGAGGGCGGTCGTGTGGAAGTTGTTGTAGCGGAGTCCGCCCTGCGCCAGCCGATCGAAGGTCGGGGTCCTGATCGGCCCGCCGAAGGTGCTGGTCGCCCCGAAGCCCAGGTCGTCGATCAGCACGATGATCACGTTCGGCGCCCCGGCGGGAGCCTCCACCTTGAACGCGGGCGGCGCCTTCACGTTTCGCGCGTCGAGTTCGGTGTACAGCGGCCGTGTCGGCTCCTGGAGCGGCAGCACCGTGCGGTCGATCGCGGCCGCGCCCGACTGGCTCATCGCGAGGGCAGGGAACAGTGCGACCGCGAAGGCCGTCCGTACGAGCATCTTGTGCATCGGTTCCTCCTAGAAACTCAACGACACGAGCATCCCGCCGGCGGCGTGTCCGGCCCGGCCTACCAGGAGTAGGCGAACCAGACGCGCGGGCCGTCGTAGGCCAGGTCGAACTGCCTGAGCCCGAGGCCCTCGTCGTCGTTGTCGTAGTCGATGTCCATGTGGCGCCAGCCGGCGCCGATCGTCCAGTGCGGCGATGCCACGAAGGCCAGGTCGCCCTCGAGGTTCCACGTGACGTTCGACCCGAAGCCGGCGACGTCGGCCCGCCCCAGGAACGCCGCGCGCGCGCCGAGCGGGGCGCGGAACTTGAAGCCCGCCATGGCGTCGAGCCAGTCGAGCTCCTGGAACTGCCCGTCGTACGTCGCGCCCGCATTCGTCTCGGCGGTGAGGCGCACGCGCGTCGTCGTGTAGCGCACGCCGGCGAGCAGGTCGAGATGAGCCGGGTTGTCCGAGCGGCCACCTTGCGCCACGCGGTAGAAGCCGAGGCCTTCCGTGAAGAGCTGCCGGACGTCGGCCTCGAGGCCGAGCGCCCCCACGATCGGCGCGCTCGAGGCCACGGGAACGCCGAGGTTGTTGTACGTGAAGTCGAGGCCGAAGCCGAAGCGGTTCTTGCGCCCCTCGAACCGGCCCGCCAGGCCGAAGTCGAAGTTGTCCCAGATGTCCGAGAAAGGGGCGTCCACGGGAATCTCGGTCAGGCCCGCGGCGGACACTTCGCCCTTGATCCCGGTCAACCACATGTAGGGAACGAGGTTGAAGTGCCAGCGGTCGTCCATGGCCGTGGTCGGCCGAACCTGCGCCTGGGACTGCGCCAACGCGGGAGGGGTGGCGGTCGCCACCAGCACCGCCACCACCGCCAACCAGCCGTTCTTGTTCCCCAGCCTCATCTCACCCCTCCGTTTGCTTCGCATCACCGCTCGTCCTCTCCCGCCGACCGCTCCAGCAGCAGCTCCACGTAGGGCGACGCGCCCGTGAACCGGGCACCGCCTCCCCGCAGCCGGCGCAGGGCGCGCAGACCCGCGGCGTCGACCCCGGCCAGCTGCGCGAGGTCGATGCGCAGGCACGGGCTTTTCCCCGCGACGAGCTTCGCCAACTCATCAAGCTCCGCCGCACTGAGCCAGCCGTGCAGCTCGATCACCGCCTCACGCTCGTCGGCTCCTTCGAAGATTCGAAGCGTCATTGGGTACGACCGCCCGGTACATTGCAGAATCGGTGCCGGTAGCCACCTCGGAGCGCCGGCCCGTATCGCCTTGTCCGGGTTGGGTTTGTGGCGACCTGTCATTTCTGCCAGATTCGCCCGCATCACCCACCTGCTAGCATCCCGGCGGTGGTGCCGGCACGTTGGCACCCGTCGATCGACCCTCCAATGCCCACAATCGTGCAAAGGTCGCCCAGCGATGGCGGCAGCCAGGCGCTCGAAACGAGCCTCGAGTTCGAGACGTTCCTGTCGGATCTGGCCGCCCGCCTGCTGAACGTGGCGCCGGAGCAGCTCGACGACGCGATCCGGGATTCGCTCGGAGACCTCGGGGTCCTTCTCGGCGGTGAGCGTGGCGGTATCGCCCAGTTCTCGGAAGACGGCCGCTCGCTGATGTTCACGCACCCGTTCGCGAGGCCAGGGACCGACACGCGGCTGTTCAAAGAGGACCTCGCCGCGGCTCTTCCCTGGTACGCCTCGGAGCTGCGAGCGGCAAGACCGGTGGTCGTCTCACGGCTTCCCGAGGGTCTACCGGAGGAGGCTCGGGCCGAGTGGGCCGTTGTCGGCGCCCTCGGCATGAAGTCCCACCTTTCGCTGCCGCTGAAGGCAGGCGGAGAGGTGCTGGGGGCGCTCGGCGTGGACCACCTCGCCGCGTACCGCAGCTGGTCACCGGCCTTCCTGTCACGGCTCGAGCTGCTGGCGGGCAGTTACGCGAACGCACTCTACCGGCGCCGGGCGGGGGCACGATTGAAGCGGGCCCACGACCTGAACGTCTCCGTGCTCGCGTCCGTGTCGAGCGAGATCGTTGTGCTCGATGCCGGCGGACGCATCATCACCGCCAACGAAGCCTGGACGCGCTCGATTCGCCGCCGGAAGTACCCGCAGGCCGTCGTGGGCACCGGCGCCGACTACCTCGAGGTGATCGGGCGCGCGGCGCGCGACGACCCTCGGGGTGGGGAGATCCTGGCGGGCCTGCGGGCCGTGCTCGCGGGCCAGAGCCCGCTCTTCCAGGGCCGATACCCGTACTGCGACACCGACGGCAGCCGCTTCTACCTCTTGACGGCGACACCCCTCTCCGGAAGCCATGCCGGCGCGGTGGTGGTGCACACGGACGTGACGGAGTTGGAGCAGTCGAAGGCGGCGCTCGAGGCGACCCTGGAGGAAGTGCGCGAGCTGAAAGAGCGGCTCGAGGCGGAGAACGTCGTGCTCCAGCAGCAGGCGCGCCACACCCGGGACTTCGACGAGCTGGTGGGCACGAGCGCCGCGCTCGGCCGCGTGCTGGCCCAGGTCGAGCAGGTGGCCGCGACGGATGCGCCGGTGCTGCTGCTCGGCGAGACCGGCACCGGCAAGGACATGGTCGCCCGCGCGCTGCATGCGCGCTCCCGCCGCAGCGAGCGGCCGCTCGTGACCGTCAACTGCGCCGCGCTGCCCGAGACGCTCGTCGAGAGCGAGCTGTTCGGCTACGAGAAGGGCGCCTTCACCGGCGCCGTCCAGCGCACGATCGGCCGCTTCGAGGTGGCCCACGGGGGGTCGCTGTTCCTCGACGAGATCGGCGAGCTGCCGCTCGAGGTGCAGGCGAAGCTGCTGCGCGTGCTGCAGGCGGGCGA
>CAZMRX010000538.1:0-3315 GCA_964568755.1 uncultured Acidobacteriota bacterium | reverse complement strand
ACGATCGTCTGGCGGATCTCCTGCGGCTCGTCGAAGTACTCGACGCCGTCGTCGTGGTCGAGGTAGCCGAGGATCAGGTGCGACATGTGCAGCACCTTCTCGCGCGAGAGCTTCACAGCACGATCCCCTTCTTCTTGGCGAGCTCGCGCTTCACCTTGCGGAACATCTCCGAGTAGGTGATGTCGGAGCGCTCCATCTGGGTCATGTGCTGAGCGAGCACCTCGCGGGCCTCGTCGTTGAGGCGGTCCTCGACCGCGAGCTCGTCGACGATCACCCTGGCGATGCCCTCGACCACCCGGGCCTCGTCGTCCACCTCGAGGCGCTCGGCGGCGACCAGGGTCTTCACGATCTTGCGGGAGATGTATTGGATCTCGTCGGCAGTCAGTCGCATTCGGTTGGCGCGCGCAGTATAGCACCCGCGGCGGCGTGCTATCCTCCGCCCGCCATGAAGCTCCACGTCGTCTCCCACCCGCTCGTGGACGACGTGCTTGCCGCGCTGCGCGACAAGCGCACGCCGTCCGCTGAGTTCCGGCGCCTCGCACACCGGGTGAGTCTGCTGGTGGCCGCCGAGGCCACGCGCGACCTGCCCACGGCCGTGGCCGAGGTCGAGACCCCGCTCGAGACCACGAGCGCGCGACGGCTGGCGCGGCGCGTGGTCGCGGTGCCGGTGCTGCGCGCCGGACTCGGGATGCTGGACGCGTTCCTCGAGCTCGTGCCGAGCGCGCAGGTCGGCTACTTCGGCCTCGAGCGCAACGAGCAGACGGCGGTCGCGCGCCGCTACTACGAGAAGGTGCCGAAGGACCTCCAGGACGCGGTCGTCTACCTGCTCGACCCGATGCTCGCGACCGGCGGCTCGGCCGCGATGGCGATCGAGGGCCTGCGCGAGCTGGGCGCCCGGCACGTCCGGCTGCTGTGCGTCGTGGCCGCCCCCGAGGGCGTCGCCTTCCTGCAGGAGGCCCACGCCGAGGCGGAGGTCTACACGGCCGCGCTCGACCGGGGCCTGAACGACCACAAGTACATCCTCCCGGGCCTTGGAGACTTCGGCGACCGCCTGTTCGGGACGTGAAGCTCGGGCCTCGCGTGGTGAAGGCGGCGCTGCTCGGACTGCTGCTGGGGTTGCACTTCTTCACCCGGCTGCACGGGCAGCAGGTGACGCCGCTGCAGGAGCGACATTTCTATCCGCTCTCCTACCTCGTCTCGCTGTCGCTGCTGGAGGGTCGCGGATTCGGGTACCTGCTGCCGGCCGACGCATCGCTGGAGCAGGTCTGGAGGGGGCCCCTTCCTCCGCGCGGGGACCCCGCGGCCGCGGTCGTCGGCTTCGTCCGGCTGGCCGGGCAGGAGGGCCTCTCGCGCCAGCAGCTCGCCGACTACCTGGCCTCCGGTGCGCGGGTGGTCGAGGCGGACCCGGTGGAGTCGACGCGAGTCCTCGACATCCAGGTCGCCGCGTGGCTGTGGCGCGTGTTCGGCGTCGACTGGAGCGTCTACTTCCTGTTCTATGCGCTACTGTCCACGGCGACGTGCTTCGTCCTCTTCTACATCGTCCGCGAGGCGACCGGCAGCTACGCGGCCGGTCTCGCCGCGGCATTCGGGATGCTGGCTTCGCCGCTCGAGCACTACTCCTCCGTCTGGTCGACGCGCGACACGGTCCCGCTCTGGTTCACGGCGCTGGCGTTCGGCGCCCTCGCTGCGTTTTCCAGGATCGCGCGCAACACGCGTGGGACGGTCGTGGGCGCCTTCGGCGTCGGGGCCGCCAGCCTGATCGGGCTCGGCTGGCGACCCGACTTCCAGGTCGTGCCTCCGTTGGTGCTCGCCGGGCTCGTCGCCATACTGGTCTCGCAGCGTCGACCGCGACTGCAGCTGGCGCAGGCGATCGCCGCGTTCGCCCTGGGCTGCGCGGCGGTCCTGCTCCTGCTGCGCGTACTCGGGCCCGGCGCGTACAGCCAGGGGGGGATTGGATTCCACATCGCGTGGTACGGCGAGACCACGCGCAGCAACCTGCTGCAGACGGAGAACGCCTTCCAGGTCGCTCGCGACGACCAGCTCACCCTCTACCAGGCCAACTACTTCGGCCGCGCGCGCTTCGGCGCAAGCCCCGAGGGTGCTCCGAGCAGCGACACCAAGGACCCCTCGCACCACGGCCGCTGTCGCGCCATGTATCTCGAGCTGGCGCGCTACCAGGCCTTCAGCTGGTGGACGTCCTTCCCAGCCTTCCTGGCCCGAGGCGCCCGGATCGACCGGCCCACCTTGCTCGCCAGCGAAGAGGCTCTGGTTGCATTCCTCGACCGACGCCCCGGCTGGATGCAGCCGCTCTACGAACGCTGCCTCGACCGCTACGGTTCGCTGCTGCCGTGGCTGATGCTCGCGGGACTCGTCGGTGGGATCCTCGACGATCGCAGCCGGGTCACGACGGCGTTGATGGCCGCGTATTTCGTCGGCTATGCCCTCGTCGTTCTGCTGGTGCTTCCCGAGACGAAGCACATGATTCCGCTGCTGCTGCCCGTGCATGTGATCGCCGCGATCGGATGGTGGTCGGCGGCCCGAGCGTTGGTCTCGTGGCGCCGGTTGCCACGACTCGCGTGGGCTTCCCGCCGCAGGCTGGCGGCGGTGGCCCTGGCCGGGGCGGTGGTCGTGCTGGTCTGGGGCGTTCTCGGCGCCTCGGCCTACGGCGTCTCCCGCCGGCAGCGGGCACGGATCGTCGACGACATCCGGCGTTCGACCGAGGCCGCGTCGGAGCCGACGGAGACGAGCGGCAAGCTGTTCTCGTCTCACCTGGAGGCCGGCTCGGCGACCTCGCCCTTCGGCTACCTGCTCAGGGTCCGCGCGTCCCGCCCAGCCAACCTCTTGTGCCTGCACGTGCGAGGAACCTCGGCGGACGACGGCTTTCTCGCCTACTACACGCGCCATCCCATCGAGCCGGGCGCCGATCGGCTGTTCTTCTTCAACGTCGTGGGGGGACGCGACCTCGGGGACCCACGACCCTACACGGCGCACGTGAGGCTCGTGGGACCGGCCCACATCGTCTCGGGCCGCAAGGTCGACTTGTCCCGGTGGCCGCTCGGACTTCCCTTGAGCGTGCTCCTCGACGAAGACGACCAGCGGCCCGGCGGCACGCTCGTGGGTCCGGGCGGGGCGGCGACCGAGGTCCTGCCGGTTCCGTCGGAAGTCGGTCACCTGCTCGAGGAGCCTGGCGCGTTCCTCGTTTCTTATCGACCCGAGTGAGCGCGTCGGGAAGCAATCTCGACGAAGCTGTCCGGATTGCGGGTTGACGCCCGAAAGGACCGTGTACTAGGCTCACAGGTCCGTTTTCTTCAGATT
>CAZMRX010000537.1:0-3324 GCA_964568755.1 uncultured Acidobacteriota bacterium | reverse complement strand
CCGCCGTTCGACGACTACGCGATGGAGGGCCGCACCTACCGCTACTTCCGCGGCACGCCGCTCTGGGCGTTCGGCCACGGCCTCTCTTACACGCGCTTCGCCTACTCCGGGCTCAGCCTGTCGCGCGCCCGTGCCTCCGTGCGTGACGAAGTCGTGGTGTCGCTGGAGGTCGCGAACGAGGGCCGCCGGGACGGCGACGAGGTGGTGCAGCTCTACGTGCGCGAGGCAAACCCCAAGCCGAACGCGGCGGTGCGGGAGCTGCGCGGCTTCGAGCGGGTAGCGCTCGCGGCGGGCCAGCGGCGCAGCGTCCGCTTCACTCTCGTTCCCGAGCGCGACCTCTTGCGCTACGACGAGACGCTGAAGGCCCTGCGCGCGCAGCCCGGCGAGTACGAGGTGGAGGTGGGAGCCTCGAGCAGCGACCTGCGGCTGCGAAGCCGGCTGACGGTGGAAGGCGAGCTCAAGGTCAGGATCCATGCGCAGGACTGAGCTGGCGTGCTGACGCTGCTCCTGGCATTGGCCGCGGCGCCCACCGCGGACGCCGTGTCTGGCGCCGCCGCGGATTTCGAGCGCGACGTCAAGCCCGTTCTCGAGCGCTCGTGCTACGCGTGCCACAACCCGGCGCTGCGCAACGCGGACCTCGACCTCACCAGCTTCGAGACCGAGGCCAAGGTGCTGGCCGACCCGAAGACGTGGGAGAAGGTGGTCGAGAAGACGCGCACGCGACAGATGCCGGCGCAGCCCTTCCCGCCGCTGGCCGACGGCGAGCTGGAGCTGGTGACGCGCTGGGTCGAGACGGCCTTCGCGCGCCAGGACGAGGCGGCCCCGCCCGAACCGGGGCGCGTGACCGCACGCCGGCTCAACCGCGTCGAGTACGACAACACGGTGCGCGACCTGCTGGGCGTCGAGCTGCGGCCGGCCCTCGACTTCCCGCAGGACGACTCGGGCTACGGCTTCGACAACAACGGCGACGTGCTGTCGCTGTCCCCGGCGCTGATGGAGCGCTACGTGACGGCCGCCGAGCGGGTGGCGCGGGCTGCGCTTTTCGGCCCCGCCGCGCCCCGGCCCGCGCTCGTGAAGCTCGACGCCGTGCGGGCGCGGATCGAGCCGTCGCCCGTGGTGCCCGCCGAGTACGACGACACGGGCCTCACGCTGCGCAACGCCGTCCACGCCAGCTACCGCGCGCCCGTCGCGGGCGAGTACGTGGTGCGCGCGATCCTGGGCGGGGAGCGGCCGGCCGGCTCCGAGCCGGTCGAGGTCGGCTTCTACGTGGACGACCGGCAGCTGGGCGTGCTCGCGCTCGACCCGACGGGCCTCGGCTCGTTCAGCGTCGACCGCCAGGACTTCACCGGCAAGACCCGCGAGCTGCGGGTGAGGCTGGCGGCGGGCGAGCACCGGATCTCGGGAACCATCGTGCGCCTGTTCGAGGGCCTGCCGGCGAGCTACGCGGGACCGAACCCGTCGAAGCGCCCGCCGCCTCCTCCGCGCGAGTTCAAGCCGCGGCCGAACGCGACCCCGGAGCAGATCGAAAGGGCCCGCGAGGCGTTCGAGAAGCGGATGGCCGAGGTGGCGCCGGCCAACGACGTGAGGGTGGCACGGCTGGAGGTGCTCGGCCCGTACGAGCCGGCACGCGGAGCCTCGCCGGCGAGCGTCGCGAAGGTCTACGGCACGCTGTCGCGCTCGGATCGGACGCCGAGGGCGGCGCGGCACATGCTGACGCAGCTCGCGCGGCGGGCGTACCGGCGGCCCGTGACGGCCGCCGACGTCGACCCGCTGGTCGGCCTCATGAAGCGCGCCCGCGCGCGCGGCGAGAGCTTCGAGGACGCTCTGGCGCTCGCGCTGCAGGCGATCCTGGTCTCACCCGACTTCCTGTTCCGCACCGAGCGCGGCGGGCCCGCCACCGCGGCCGGGCCGGGGCGAGCGCTCACCGACCACGAGCTGGCGTCGCGGCTGTCCTACTTCCTGTGGGTGAGCATGCCTGACGACGCGCTGCTCGACCTGGCCGACCAGGGGCGGCTGTCACGGCCAGAGGTGCTCGAGGCCCAGGTCGTCCGCATGCTGCGCGACGAGAAGGCGGCGGCGCTCGTCGAGGCCTTCGCCGGCCAGTGGCTGCAGTTCCGCGCGCTCGAGTCGGTGACCCCGGACAAGGAGCGCTTCCCCGACTTCGACTCCGGCCTGCGGCTCGCGATGCGGCGCGAGACCGAGCTGCTGTTCCTGAACCTGCTGCGCGAGGACCGGAGCCTGCTCGACCTGATCGACGCGCGCTACACCTACGTCAACGAGCGCCTCGCGCGGCACTACGGCCTGCCGGGGGTGAAGGGCCCGGAGTTTCGGCGCGTGGAGCTCCAGGACGCACGGCGTGGCGGGATCCTGACGCACGCCAGTGTCTTGACGGTCTCGTCGTACGCCACGCGCACCTCGCCGGTGCTGCGCGGCAAGTGGATCCTCGAGAACATGCTGAACGCTCCGCCGCCCGACCCGCCGGCGGGCGTGCCGCGGCTCGACGAGGCCAAGGTCGGCGCCGACGCGCCGCTGCGCCAGCAGCTCGAGGCGCACCGCACGCAGCCGATGTGCGCGGCCTGCCACCAGAAGATGGACCCGCTCGGCTTCTCGCTCGAGAACTACGACGCGATCGGCGCCTGGCGCGATGCCGACGGAAAGTGGCCGATCGACGCCTCGGGCACGCTGCCCGACGGCCGCAGCTTCTCGGGCGCGCCGGGCCTCGCGAGCGTGCTGCGTCAGGACCGCGAGGCGTTCGCCCGGGCGGTCGTGGCCAAGATGCTGACCTTCGCGCTCGGCCGGGGGCTCGAGCGCTACGACCGCCGGACGGTGGAGGAGGTGGCGAAGCGGATCGAGGCGAGCGACTACCGCTTCTCGGCGCTGGTGCAGGAGATCGTGGGGAGCCTGCCGTTCCAGCGGCGCCGGGACGACGAGAGGTCGACGGCTGCGGCGGAGCCGCGCTCTGGTAGCATCGGCGCCAGTCTTCCGAAGGAGGGGTCGTGAGCGTCGTGCTCGGGAAGTCCCTCGACAGGCGGACCCTGCTGCGCGGGATGGGAGCGAGCCTGGCGCTGCCCGCGCTCGACGCGATGACGCCCGCGTTCGCGGCGCCTCGGCCGTCGCCGCTCCTGAAGCCGCTCGAGCCCTACCGCGAGCGGATCGTGGTGATCTCGGGGCTCGCGCACAAGAACGGCAATGCGCTCGGCGACGGGCCCGGCGACCACGCGCGCGCCGGCGGGTCCTACCTGACCGGCGTCCACCCGCGCAAGACCGCGGGTGCCGACATCTGGAACGGCGTCTCGGTGGACCAGGTGGCGGCGCGGGCGGTGG
>CAZMRX010000536.1:0-3344 GCA_964568755.1 uncultured Acidobacteriota bacterium | reverse complement strand
GCAGATGTTCGGGTGCGCGAGCGCCGAGGCCGCGCGCGCCTCGCGCTGGAAGCGCTCGACGGCGCTCGGGTCCTTCGACATCTCGAGCGGCAGGAACTTGAGCGCCACCGCGCGCCCGAGCCGCGTGTCTTCCGCCTTGTAGACGACGCCCATGCCGCCGCCGCCCAGCTTCTCGACGACGCGGTAGTGCGAGAACGTCTTGCCGATCATTCACTCGCCTCCGAGGCGTGCGGCAACCGTCCGGTCTGGGCGCGATCCTGCAAGCGGTGGGCGAAGATTACGTCCCCCGCCCGGGCGGGTCAACGCCGCCCGCGCTTCGCCGTCACTAGACCAGATCACGCAGCAGGGGGACCGCCGGTGCCACGCGGATACCGTCCGCGTTCAGCCGGTTGAAATACCCGAGCCCGCGATCGACCCGTTCTTGTACACCCGTCCAGAATGGCCTATGAGATCTTAGACGGGTGTCTGAACCGTCATGGGTGCGGGCTTGCGCCGCGCCATTGCGTGTGCCACCCTCCCGTTCCCGTCAACCCCAAAGGGTCCCATCCTGGAGCCGCGGCGTGCTCGGGCGGAGGAGAAGAGATGTCACAGGAGAACGTCGGCTTGATCCGGTCGCTGTACGAGGCATTCGGGCGCGGCGACGTGCCCGCCGTGCTCGCGGCCATGGACCCTTCCATCGAATGGAACGAAGCCGAGAACTTCCCCTACGCGGACAAGAACCCCTACGTCGGGCCGGCAGCCATCGTCGAGGGAGTCTTCGCGAGACTGGGCGGGGAGTGGGACGGCTTCAGCGTCGCTCTAGAGGAGCTGCACGATGCCGGGGACACCGTCGTGTCGACGGGCCGCTACGGTGGCGCCTACAAGAAGACGGGCACCCGGATCCACGCGCAGTTCGCCCACGTCTGGAAGCTGCGCGGCGGGAAGATCGTGAAGTTCCAGCAGTACACCGACACGCTGCAGGCGACGAGGGCGGTGGGCGCGTAGGCCTACTCCTGGCGCAGCGCGACGGCCGGCTCGACGCCTAGCGCCCGCCGCGCCGGCAGGGCGGAAGCGAGGATTGCGATCGCGACCAGGAGCCCGGACGCGGCGGCCAGGGTGAGAGTGTCGGTCGGGCCAACTCCGAAGAGCAGCTTCGAGAGCAGACGCGCCCCGGCAAGCGAGGCGGCGAGCCCGAGTAACAGGCCCACGAGCGCGAGCTTCAGGCCCTCGCCCAGCACCAGGTGGGCGACGTGCCTCGGACGTGCGCCGAGGGCCACGCGCACGCCGATCTCGCGCGTGCGACGGCCGACGGAGTAGGCGATCAGGCCGTAGAGCCCGAGCGCGGCCAGCAGCAGGGCGACGAGCGCGAAAGCCGAGAACACGCGCGCCGCGAAGCGCGGGCCGCCGAGCGCCGCCGAGACGGCATCGGTCATCGCCACGACCTCCGGCGCCGCCTGCTCGGGATCGAGCTCCCGCACGACGCGCTGGAGCGCGGCCGGCAGTCCGGACACGTCGCCCTGGGCGCGGACGACCAGATGGTGCGGCCGATGGTCCGATTGCCGGTGCGGCATGTAGAGGTCGAGACGGGTCGCCCGCAGCTCGCGATAGCGGGCGTCGCCCGCGACCCCGACCACGGTCAGCCAGGCCTGGTGGTACTCGGTCGGCGGCAGTGGGATCTTGAGCCGCTTGCCGATCGGGTCCTGCCCCGGCCAGCAGCGCCGCGCGAGCGTCTCGCTGACGACGACGACACCGGGCTGTCCCTCGCGGTCCCGCTCCTCGAACGCGCGGCCCTGCTTCAGCGGAATCCCCATCACGCGGAAGTAGTCCGGGGTGATCGTCTCGAAGTTCAGGAGCGGGTTGCGCTCGGCGTCCTTCGGCGACTGGCCTTCGATGGTGAACGGCCAGTCCATGCCGACGCTCCCCCACAGCGGACGCAGCGTGACGGCCGCGGCCGCCTCGACGCCGGGCAGCGCCCGCATGCGCGCCACGAGCTCGTCGACGTAGCGGCGCTGCTGGGCCGCCTCCGGGTATCGGTCCGACGGTGGCTCCGCCTCCACCGCGAAGACGTGCGCGGCGTCGAAGCCGAGCGGCACGTCGCGCAGCGCCGCGAAGCTCCGCACCAGCAAGCCGGCGCCGACCAGCAGCGTGAGCGCGAGGGCGACCTCGGCGACCACGAGCGTCGCACGCAGGCGGCTGCGTCCCGACGCCAGGGTGCGCGAGCTGCCCGCGAGCACCTCGCGGAAGGAGCGATAGCGCACCGCCAGCACGGGGCCGAGCGCTGTCGCAGCCGTGGCGAGGAGTGTCGCGAAGAGGGCGAAGCCGAGCGCCGTCGCGTCGAGCGCGGCGTCGCCGAGCCGCGGCACGTCCTGCGGCGAGAGCGCGACCAGCAGCGGGACACCCGCGAATGCGCAGAGCACGCCGAACCCGCCGCCGATCAGCCCGAGCGCCAGGCTCTCGGCGGCGACCCCGCGCGCGAGCTGAGCGTGGCTCGCGCCGAGCGCCGTGCGCAAGGCCAGCTCGGGCGCACGCTCGCTCACCTGGACGAGCTGCAGCGCGGCGACGTTGGCGCAGGCGACGAGCAGCACGAGGCCGACTCCGCCGAGGAGAGCCAGCAGCGCCGGGCGCGTGGAGCCGAACACCACCTCGGCCAGCGGCGTGACGACGGCGGTGATGCTCTCGGCCTTGTAGGTCTCGCGGTTGTAGGCCAGGGCGAGCGCCGCCATGTCGCGGCGCGCCTGCTCGAGCGAGACGCCCGGCTTGAGCCGGCCGAGCCCGCTCATCCACCAGACCCCGGGCTGCTCGGCGAGCTCGCTGACGCCCGGGACGAGCGGCGTCCAGAGCTGGGCGCCCGCGGGATGGGCGAAGCCGGCCGGCATCACGCCGACGACCGTGAACGTGTCCTGATCCAGCACGACGGAGCGGCCGACGGCGCCCGGGTCGGCTCCGAAGCGGTCGCGCCAGAGCGCGTGAGCGAGCACCACCACGCGGGCGGCGCCGCGGCGGTCGTCCTCGGGCAGCAGCGCGCGGCCGAGCGCGGGCGGCACGCCGAGCACGGAGAAGAAGTTCCAGGACACGAGTCGTCCCACGAGCTGAACCGGCTCGCCCCGGCCGCGCAGCGTCCACGACTGGTTCGTGCTCGGCAGGCCGGCGAGGTCCTCGAACACGCCGTTTCGTTCCCGCCAGTCGCGAAACGTGGGATACGACATCTCGACGAACGGCTGGCCGCGCCGCAGGTCGCTCTGCCACAAGGAAACGAGCCGGTCGGGCTGCGCGTAGGGCAGCGGCCGCAGGATCACCGCGTGCGCCACGCTGAAGATCGCGGTGGCGCCGCCGATCCCGATCGCGAGCGTGGCGGTGGCGACGAG
>CAZMRX010000535.1:0-3356 GCA_964568755.1 uncultured Acidobacteriota bacterium | reverse complement strand
TCGGCAGCGGCGCCAATACGGCGATCTTCACGCTGCTCGACCAGGTGATGCTGCGGGCGCTTCCGGTCGAGCGGCCCGAGCGGCTGGTCGTGCTGAGTGCCCCGGGTCCTTTCTCGGGCTGGTCCGAGCAGAACAGCGACACGGTCATACCGATGTCGCACCCGATGTTCGAGGGGTTGCGGGACAGGACAGAGGCCTTCGTCTCCGTCCTGGCCCACGCGCCTGCCTCGGTCCACCTGACGCTTTCGGGCGGGACCGAAAGAGTGAACGGGGACCTGGTCTCCGGCGGTTTCTTCCAAATGCTGGGCCTGCGCGCGGCGCACGGCCGGCTGCTCACGCCCGAGGACGACCGCATCCCGTCCGGCCATCCCGTCGTCGTGCTGGGGCATGGCCTTTTCGAGCGCAGCTTCGGCGGAGACCCTGCGGTGGTCGGCCGCACCGTCAACCTCAACAACCACCCGATGACGATCGTCGGGGTGGCGCCCGCGGGCTTCAACGGCATCGACGTGGGCTCGGCAGTCGACGTCTACGTTCCGCTTGCGATGCAGCAGGAGCTGCAGCCCACCTGGGGCAAGCGGCTCGGCGACTGGCGCTCGCGCTGGCTCACGCCGATGGCTCGCCTGAAGGACGGCGTCTCGCAGTCGGAAGCCTCAGCCGCGGCGAACCTCGTCTACGCGCAGCTGCTCAAGGAGGACTGGGCGCACATCAAGGGGGGGTCGGAGAGCTTCAAGGAGCGCTTCTTCAAGAAGACCCTGACTTTGCTGCCCGGCGGGCGCGGCACCTCGGGCCTTCGCGACCAGTCGGGCACGCCGCTGCTGGTGCTGATGGGCATGGTCGGCCTGGTGTTGCTGATCGCGTGCGCCAACGTGGCGAGCCTGCTGCTGACGCGCGCCACCTCGCGGCACAAGGAGACCGCGGTGCGGCTCGCGCTCGGCGCGGGTCGGCTGCGGCTGGTGCGACTGCACCTCGTGGAGAGCCTGGCGCTCTCGCTGGCGGGCGGCCTCGTGGGCCTGCAGCTCGCGTACTGGGTGGGGGAGGCGCTGATCCGCGCCCTGCCGTGGAGCGACGCCACCCGCACGCTGTCGGCCGCGCCGGACTGGCGGGTGGGGCTGTTCACGCTCGGTCTCTCGGTGCTCGCGGCCGTGGGCTTCGGGCTCGTGCCGGCGCTCCGCGCGAGCCAGGCCGACCTCGCGCCCGCGCTCAAGAGCGAGGCGACCTCCGTGGTCGGCGGCACCTTCCGGCTGCGCAAGGGGCTCGTCGTCGCGCAGGTGGCGCTGTCGCTGCTGCTCCTGATCGGGGCCGGCCTCTTCACGCGCAGCCTGATGAACCTGCGCGCCCTCGACCCGGGCTTCGAGCCCGACCGGCTGTTCGCGTTCGACGTCGACCCGGCGCGCAACGGCCAGGACTTCACGCAGCGCGTGGCCACGTTTCGCCGAATCCAGGACGAGCTCCAGGGCGAGCCCGGCGTCGCGTCCGCCTCTGCCGCCGCCGTCACGCTCATGGCCGACAGCAACTCCTCGAGCACGGTGCGCGTGGAGGGCTACGAGTCGAAGGAAGGGGAGGACATGAACCCCAACTTCAACTACGTCGCCCCCGGCTTCTTCGAGACGCTGGGGCTCCCGCTCGTGGCCGGGCGCGATCTCGCCGAGACCGACGGCCCCGGGGCGCCGCCAGTGGCGGTGGTCAACGAGGTGTTCGCCCGCTACTACTTCAAGAACGAGAACCCGGTCGGCCGCCGCTTCGGTCTCGGCCGTCGCGAGGGGGGCTTCGACATCGAGATCGTGGGCGTCGTGCGCGACGGCAAGGCCGCCTCGATGCGCGAGAAGCCGCGGCGCTTCGTGTACGTGCCGTACGCGCAGGAAGACAGCATCGGCGCGCTGACCTACTACGTGCGCTCGAGCGTCGCGCCCGACTCGTTCGGGGCGCGGCTGCGCGCGGCGGTCGCGCGCGTGGACTCGGCGCTACCGGTCACGAGCCTCAAGACCATGGAGGCGCAGATCGGCGAGTCGCTGTTCGTCGAGCGCATGGTCGCGGCGCTCTCGGCGGCCTTCGGCCTTCTCGCCACCCTGCTCGCCGCGATCGGCCTCTACGGCGTGATGAGCTACGCCGTCGCGCAGCGCACGCGCGAGATCGGCCTGCGCGTGGCGCTGGGCGCCGACCGCCGCGCGGTGCTGTCGCTCGTGCTGCGCGAGGTGGCGGTGCTCGCCGCCCTCGGCATCGCGATCGGCCTGCCCGGCGGCTACGGCCTCGGCAAGCTGATCGAGTCCCAGCTCTTCGGCCTCACGGCCAGCGACCCGCTGACGTTCGCCGTCGCGACCTTCGCCCTCGTCGGGACGGCTTTCGTCGCCGGCCTCGTTCCGGCCCTGCGCGCCGCCCGCGTCGACCCGATGACGGCGCTGAGGTACGAGTAGGGTCCGGCTCCGTCAAGTCGAAGCCCGCCTGGCCGTCCGCCTCGCATAGACTGTGCGTGATGGACGTCTCCCGCGTGCTCGGCCTGCTCCGCCCCTTCTTCGAGAGCCGGGAGGAGCCGTATGCCCTCGCGGGCGGACTCGCCCTGCTCGCCTACGGCGCCCCGCGAGCGACCTTCGACGTGGACCTGCTCGCGAGGGCGGGGAGCCGTGACGCCCTGGTGGCGTTCCTGGAGAATCGAGGGTTCGCGACGCTGAGCGCGACACCCGGCTTCTCCAATCACCAGCACCAGGAGCCGGCGCTCGGTCGCCTGGATGTGATCTACGTGGGCGGGGCGACGGCCGACGCGGTGTTTGCCGGCTGCTCGACGCGTTCGATCGCGCCGAGCGTCGAAGCGCCGGTCCCTCGGGCCGAGCACCTGGTGGCGATGAAGGCGCAAGCCTTCGCCAAGGACGGCACGCGCTACTCCGACCTCGCCGACCTGCAGTTCCTGCTGGCGCTGCCCGGCCTCGACCTCGAGGAGGCCCGCGGCTACTTCGAGTCGGCGGGGATCGCCGAGTACTTCGAGAGGCTGCGCCGCCGATGACGAAGCAGCCGTTCGACCTGGGCTTGAGCGAGGAAGACGAGCGCGCGCTGCGCGCCGCGCGCTGGGAGGCCTTCGAGATCGACCGCGACGCGGCCCTGAAGCTGATGACGGATGCGTCTCCGATCGTCGACGCGGCCGTGCGGCGCCGACCGCTGCTGGCGGGCGCGCCTTTCACGCTGCCCGGCAGAGGGGACGTCCGGCGGTCGTGAGGCGCGTTCGCGCGGTCCCGGGGCTGGCTCAGGAAGGCATGTGCTACACTTCCACTCGGTCTGGCGGTGCCCCCAGGCGGGTCACCCCGGACGGAAAGCGCCCGTAGCTCAACTGGATAGAGCGTCGGCCTCCGGAGCCGAAGGTTATAGGT
>CAZMRX010000534.1:0-3369 GCA_964568755.1 uncultured Acidobacteriota bacterium | reverse complement strand
CCTGCGTGCCCTCGTCCACGATGTTCACGAAGGGCTTCGCGATCGGCTTGCCGATCTTGTCGGAGTAGATCGAGGCGCCCTTGCGGTTGAAGTCGGCCTCCATGCCGTGGCCGATCGCCTCGTGCAGCAGGATGCCCGACGACCCGGCGGCGAGCACGACCGGCATCTCGCCCGCGGGCGCCGGCGTCGCGTCGAACAGCACCACGGTGTTCTTGACGCACTCGCGCACCATCCGCTCGATGCGCTCGCCTGTGTAGTAGTTGATCCCGTCGCGCGCGGCGACGTTGTAGTAGTTGTCCTCGCGCCTGCCGTCCTGCTCGGCGACGCAGGTGAGCGTCATCGTGGTCATCGGCTGCAGGTCCTCGACGATGCGGCCGTCGGAGTCGGCCACCAGCACCGCGCCCGACTCGTCGCCAAACGTCACGCGCACCTTGCGGATGCGCGGGTCTGCAGCCTGCGCCTTCTCGGCCACGGTGCGCAGCAGCGGCAGCTTCTTCTCGGGCCGCACGTCCTCCCAGCGCGTGCCCACGGCGTAGCGGGAGGGCACCTCACCGAGCGGGTTGAAGCGCTGCGGGCCCGGGCGGCTCGGCCCGATCGCGATCGCGGCCGCGGTGCGGGCCGCGAGCTTCAGGCCCTCCGGGTTCAGGTCCTCGGTGAACCCGTAGCCGGTCTGGTCGCCCTTCACCACGCGCACGCCCACGCCGAGGTTCACGCTCGTGAAAGCGCGATTCACCGCGCCGTCCTCGAGCACGTAGGTATTGCCGACCTGGTGCTGGAAGAAGACGTCGGCGAAGTCGCCGCCGCTCGAGAGCGCCTCGCCGAGCGCCTGGCGGATCAGGGTCTCGGTGACCCCGAAGCGCGCGAAGTAGCGGACGCCCGAGGTGGCGCCCGCGCCGCTGGCTGCGAGCGCCTCGGCCGGTCCCGCGAGGAGCTCGTGGAAAGCCACGGAGCCCGCTGCCGCGGCTCCGAGGCCGAGGGCGTGGCGCCTGGTGATTGCGTCGGACATTCGGACCTCCTGAAGACAGAAGAACGCTCTCGGTTGAGACGACGCAGGGGCCCGGAGGGTTTCACCAAAAAGTTGGACGGGCGCCGGATCGGCCGCGTCCAACGCATGGGATCAGGGCGCGGGGTCGGGGACGCGCGTCGACTGCCAGAGCGCCATCTTCCATGCGCCGGCCTGCTCGACGTAGAGCTCCGTGAAGCGGAGCTTGACGTCGATGTCGCGGCCGCCGGTCGTGACCTGCACGCGGCAGGTGCCGGAGACGATCGCGGTCGAGCCGCCGTGCAGGCGCACGCGCCGGTCGTCGAACGTCATCGACTTGTAGCGGTACTTGCCCGAGCGGATCGCCTCCAGGAACTCGGCCTTGGTCTCGACGACCGCGTTCGAGTGGGTCCAGGTGAGATCGTCGCTCATCGCCGCCGCGAGCCCGGGAACGTCGCCCGCCACCAGGAGCGCGATGCGGCGGTCCTGCGCCGCGAGCACGCGCTGCTCGTCCGCGCCGAGGGGCGCGGCGGCCGCGGCAGCCGCGGCAGCCAGGGAAAGCAGCAGGGACGCCAGCATCCGTCGTCTCGTCATCTCGCCTCCTCGTTCACTCGTCGATCACGGCGCCGCAGCCGCGGCACAGCCGTCCGCCCCGGGTCGGCAGCCGCTCGCCGCAGGCGGGGCAGCTCCAGTTGACCAGCCGGAACACCAGCCCGGCGAGCGCCAGGAAGCCTGCCGCGGGCACCCACCACGTGTCGGGCAATCGCAGCAGCACCGCGGCGGCGACGAGGCCGAAGAGGGCGACTGCGAACGCGCGGCCAGCCCAGGCGAGGCGCTCGCGGCGCGCAGCGAGCGCCTCGCGAAACGCGCGGCGTTCCGCGTCGGTCGCGGGCGAAGGCCGGTCGTCCCCTGGCATGCTCTCCCGCATTCTAGCTACACTCGCGGGCCATGCCGCGCGTCGACGTGGTGCGAACGTACCTCGAGCTCGCGTCCCCCGGCCAGCTGCTGGCGTGCGACAGCCCGGACCCGCGCGCGCGGGTGGAGCGCGTGCTCGGCGCGCCGGCGTCGTTCTTCCGCTACCTGTACCGGGAAGTCGGCCGCGACAACTCGTGGATCGATCGGCTGGGCTGGACGGACGAGCAGCTCCGCGAGCGGCTGGCCCAGCCCGGCGTCGCGCTCCACGTGCTCACGCTGTCGGCCGCGCCCGCCGGGTACTTCGAGCTCGAGCGCCACGCCGACCTCTCGGTCGAGATCGCCTACCTCGGCCTGCTGCCGGAGTTTCGCGGGCGGGGCCTCGGCGGCTTCCTGCTGAGCGAGGCCGTGCGCGAAGCGTGGGCGATGGAAGCCTCACGCGTGTGGCTGCATACCTGCACGCTCGACTCGCCGCAGGCGCTGCCGAACTACCGGGCCCGCGGCTTCCGGCCGTACAAGGAGGAGCGCTACGAGGCCGAGGTCTCGATTCCTCGCGACACCTGAAAAAAACGGGTGCGGCGCCGCTGTCAAACGGCTATACTCGAAAAGTCGCTCGCGCCCCCCATCCCGAGGCTCAAAACCCGCCGTCCAGCCCCTTCAATGCGGTGCTGCTTTGTGTAAATTCGGTCATTAGTTCATCTAATGGCGATAATACTCATTTTAGAAAAGCAGACCTAAGAGCCCGGCGGGAAAGAAAAATCAGCGATCTGTGTCGCTTCGGATACAGGCAGGACGTGAGCCTGTTCGAAACGCGCAGGCTCCCGTAACTCGCTGAACAGCAATATAATGGTGCCTAGGGATCGCGGGGCCCAACAGGTTGTGCTTTTTCCTTGACTCCTCCGGGAGCCTTCCCGATAATCCCCGTCGCCGCTTGCGACTGTAGACAATCAACGCGCCGGGTGGAGCAGCGGGAGCGCTGGCCATCTGGAGAGTGTCATCCTTGGAGCCGTCCCTCCTTGTCTGGAAGTGAGGTAGCACTGATGTCGACCCATCCCGTGGAGAACCCGAGAGCAGAGTCCCGCACGCCGATGCCGGCTACGAGCCGCGCGGGCCTGGCTTTCAGGCGCCACTTCACGCAGTCGGGACGACACCCCTTCGACGACGTCACCTGGGAGCTGCGCTCCGCGGTGATCAACGACGAGAAGGGGCAGCCGGTCTTCGAGCAGCACGGCATCGAGGTGCCCGTCAGCTGGAGCCAGACGGCCACGAACATCGTCGCGTCGAAGTACTTCCGCGGCCAGCTCGGCTCGCCCGAGCGCGAGACGAGCGTGCGCGCCCTGATCGCGCGCGTCGTCGACACGATCCGCGGCTGGGCCGACGCGCAGGGCTACTTCGCGACGCCCGACGACCTCGCGGCCTACAGCGACGAGCTCGCGCACCTGCTCGTGCAGCAGAAGGCCGCCTTCAACAGCCCG
>CAZMRX010000533.1:224-3377 GCA_964568755.1 uncultured Acidobacteriota bacterium | reverse complement strand
GAGCGGGCTCGTGACTCCTCAAGTTCGGGGGAAATGGGAGGACGAACGGCTAGGGCCTGCTGCCTCCTTCCCTGTTCTGGGGGGCGCTCGCGCCCCCCAGGCCCCCCCACGAACCCGCCTTCTTGCCCTTCCGCCCAGCTGCCCTGCTGTTGCCTTAGGATGTCTTTGATGCGGCGAGTGGTTGTGGGCATCTCGGGGGCTTCCGGGTCGATCTACGGGATTCGGCTGCTCGAGGAGCTTCGCAAGGACGCCTCGCTCGAGGTGCACCTGGTGGTGAGCGCCGCGGGCAAGCGCACGCTCGTCGAGGAGACCGGGCGCGCGCTGCGCGACGTGGAGGCGCTGGCGCACGTCGTCTACGACGACCGCGACATCGGCGCCTCGCTCGCGAGCGGGTCGTTCCGGACCGCCGGCATGGTCGTGGCGCCCTGCTCGATCAAGACGCTGGCGGCGCTCGCGAGCTGCCACGCCGACACCCTGATCGCGCGCGCCGGGGACGTGACGCTCAAGGAAGGCCGGCCGCTGCTGGCGCTCGTACGCGAGACCCCGCTGCACGTCGGCCACCTCCGGCAGATGCTGGCGTTCGCGGAGATGGGCGGGATCGTTTTCCCGCCGGTGCCGGCGTTCTACCAGAAGCCCGCGAGCGTCGACGCGATCGTCTCGCACACGGTCGCGCGCGTGCTGGAGCGGATGGGGCTTTCGCCGGAGCCGGGCTTCGAGTGGACCGGCGGCGGCCGATCCCCCTCGGGTGCCTGAGGCGCTTCTAGGAGGGGCCGCCCTCGAGCGTGTCGCAGGCGGCGTAGAAGCCGATGTCGCGCAGCGCGTCGGCCATCATCGCGGTGGCCGCCCGCACCGAGCCGGCCTCGACTTCCGGCGCCAGCTCGCGCACCGCGGCGCGAAACGCCAGCATCCAGGCGGCCACGGCCGCGACCGTGGCGGCGGGCAACCGCAGGCCCCCGTCGAGGTTGGTGGCGACGTGCGCGTCCGGTGTGATCTCGAAGTACACGAGCGTGGGATGGCGACCGAGCAGCTCGCGCCGCGTGCGCGTCAGCAGGTCGCGCGTGCCCTTGGTGCCGAGAGTCGTCCAGAAGGGTTCCACCAGGAAGTGCGCCGCCCAGGCCAGCAGGCTGCCGTCGACACCGCCCCGCTCGAGCGGAGCGCTGGTCACGGGCTCGGAGGGAGCGGGCGGAGCAGGCGGAGCTTCGGGCGCGGCAGTCGACGCAGCTGGAGGAATGGCTGGCTTCGATTCAGCCAGTGCAGCCTCGGCCGAAGAGCCCTGGGGGGCTCCTGAGCCGCCCCCCAGACCCCCTGCTTCGCGGGCGTCCAGCCGCCGCCACAGCCGGGCGAGCTGGACCTGGGCCGCCGAGCGCACCTCGACGTGCGTGCTGCGCGCGCAGAGCCGCTCGAGATAGGTCACGTCCTCGCGCCGCGTGAGGTGGCGGACCAGGATCTGCCCGACGTGCCGGTCGTCCTCGAAGGCGAACAGGCGGTTCCTGTCGTGCACGCGCTTGGCGGCTTCCTGGCGGATGAAGAAGTGACGGTCGCTCTCGACCACCTCAAGCAGCCGCTCGTCCACGCTCGCGGACGGCTCGTGCGTCTGGATCCGGTGCAGCAGGACGTCGTCGTCCAGCAGCAACCAGCTGTCGGGAGGCGCCTCGTCGTCGGGCCCCTCGGTCCACGGCCGCCGCTGCGATTCCTCGCTCAACCCACCTCCCTAGCCCCGGCGGTACTCGATGTAGCGCGCCGTCTCGTCGGCCACGGCCCGGCCGAACAGCGACTCCACGACGTGGAGCGCCAGGTCCATGCCCGACGCGACGCCTGCGGACGTGAGCACCGAATCGTCCACGAATCGCGCCTCGCGGTCCACCCGGATGTCCTTGCCGAGCGAGGCCAGCAGGCCGAAGGCCCCCCAGTGCGTGGTCGCGCGGCGGCCGTCGAGGAGGCCCGCGCGGGCCAGCAGCAGCGCGCCGGTGCAGACCGAGGCGGTGCGCCGGGCGCTGGCGGCGGTCCGGCGGATCCAGTCGATGGTCTCCGCGTCCTGCAGCAGCGGCCGGGTGCCGAAGCCTCCCGGGACCAGCAGCAGGTCGATCGGCGGGGCGTCCGTGAAAGCGTGCCGCGGCAGCAGCACCAGGCCGCCGGTCGCGGTCACCGCGTCCCGCGTGCGCCCGACCGTGAACACGTCGAACAGGGCCTGGTCCTCGGCGCGGCGCGACTCGACCCCAGGCTCGAGCCGGGCGCGCGTCAGCACCTCGAACGGCCCCGCCACGTCGAGCGCCGCCACGCCGTCGAACACCAGGATGCCGACTCGCCAGCGCTCCAGCTTCGTCACCGTGCAGAGACTAGCGCTTTTTGGCCGGTCACAGCCAGCGCTCGCGCCCGTCGAAGTACCGGGGCCGCACGCTGGGATGCGGGAAGCGGGCCCGGAAGCGCTTGTAGCGCGCGAGCGCCGCGCGGTAGTGCATCTCGGGCATCGGCAGCGGGCGGTGGGGGTAGTCGACCAGCCACTTCTCCACCTTGCGGACGTTCCGCCGGGAGAGGCGCCAGTCGTAGCGGCCGAGGTCGCGCAGGTCGGCCACGGCGTAGCCCGTGACGCGGCCGCTCAGGTCCACGTAGGCGTCACGGTAGCTCGCCGCGAGCTGCCGCGGGCTGCGGAACACCGGCTTGCGGCCGTGGAGCCCGGGGTCGCGCGAGCGCGCCACGGCGCCCCAGCGGCCGCGCTCGCGGAACAGGAACAGCACGTGGTCGAGCCCGTCCTGGCTCTCGAAGCTGAGCAGCAGCGGCGGGTAGCCGTGCCGCTCCAGGATGCAGGCCGCGGCGAGCGCCGCCTCCAGGCAGTGCGCCGTCCCCCGCCGCACCACGCCGCGGAAGGAGCGCAGCGTCTCGCCGCGCCGCTCCCAGTTGTAGGGCAGCGAGCGCAGCCAGCGCTGCACCGCGCGGGGCGTGCGGAGCCGGTCGACGAGCGCCCGCTCGGCGGGGGTGAACGCGGGCCCCCCGGCCGGCGGCGCCTCAGCGCGCCGGTGCCTGCGGCTTGCCACCGGAGCGGGACTGGATCACGTTCATGGCGGTGGCGATCACCGAGCCGACGTCGGCCAGGTTCGACGGAATGATCAGGCTGTTGCCGGCCTTGGCGAGCATCCCGAACTGCGTCAGGTACTG
>CAZMRX010000533.1:0-214 GCA_964568755.1 uncultured Acidobacteriota bacterium | reverse complement strand
GCCGCCCTCGGCCTGGATCGACGCCGCCACCGAGCGGATGCCTTCGGCGGTGGCCTTCGCCACCGCCAGGATCGCCGCGGCCTGGCCCTCGGCCTCGTTGATGCGCTGCTGCTTGGTGGCCTCGGAGGCCTTGATCACCTGCTGCTTGGCGCCCTCGGCGGTGTTGATCGCCGCGTCGCGCTCGCCCTCGGACTGCAGGATCACCGCGCGCTTC
>CAZMRX010000532.1:0-3378 GCA_964568755.1 uncultured Acidobacteriota bacterium | reverse complement strand
GATGCTGGCGGCCGACGCGGAGGGCCACGAGGTCACCACCGTCGAGGGCATCGGCACGCCCGAGAAGATGAGCCCGCTGCAGGCGGCCTTCGTCGAGAAAGACGCGCTGCAGTGCGGCTTCTGCACGCCGGGCTTCGTGGTGGCCGGGACGGCGCTGCTCGCGAAGAACCCGAGTCCGACGCTCGACCAGATCAAGGAGGGGCTCGCCGGCAACCTCTGCCGCTGCGGGACCTACGGCCGCATCTTCGATGCCGTCCAGGCGGCCTCGCGGGCGAGCAGGAGGTAGCGATGCCTCAGGAGCAGAAGCCCGAGCCGACCTCGACCTACTCGGCCAAGGCGGGCCTTCCGGCCGCGCCGCAGCCGCTCGAGGTCCACCCGCCTACGACGGACATCAAGCCCTGGGATGCCGACAGCATCCCGCAGTTCGAGCACATGGGCCGGCGCCGGCCGCGCGTCGAGGCCCCGCTCAAGGTCACCGGCAAGGCGAAGTACACCTTCGACGTCAAGCTGCCGGGCATGCTCTACGGCCGCATGATCGGCGCCTCGGTCCCGGCCGCCGAGATCCAGTCGATCGACACCTCGCAGGCCGAGGCGCTGCCGGGTGTGAAGGCGGTCTGGACCACCGACTCGCGCGTCGTCCGCTTCGCCGGACAGGACGTGGCGGCGGTGGCGGCCGTCTCGCCCGACGTGGCGCGAGACGCGGCGCGTCTCGTGAAGGTGAGCTACAAGGAGCGGCCCTTCACGCACGAGCTGCGCGAGGCGATGAAACCGGACGCGCCGCGCGTCTTCAACCTCGATCGGATGCCTTCGGGGCGCGACATGGGCCGCAGCGGCAACGTGGCCGGGCCGCGTACGAGCCGCGCGAACCGCGGCGACGTCGAGAAGGGCTTCGCCGAGGCCGAGGTGATCCACGAGGGAACCTACTACTGCCCCGTCCACACCCACGCTCCGCTCGAGACGCACGGTGTGGTGGCCTCCTGGGAGGGCGAGCAGCTCACCATCTACGCCTCGACCCAGGCGATCTTCGCGGTGCGCGAGGGTGTCGCCGAGGCGCTCGGGATCGACCGCAAGAACGTGCGCGTGATCTGCGAGCACATGGGCGGAGGCTTCGGCAGCAAGCTCGGGCCCTCCGCCACCGGCAGCGCCTTCTCGGTGGTGGCGTGCCGGCTCGCGCGCCAGGCGGGGGCGCCGGTCAAGCTGATGCTCGACCGCCACCAGGAGCACCTGTCGACCGGCAACGCGCCGAGTGCTTTGATGAAGGTGAAGCTCGGGGCCAAGAAGGACGGCACGCTCACGGCGGCGCACTACCAGTCGTGGGGCTCGGCCGGCGTCGCCGGCGGCGCCGGCACCTCGGGGCCGGCTGGTGTGCTCCACGGCAAGAACCCGAACTTCAAGGCCGAGGAGTGGGACGTCTTCACGAACGCCGGTCCCGCGGCGCCGCTGCGCGCGCCGGGGCACCCGCAGGGGGCCTTCGGGATCGAGTCGGCGATGGACGAGCTCGCGGACAAGCTGGGGATCGACCCGGTCGAGCTGCGCAAGAAGAACGAGGCTAGCCCGGTGCGAATGGCGCAGTACGACGTCGGCGCCAAGGCCATCGGCTGGGAGCGCCGCAACAAGAAGGCCGGGGACATGTCCACCGGCGCCTGGGGCAAGGACACGCCGGCCGGCTCCAGGCGCGCTCGGGGCCTGGGCATGGCGAACGGCAACTGGTACGTGTTCGCCTCCGAGAACTCGAACGCCCAGGTGCGGCTGCACCGCGACGGGTCGGTGGAGGTGATCACCGGCTGCCAGGACATCGGCACCGGCTACCGCACGGCGATGATGGTGGTGGCCGCCGAGGAGCTGGGAATCGAGCCCACGGACGTGACGCTGCGGCTCGGCGACACGCAGTTCCCCGAGGGGCCCGGCTCGGGCGGCAGCGTCACGACCAACTCCGTCGCACCCGCGGTGCGCCTGGCGGCGAACCAGGCGCGCACGAAGCTCTTCGAGCTCGCCGCCCCGCTGCTCGGGGCGAGCCCCGCCGACCTCGACGCGGCGCACGGGAAGATCTACGTCGCGACGGACAAGACCAGGGCCGTCACCTTCAAGCAGGCCGCGGCGAAGATGAGCGGCGAGTCGATCGACTGCCTGGCGAAGCGCCCGAAGCAGTACGAGACCTTCCGCGGCGACCTCGCCGGCACGCAGTTCGCCGAGGTCGAGGTGGACCTCGAGACGGGCGTCGTGCGCGTGGTGAAGATGGTCTCGGTCAACGACTGCGGGCTGCCGGTGAACCCGCTCACCGCCGAGAACCAGGTGATCGGCGCGATGATCCAGGGAGCTTCCTGGGCCCTGTTCGAGAACCGCGTGCTCGACCGCAACGTCGGCACGATGGTGAACCCCAACATGGAGTGGTACAAGATCCTGGCGCCGGCCGACATGTTCGAGGCGCAGGCGATCCTCACGCCCGTCGCCAACCTCGGCAACAACACCTCGATCGCGGGCATCGGCGAGCCGCCGATCGTGCCCACGCTGGCCGCGGTCGCCAACGCCGTCTTCAACGCCATTGGCGCGCGCGTGCGCGAGCTGCCGATCACGCCGGACAGGGTGCTACAGGCCCTGGCCGAGGCGCGGAGGGCCTGAGCTATGAACCGCTTCGAGCTCGTGCGCGCGCAAAGCACCGCCCAGGCCCGTGAGCTCGCCGACGCCAGGCCCGGCAGCGTCTTGAAGGCGGGCGGCATCGACCTGCTCGACCACCTGAAGGAGCACCTCGTCGAGCCGCCGCGGCTGGTCGACCTCAAGACCATCCCGGGGCTCGCGCAGATCGGCGTGGACAAGGACGGCACGCTCAGGATCGGCGCGCTCGCGACCCTCGCGCAGGTGGCCGCGAGCGCCGCCGTGCGCGCCAGCCACCCGGCGCTCGCCCGCGCCTGCGGCGAGGCCGCCTCGCCCCAGGTCCGCAACGTCGCGACGATCGGCGGCAACCTGCTGCAGCGGCCGCGCTGCTGGTACTACCGGCTCGAGTCCTACAAGTGCTTCAAGAAGGGCGGCGACACCTGCTTCGCCGTCGCCGGCGAGAACCGCTACCACGTGCTGTTCGGCGGCGGCCCCGTGTTCGCGCCGCACCCGTCGAACGCCGCGGTGCCGCTCGTGGCCTACGGCGCGGCGTTCGTGCTCGACGGGCCGAAGGGCGGGCGCGTGGCGCCAGCCTCTGACATCTTCCTGCTGCCGGCCTCGGACCCGACGCGCGAGAACACGCTCGAGCCGGGCGAGGTCCTGAAGGAGATCCGCGTGCCGTCGGCCGCGGGCTGGAAGTCGGCCTACTACGAGGTGCGCGAGCGCGCGGCGTTCGACTGGCCGCTGGTGTCGGCCGCGATCGCGATCAAGGCCTCGGGCGGGCTG
>CAZMRX010000531.1:2173-3381 GCA_964568755.1 uncultured Acidobacteriota bacterium | reverse complement strand
GTTCAGCTCGGGACGCGAGCGCAGGCGCAGGGTGCGGTCGTTCACCAGGCCGTAGCGGCCCGCGAGGGCCACGTGCAGCAGGGTGCCCTTCTCCTCCAGGATCGGCAGGAAGCCCACGCGCGCCACGAGCTGCTGGTCGTAAGAGGAGAACGACTGGCCTTCGCTGAGCACGTCGGTGTACCAGCCGAGGTTGTAGAGGACGCGCTGCTTCGGCAGCCAGCCCATCCACTTGATGCCGTCGGCCAGCAGCGGCACGGTGGCGACCACGGTGGGCGACCTTTCCATCGTCCAGCCCGCGTAGCCCGTCATCACCATGTTGAGCGAGAGGCCTTCCTTGCTGCGGCCGACGAAGACGTGGCCCTTGAGCTCGGGAACCGCGATCATCAAGCCGGTCTGGCGGACCCGCCACTCGTCGTTGGTGCTGTCGTACATGAATCCCGCGGACCAGGTGATCGACCTTCCGGTCTTGATCCGCCCATTGAGCATCACGCGGAAGTCGCGGACCTGCGAGTCGGGCTGGAGGTCGAACTGCTGGCGGCTTTCCTCGTCCTGCGCGAAGGCGCCGGCGTCCAGGAGGATGCCGGCGCTCGCCCGCAGCGTGAAGTACGGACCTTCGTACTCGTTCCACCTCACGAGCCGGCGGGCCGGTGGATCGGCCGACGACTCACCGGCGACCTGGGTATCCTCGATCGTAGGCGGCTCCGGGTCCTGGGCCCCGAGCCCCGCGCACGAGAGCAGACACGCCAGGAGGATCACGCAGGGCCGGGTCATGCGGGTCGAAGATCTCCAATATCCTCGTAGGTCCCCGCGATGATCCACGGCGGGCGTGCGTCGTTCAAGCAAAAAGGAGGGCGGACGGCCTCGCTGCAACCGTAAAGCGGCTCCGGCAGAGTGCTCGCTGCGTCGATGGCTGGAACTCGAAACGCTCGGGGTCGGCACAAAAGGATTGCTCCCGAACCAGCGGCAGAGGAGACTCTGACCGCGGCTCGCCCCGAGCGGACCGCGCCCAGCAAACGAGCTCGAGGAGGCGTCAGATGAACTGGATCGTCACCATCGTCATCGGCGGGATCGTGGGCTGGCTGGCCAGCATCGTGATGAAGACGAATGCCCAGATGGGCCTGGTCGCCAACGTCATCGTCGGCATCATCGGCAGCAGCCTCGGCTTCTGGCTGGCCGGCACGCTGGGCCTGGCGAGTTCCGGCCCCGTG
>CAZMRX010000531.1:0-2073 GCA_964568755.1 uncultured Acidobacteriota bacterium | reverse complement strand
CAGCCTCGGCTTCTGGCTGGCCGGCACGCTGGGCCTGGCGAGTTCCGGCCCCGTGATCAGCTGGGTCGTGGCGGTCGTCGGCGCGGCGGTGTTGATCGTCATCCTGAAGGCCGTCGGCATCTTCAAGTAGGCCGTGAGCCCGCGGGCGGCCGCGGGAGCGGGACTAACGCCATCGGCCCGAACGCGCCGGCGTGGGCTGGCAACCTACGAACCCCGGGCCGGCCTGCAACGGTAACTTACGCGGCTGTTACTAGCCGAGGTGACGTCTCTCGGTTCATCTTCGGCGGGTAGGCCAACCATGCCAGCGTACCTTTCGCCCGTCGGCCGAACGTCGCCCGCCCCCGGACCGTCGCGAGCGCACGGCCGGCACGCGCCGGAAGGCGAAGGCCAGGAACCCGGATTGGAGCCCTTATGACGACTGAAGATCTCGCCCGCAAGGCCGCGTTGCCGATCGACGAGGCGTTCCCGACGGAGGTTCCGCCCGGGGTGGATCGCCGGACGTTCATGATGCGGAGCGCGGTGATCAGTTCGGCGGCCGTGATCACGGGCTGCACGCCGACCGAGAAGCAGCAGACCGCCGCGGCGTCGGCGCCCCCGCCCGTGGTCAAGGGGAACGTCTCGCCCGACCTCGACGTCGTGAAGAAGTCGAAGGGGCCGGTGATGACGACGCTCGAGGAGTTCTACAAGGTCGGGCCGGGGCCCTCCAGCTCGCACACGATCGGCCCGATGCGCATCACCTACGACTTCTACCAGCGCTGCACCAAGCTGCCGCCGGAGACGCTCGCCAGGGCCACCGCGCTCAAGGTGCACCTCTTTGGCAGCCTGAGCGCCACCGGCCTCGGCCACGGCACGGAGCGGGCATCCCTCGCCGGGATCGTCGGCAAGGAGCCGGCGACGGTCGATCCGCTGTTCCTCGACGACCTGCGCGACAGACCGGACCAGGTCTTCCCGGTGAAGCTGGGCGACAAGTCCTTCGACGTCTCGTTGAAGGACATCATCTACGACGCGCCCAAGGGCGACTTCCCGCACCCCAACACGATGACCTGCAAGCTGATGGGCGGTGACGCCGTGCTTCTCGAGCAGGAGTACTACTCGGTCGGCGGCGGCTTCATCGAGTGGAAGGGCTACCAGCCGCCGAAGAAGGGCGCGCCGAAGTACCCGTACTCCACCATGAAGGAACTGCTGGCCCACGCCGAGGCCAACAAGCTCTCCGTGGCGCAGGTCGCGATGGCGAACGAAGTCGCGGTCTCGGGCAAGAGCGAGGCCGAGATCAACGCGTTCCTCGACAAGATCTCGGGCGCGATGGTGGCGATCGTGAAGTCGGGCCTGGCCATGCCAGTCGGCACGCTGCCGGGGCCGATCAAGCTGAAGACCAAGGCCGGCGAGGTGTACAAGCGCGCGATGGACGACAAGTACGAGCGCCAGCGCGGCATCGGCGTCGTCTCCGCCTACGCGCTCGCGGGGTCCGAGGAGAACGCGCGCGGCCACCTCGTCGTCACAGCCCCGACCGGCGGCTCGGCCGGGGTCATCCCGGCGATCGTGTTCGCGCTCGGGGAGGGCGGCCGCAAGCTGCCGCAGCAGAAGATCCGCGAGGGCCTGCTGGCCGGCGCGGTGATCGGCTACCTCGGCAAGCACAACGCGACGCTCTCGGGCGCCGAGGGCGGCTGCCAGGCCGAGATCGGCGTCGCCTCCGCGATGGGGGCGGCCCTGGTCGCACAGGCCCACGACGAGCCGCCGCAGGTGGTCGCCAACGCCGCCGAGTCCTCGTTGCAGCACCACCTCGGAATGACCTGCGACCCGGTCGCCGGCTTCGTGCAGGTGCCGTGCATCGAGCGCTGCGCGTTCGGCGCGGTGAAGGCGTGGACGGGCTACATGATCGCGAGCAACGAGATCGCGGCCGACCGCCGCGTCGACTTCGACACCACCGTCAACGCGATGGCGCTCACCGCCAAGGAGATGAACTCGAAGTACAAGGAGACCTCCGAGGGCGGCCTGGCCGTGTCGGTCGTCCTTTGCTAACGCTAAGCCGGGGGGTCTGGGGTGGCGGCTTAGGAGCCCCCCCAGGTTTCCGTT
>CAZMRX010000530.1:0-3415 GCA_964568755.1 uncultured Acidobacteriota bacterium | reverse complement strand
ATCGTCGAGGCGTTCGGCAAGCCGATCGACCGCGCCTACGCCGAGACCCGCGCGCGCTGGGAGCGGCTCTACGAGGCGACGCAGACGAAGGGCGACGGCGAGACGCACCCGTTCCTGTCGCCGAACGACGAGTTCGCGGACTTCGAGCGCTGGGACAAGGGCAACCTCGACGGCAGCGTGGCGAAGACGAAGCCGATGCTCGAGTTCGAGTACTTCCGCTCGGCGTACAAGCACGGGCTCAAGCTCGAGCAGACGCTCGGCGCGAACCCCTACAAGTTCGGCATGGCCGCCGGCAGCGACGCCCACACCGGGCTCACCGCGATGGAGGAGGACAACTTCTTCGGCAAGACGACGCCGGGGGAGCCGAGCCCCGAGCGCCTGCACGCGACGTTCATGGCCAACCCGAGGACCGGCGTCACGATCATGGACTGGGAGGTGGCCGCGGCCGGCTACACCGCCGTGTGGGCGAACGAGAACACGCGCGAGTCGCTGTGGGACGCGATGCAGCGCAAGGAGACCTACGCCACGACCGGCTCGCGCATGATCGTGCGCCTGTTCGGCGGCTGGGACTTCGACGCGAAGGACGCCCTGACGCGCAACCCGGCCGTCGTGGGCTACGCGAAGGGCGTGCCGATGGGCGGGGAGTTGCACGCGGCGCCCGCCGGCCAGTCGCCGACGTTCCTGGTGGCGGCGCTCCGCGACCCGATCGGCGCGAACCTCGACCGCATCCAGGTCGTCAAGGGCTGGCTCGACGCGGCGGGGGAGCTGCGCGAGAAGGTTTACGACGTGGCCTGGAGCGGCAGCCGCAAGCCCGGGGCCGACGGCAAGCTCCCGCCGGTGGGCAACACCGTCGACGTCGCGAATGCCACGTGGAGCAACAGCATCGGCGCCCCCGAGCTGATCTCGGTATGGAAGGACCCGGACTTCGACGCGAAGCTGCGCGCGTTCTACTACGTGCGCGTGATCGAGATACCGACGCCGCGCTGGACCGCCTACGACGCCAAGCGCTTCGGCGTGGCGCCGCTGCCCGGCACGTCGCTGACGATCACCGAGCGCGCCTACACGTCGCCGATCTGGTACTCGCCGAAGTAGCCCGACCCCCGGGGAATCACCGCAGCTCCATCAGCCAGATGTCGGAGTCGAGCACCTCGCGCTCCACGTTCAGCACCCGGCCGTCGCGGCTCATCGACACGTAGTCGCGCGGGCCGGCGGGCGCCACGACGCGCCACTCGCCGCTCGCGGTGTCGATGACGGCGACACCCCGGGTCGCGCGCGCGACCAGGCGGCGCCCGTCGGGAAGCCAGCCGGCCACCGCACACCACGCCAGGCCGTCGGTCGGAACGTCGAGCCTGCGAAAGGCGCCGCTCGTCAGGTCGAGAACGCCGAGCGCCACCAACTGGCCCGCGCGATCGGCCACGTTTCCAGCGACGAGGTCCCCCTTCCCGGACCACGCGTTTGGACTGAAGAAACCCGCGTCTGCCGCCACCGGGGGAAGCCGGCGGGCCGTCTCGACGGTTTCGAGCCGCGAGGTGTCGATCACCCAAACCGTCGAGTCGGCGGTGCCGGTGGCCAGGACGAAGCGTCGCCCGTCCGGCGACCAGCTGCCCGAACTGACTTCGCCGAGCGCCGTCAGCTGGCGCAGGTCCGAGCCGTCGACGCGGGTCGACCAGTAGTCCCACTTTCCGCCGCGAGTCGAGTAGAAGGCCAGGCGTTCGCCCGCAGGGTCCCACAGCGCCCCGCGGTCCTTGTAGGAGTCGGAGGTGAGCCGGCGCAACTCGGAGCCGTCCGCGCGGAGGAGAACGAGGTCCTCCGAGACCCCCGCGGTCCGGCAAGCGAGCCAGCTTCCGTCGGGGGAGGGGTTGCACCAGCTCGCCGAGGGGTTGCGCAGCGTCCGTACCGGGCGCGCTTGCGTCCCCGCCGCGTCGATGTCGAACAAGGTCTGTTCGAAGCTGGGCTCGTACGCCATCACCGCCAGCCGCGAGCCGTCGGCCGAGAAGCGGGCGTAGGCCAGGCCCCGCACGCCGTTCGTGACCGGCTCCGGATCGCCGGCGGTCCGGCCGGTGCCGGTGTCGACGGCGATGCGCCACAGGTTCATGCTGCCGCCGCGATCGGAGGAGAAGTAGAGCCAGCGGCCGTCAGGCGACCACTCCGGAGACCAGTCGGTGGCCGCGTCCTGGGTGACCGGGATCGGCGCACCGCCGCTCGCCGCGATCGTCCAGAGGTCGCGCTGGCCGTCGGCGTTGGCCCAGTACGCAATCCGCTTCCCGTCGCGCGACCAGGCGGGCTGCACGGCGTCGCCCGCGAACAGCCGCTCGGCCGCGCCCGAGACGATCTCCGCGGTCCAGAGCTCCGACTTGCCCAGTCTCGAGTAGGGGTCGACGACCGGCTCGGTGGAGAAGACGAGGCGCTTGCCGTCGGGCGACCAGGCCGGGTCGAAGCCCTGGCTCGTGACGCGGCGGACGGACTCGCCGGTCGCGCCCATGACGAACAGGCCGCCGCCGTGGCGCTCGGAGCGGAAGGCAATCGTCTCGCCGTCGGGCGAGAAGGCCGGCTGCGAGTCGTCGGCCGGAGAGCCCGCGGTGAGCGGGATCGAGCGGTCGCCGCTCGCGCGCAGCAGGTACAGGTCGAGGTTCCCCGCGGTGGCGCTCGCGTAGGCGAGCATGCGGCCGTCCGGCGAGAGGCTCGGCTGCAGCTCCGGCCCTGGCAGCTCGGTCAGACGGCGGAGCGAGTAGCCGGCGAATCCCGGACGCGGCGCCTTCGGCTCGAGGCCGGCGCGTGCGGCCAGGAGCACGCCGCATGCGGCGAGCGCGCCGAGCGCGGCCCACGCGATCCGGGTTCGCCAGCGCGCGGCGCGCACGGGCGCTTCGAGCGGTGCTATCGCGGTGCCCGCGCGGCCCGCGAGGACGTCCTCGAGCACGAGCCGCGCGTCGGCGATGTCGTGCAGCCGGCTCTTCGGAGTCCGCTCGAGACAGCGGCCCAGCAGCCGCCGCACCTCCGGGTGCAGGGAAGACGGCATGGCGGTCCAGTCGACCTCCTGCCGCAGCACCGAGGCCAGCACGTCGCTGATGGTGTCTCCCGTGAAGAGGGGCTTCCCGGTGAGCATCTCGTAGAGAACCGCGCCGAACGCCCAGATGTCGCTCTTCTTGTCGACCGGCCGGCCGCGCGCCTGCTCGGGTGACATGTAGGCCGCGGTGCCGAGGATCAGCCCGGCGGCGGTGCCGGTGTGGGCGAGGGTGGGCGACTGCGACAGGTCGGCCGACGCCGCTCCCGGCCCCTGCCACGCCTTCGCGAGGCCGAAGTCCAGCACCTTCACCTGGCCGTCGGGCGTGACCTTGACGTTCGCCGGCTTGAGGTCGCGGTGGACGATGCCGTGCTCGTGCGCTTCCTCCAGCGCCTCGGCGATCTGCTTCGCGAT
>CAZMRX010000529.1:230-3428 GCA_964568755.1 uncultured Acidobacteriota bacterium | reverse complement strand
ACCCCAACATCGTCGGGATCCTGACCGCCGAGCGGGCCGACGGCACCTTCTTCATCGTGATGGAGTACGTCAAGGGCGAGAGCCTCGAGGCGGTGCTCGACCGCGAGAAGTCGCTCGACGTGCCGCGCGCGCTCAACTACGCGGTGCAGATCCTGAAGGGAGTCGAGCACGCGCACGACGCGCAGATCCTCCACCGCGACCTGCGCCCGGCCAACGTGCTGATCTCGGAGAGCGGCGCCTTGAAGGTCGCCGACTTCGGCACCTCGCGCCTGCTCGAGCGGTCGCACGCGACGACGGTGATCGGCAGCCCCCCGTACATGGCGCCCGAGGCGTTCCAGGGCCGCGCCGTGCTCGCCTCCGACATCTACTCGGTGGGCGTGATGGTGTACCAGATGCTGACCGGCGTGCTCCCCTACTTCAGCCCCAACCCCGCGCAGATCGAGCGCCTGGTGGCGCAGGGCCGGTGCACGCCGCCCAAGCTCCGCAACAGCCAGATCCCGCGCGAGGTCTCCGACATCGTGATGAAGGCGCTGCAGCCCGAGGTGGGCGAGCGCTACCAGCGCGCCTCGGAGCTGCTCGACGACCTCGCCACGGCGGCCGAGATCGACCACAACGCCACGGCGATGGAGGACATCAGGCGCCGCCTGCGCGCCCGCGAGGTCCCGAAGCGCGGCTTCTGCTGGCACTGCCGCAAGCCCCTGCACGCCAGGAGCGAGACGTGCGCCTTCTGCGGCGAGAAGCAGTAGCGCGCTCGCCGACTCCCGGGCGTGTCGAACCCCGCGCCGGCTACGGCACCCGCCACTCGCGCTCCCAGCGGTGGGCCCGCAGGGCTTCGAGCAGCTGCTTCGGCAACGGCGGCGCAGCTCCGGCCGCCAGGTTGGCCTCGACGTGCGCCGCGCGCCGCATCCCCGGGATCGTGGTCGAGACCGCCGGGTGGTGGAGGATGAAGCGCAAGGCCAGCTCGGGCAGCGAGCTCCCGTCGGGCACGAGCGGCTGGAGCTGCTCGACGCGCGCCAGGGTCTCGCGCAGGCGGTCCTCGGTGAAGTAGAGGTTCCGCCAGTCGCCCGCCGGCCACTTCGAGTCGAGGCGCAGCGTGCCGGTGAGGCTTCCCTCGTCGAAGGGAACGCGAGCGATCACGGCCGTGCCGGCCTGCTGGCACGCCGGGAACAGCGCGTCCTGCGGAGCCTGGTCGAAGACGTTGTAGACGACCTGGACGCTGTCGACGAGGCCCGTCTCGAGCGCCTTCAGCACGTTCGTCGGCTCCCAGCGGTTGACGCTGATGCCGAAGCCCGCGACGAGCCCCTGCCGCTTCAGGTGTTCGGCCGCGCGACGCCAGCCGTCGTCCTCCACCCATGCGTCGCTCCAGACGTGGAGCTGCTGCAGGTCGATGCGCTCGACGCCCAGGTTCGCGGCGCTCTTCTCCGTCATGCCCACGACGTGGTCGTAGGGGAAGACGTCTCCGGGCGGCGTCGTCGCGAGGCCCGGCCAGTGTCGGTCCTTCGGCGGGACCTTGGTCGCGACGTAGAGGCGATGCCCCGGGTGACGGCGAAGGGCCTGCCCCAGGAGCCTCTCGCTGCGGCCGTCGCCGTAGGCGAACGCGGTGTCGAAGAAGTTGCACCCGAGCCCGATCGCCCGGTCGAGGGAGGCGAGCGACTCGGCGTCGTCGGAGCCGGTCCAGCCTCCCATGCCCCACATGCCGTAGCCGACCTCGCTCACCGACCAGCCGAGACGGCCGAAGCTACGATGCCGCACGTTCGTCAAGCAGGCCGAGTATATGCCGGCGACGGGCGAGACGGCACACGCGACGCCGGCCGCACGTGGCGTCACGCGCTTCAGAGGCTCCGCCCCCTCGAACACCCCCCGGGTGGCTCGATTCCGACGGGATTGCGCGACGTCGAGCCTGCGACAGCCTTCGCCCGCCCGTAAATCTAAAGGCGTCAGACACTTCCCTGCCGCCTTGCGTTGACAGCTGCCTGCACGGCAGCTAAAATCCATCGGTTATGGCGTCTCCACGCTCGGACTTCATCTGGATGAACGGGAAGCTCGTCCCGTGGGACGACGCGCGCATCCACATCGGGTCGCACGTCGTTCACTACGGCTCCGCGGTGTTCGAGGGCGTGCGCTGCTACAAGACGCCCAAGGGCTCGGCGGTTTTCCGCCTGGACGCCCACACCGAGCGGCTGTTCAACTCCGCCAAGATCTACTGGATGGACCTCGGCTATTCGGCCGCCCAGGTGAACGAGGCGATCCTGGAGACGATCCGCGCCAACCGCAAGGAGTCCTGCTACATCCGCCCCGTCGCCTACCGCGGCTTCGGTGAGCTGGGTGTGAACCCGCTCTCCTCGCCGGTCGAGCTCGCGATCATGGTGTGGGACTGGGGCAAGTACCTCGGCCAGGAGGCCCTCGAGCAGGGCGTCGACGTGTGCGTGAGCTCCTGGACGCGGATGGCTCCGAACACGCTGCCCGCGATGGCCAAGAGCGCGGGCAACTACCTGAACTCGCAGCTGATCAAGGTCGAGGCCGTGAAGGGCGGGTTCGCCGAGGGAATCGCCCTCGACGCGGCCGGCTACGTCTCCGAGGGCAGCGGCGAGAACCTGTTCGCGGTCGTCAAGGGCCGCCTGGTGACGCCGCCGCTCGTCTCGTCCGTGCTGCCGGGAATCACCCGCGACAGCGTGCTGACGCTGGCGCAGGCGCTCGGGATCAGGGTCGAGGAGAAGGCGCTGCCGCGCGAGATGCTGTACCTCGTCGACGAGCTGTTCTTCACGGGCACCGCGGCGGAGATCACGCCGATCCGCTCCGTCGACCGCCAGACCATCGGCAGCGGCAAGCGCGGCCCGGTGACGGCAGCGTTGCAGAAGGCTTTCTTCGACGTGATCGAGTGCCGCGCGAGCGACGAGCACGGCTGGCTGACCTTCGTACCCGCCCTGGTCGGGGCGGCGGCGGCCGGGGCAAGGTAGCCCAAGGGGAGCGGGGAGAGCGATGCACATCAACGATCTCTTGAAGATGGCGTCGGAGCGCAAGGCCTCCGACCTCCACCTGAAGGTGGGGTCGCACCCGGTGCTGCGCATCAACGGGGAGCTGATCCCCCTGGTCGAGACCAAGCGGCTCATGCAGGAGGACACCATCGCGATGGCGTTCTCGATCATGAGCAACCGCCAGAAGCAGAAGTTCAAGGAGAACCTCGAGATCGACATCGCG
>CAZMRX010000529.1:0-220 GCA_964568755.1 uncultured Acidobacteriota bacterium | reverse complement strand
CCGCTGCAACATCTTTCAACAGCGCGGCACCGTGGGCCTGGTGCTGCGCGTCATCCCGGTCAAGATCATGACCGTGCGCGAGCTCGGGCTGCCGGTGGTGCTCGAGCGCATCTCGAACGAGCAGCGCGGCCTGATTCTGTGCACGGGGACGACCGGCTCGGGCAAGTCCACGACGCTCGCCGCGATGATCGACTACATCAACGCGCAGCGCTGCGAGCAC
>CAZMRX010000528.1:0-3483 GCA_964568755.1 uncultured Acidobacteriota bacterium | reverse complement strand
TCCAGCCGACCGTGGGCTCCACCGGCAGCCAGCGCACCTGCTCGTTGTCCAGCCGACGCAGCTGCACCAGCGGGTAGTTCGTCGCCGCGTGCGCGTGGCCGAGTCCGGTCGATCCTTCGCCGAGCCCCTGGAAGCCGCTGCCAGTGACATCGAGCGCCGTCCCCCGCACGAGCGGGTCGGTCGCGGTGGCCGGCATGGGCCGCCAGGCCGTGCTCTCGCCACGGCCGACGTCGTAGAGCGCGCTCGTGTTGCCGGCACCGCCCGACGACCCCGCCACCAGCACGCGGCCGTCGAGAAGCACGCTGGCGCCGTGCGTGGTGCGCCCCGGCACCACGGCGGGTCCGGCTGTCCAGGCGCCCGTCGCCGGGTCGTAGAGAGTCGACGCCCCGGGCGCTCCCCAGCCGCCCACCGCCAGTACCCGCCCATTCGGCAGCAGCGTCGCCGTGACGCCCTGGTCGTCGAGCAACGCCGTCGGCGCGCCCGTCAGCGCGAAGGCGCCCGTGGCAGGATTGAACAGCTCGGCCGTGGGCGTCGTGAACCCGCCGACGACCAGCACCCTTCCGTTCGGCAGCAGCGTCGCGTTGTGGTGGTAGCGGCCGACCGTCATCGCTCCCGCGGCAGGAGTCCAGGTCTCGGCCACAGGGTCGTAGATCTCGGCACTGCTGAGCCGCCCGCCGTTGAAACCGCCGGTCACGAGCACGCGGCCGTCGGCGAGTAGCGTCGCGGTGTGCCGCCAGCGGCCGGTGACGAGCGCGCCCGTCGCCCGCCACGTCTTCGTCTTCGGGTTGTAGCGCTCCGCACTGCGAAGGATGGTGCCCCCGATCGTCACCCCGCCGACGACCAGCACCTCGCCGCAGGGTAGGAGCGTGGCCGTGTGCCAGTAGCGATCGATGCTCATGTTGGCCGTCGAGCTCCACCGGTTCGACGCCGGATCGTACAGCTCGACCGTGTTCCCGACGAAGATGGATGCGACCGAGCCCGCGACGAGGACCTGGCCGTCGCCGAGCAGCGTCGCGGTGTGGCGCCAGCGCTGGGCGCTCATGCTGTTGACGGTCGGCGTCCACGCGCCGCTCCCCGGGTCGTAGACCTCCGCGGTGTTCAGCCCCACGCCGCCGACGGCAAGCACCTTGCCGCTCTTCAGCAGGGTGAGCGAGGGCTCGCTGCGACTGGCCGCGAGGTTGGGTCCGGCCGTCCAGCTCGGCGTGTCGACCTCGAGCAGCTCCGTTGTCGTGATGGGCGGGCCACCGTTCTGGCCGCCGGCGACGAGCACTCGGCCATCCGGAAGCATCGTGCTCGAATGCAGGAACCGCTCGACTGCCATGCTGGGCCCGAAATTCCAGGTGCCGCTCCCCCCGTCGTAGAACTCGCTCGAAGTGAAGATGACGCCGTTCGACCCTCCGGCCACCGCCAGGCGCCCGCTGGGCAGCAGGGTTGCGGTGTGATCGCCCCGCGCCGTCAGCAGGCTTCCCGTCGAAGTCCACGACCCGGTGCCGGGGTCGTAGATCTCCGCAGCGCTCACGCCGAACGCGCCTCCTGCAGCCAGCGCCTTCCCACTTGGCAGCAGCGTCAGCGAGTGCTGATACCGCGTGGTGGCGAGATCGCCTACGCGTGTCCAGGTTCCGGTGCCCGGATCGTAGACCTCCGAGATCCTCGTGGCACTCGGCCCCGGGAGCGTCACGCCACCCGAGACGAGCACCTTCCCGTCCGGCAGCAGCGCGGCGGCGTGGGCGCGGTGGGCGGTCACCATGTTGCCTGTGGCGGCCCAGCTGTTGGCCGCGGGATCGTAGATCTCGGAGGAGCCGAGCGGAACGTTGATCACCGCCTGCCCTCCGGCTGCCAGGACCCGGCCGTCGCGGAGCAATGTGAGCGTGAACTGCTCGCGGGCACTGCTCATGCTGGCGGCGACGCTCCAGGTGCCTGCGATCGGATCGTAGCGATGACATGCAGCCACGCCGAACCCACCACACGCGAGCACCTGGCCGTTGCGCAGCAGGGTTGCAGCCGCGTAGACGCGGCCGGGCCAGCCGGCCGGCGTCATGGTCCACACGCCGCTCGCGGGGTCGTAGAGCTCCGCGGGCGCAACGCCACCGAGCACCAGCACGCTGCCGGTATGAAGCTGGATTCCGATGTTCGTGGTGCGCGCCGCGTTGAGGCTTCCCGTCGTGATCCAGGTGGGATCCAAGAGGAGCGGGTACTCGAGCCCGGCCGGGTCGAGGGCCAGTTTGAGGCGACGCGCGTCCCCGGCCGTCTCCAGCGTCCAGCGAGCGGCCTTCGCGCTCCGCCGGCCGATAGCGTCGACGACGACCGGCGCCAGCACCACGAGGCCCCGGCCGGATGCGTCGAGGAAGTGCACCTGGCCGTTCTCGAGGAACACGCGCGTGGCGCCCGCAGCCTCGACGACGTCGTACTCGAACCGGCGCGGGGCGGCGGGCGTGCGCAGGTGCAGGTACTCCTCGGTCCACTCGGGCTTCGCGACGTGGAGCGCGTCGGTCTGGGGATACAAGTCGCGATAGGCGATCGTCGCGCCGTCCGTCTGCGCGCGGGCGCCGCGTGCGCCGCGCGGCGCGAGCACGACCCGCACGCCATCGCCCTCGGCGACGACGGCCTCGTTCGCGAGAGCGGGGAAGCTGACTCGCACCGGATCGACGGTCATGAGCGAGCCCTGAGACGGCTCCCCGGCGGCAGCCGGTGCGAGCTTGGCCGGCGGCGGCAAGACGGCGCGCAGGCCCGCGATGCGGCGCCCACGCTCGCGCCACGACGCGGTCTCGAAGCGCACGGGGCTTTCGAGCCGTGCGCGGATCGCCGGGAAGCGCGCGGCCAGGGTCTCGGAGAGCGGCGGCGGCGAGGAGCTGAGGCCGGCGGGCGCGAGAGCGAATAGAAGGAGAGCGAGTCCGGCGAGCGCCGGGCTCACGTGAACGCCTGGTCTGCCATGTGGCACGAGTCCCCCTTGCCCGGGAGGGAGGCCGGGACGCTCGCGGCTGAGTATGCGGGTTTCACGGCCCGATTCAAGACCCGGGCCTTCGCCTGGCTACCGGCTAGCCGCAAAGCGAATCCGCGACCCCGACGGAGCCACATATATCGTTGAAACACCGCACTTTTCCGGGGTTGCACTATTGACACTCCGAGTGAGCGGGGCGTAGTCTCTCCGGCATTCCTTGACGTAGGACGTGCACTGACCGACGGGGTGGGCGGCCCTCTCCCATCGCACCCCGGGCGGTGATGGATTGAAATGGGCCACGCGTTCTTCCCGAGCGCAGACGTTGCGACTGCGGCCATCCTCGGCCGGCCGGAAGACGTGTCTCGCAGCAGTGACACTTCGCAAACCGTCACAGCGGCGCGGCGGCCGCGGCGCGCGTCCTTCAGGATTCGGGTCCGCTCCATGACCCGAACCGCTCTTGCCCTCGCGCTCGCCCTGCTCACCAGCAGCCTGCTGCCCGCGCCGGCGGCTGCGCAGGCGCCGCTGCGCAAGATCGGCGAGATGGA
>CAZMRX010000527.1:0-3486 GCA_964568755.1 uncultured Acidobacteriota bacterium | reverse complement strand
ACCACCCAGCGGGGCAAGGAGACGCTGGACACCGCTCCATCGTACGCCGTTCGACGGGGAGCTAGGGCGCGCAGCGCTTCACGACCTTCTGGGTGATGTCGTGGCTCGTGGGCGGGTTCTCGCCCAGGCCGAGGGTGTGGAGCATCTCGTGGATCACGTAGACCTCGGCCATCACCCGGCGCTGGTAGACGGTCTCCAGGAAGGCCCCGCACACGAATACCCGGGGCACTCCAGCCGAGGTCAGGAGCTGCGACTGGTTGCCCTTGCAGAGCGGGCGTTCCCGGCCGTCGAGCAAGGGGAGCATCGCCAGGTACGCGTCGGGGCCCACGCCGAACTTGCCGAGGTTGTCCTGCAGCGGGCGGCCATTCGTGTCCGTGAAGTCGCTCAGGACCTGACGACACTCCTGGTTGCGGAGGCGGGCGATCGCACCCTGGCGTGCCACCTCCGCGACGCTCGCGTCGCCTGGATCGAGGGCGCGCACGGGCACCAGGCGAGCGGGGTTCTGGGCTGGATCGGCAGTGGCCGCGACGAGCGGCAGGCAGGCAAGCAGGAAGGCGGCGGGCGCGGTGCGGCAGCGGCCATCGCGGTGCATGGGCGGCTCCCTTCCGAGGGCGCCTGTGCGACCGGGCCCTCGTTGCACACGCGATCGACGGGCTTTACGCTTAGGCCGCCCTTAAGGCCGCCTGAAGTGCGCCTGAAAGAGAGCGCCTCCCATGCGCTTCACGTTCGGCGAGTTCGTGCTCGACTGCGGGACGCGCCAGCTGCTGCGCGACGGGCGCGAGGCGCACGCGAGCCCCAAGGAGCTGGCGCTGCTCGAGCTGCTGCTGCGCGCCCGGCCGCGGGCGGTCTCGCGCACGCGGCTGCGGGCGGCGATCTGGCCCGACGCGCACGTGGGGGAGACGAGCCTGCACGTGCTGGTGTCCCAGCTGCGCGCGACGCTCGGCGACGACGCGCACGAGCCCCGCTTCGTGCGGACGGTGCCGGGCTTCGGCTACTCCTTCCCGGCCTCAGCGGTAGGGGACGGGGCGGAGGCCGGAGTCGGCCGGCGCCTCTGGCTCGAGTCCGACGCCTCGAGCCTGGAGCTGGCCGAGGGCGAGAACGTGCTGGGCCGCGACGAGCACCTCGTGACCCGCGTCGACGGGCCGGGGGTGTCGCGCCGCCACGCGCGGATCCTGGTCCAGAAGGGCCGCGCCACGCTCGAGGACCTCGAGAGCAAGAACGGCACGTTCCTCGACGGCCAGCGGGTGGTCGCGGCGCGACTGCTGGAGGAGGGGGCCACGATCCGCCTCGGCCGCCGCGTCAGCGTCGTGTTCAGGAGCGACGCGGCCGACCCGACCGAGACCGAGGCGGGCGACGACTAGCTACGTGAAGCGGACGCTCACCAGCTTGCTGACGCCGGGCTCCTCCATGGTCACGCCGTACAGCTGGTCGGCGATCGACATGGTCTTGCGCGAGTGGGTGATCAGCACGAACTGGGTCTGCTCCTTGAGGCCGTCGAGCATCTTCACGAATCGGCCGATGTTGGCGTCGTCGAGGGGAGCGTCCACCTCGTCGAGGATGCAGAAGGGCGACGGCTTGTACTGGAAGATCGCGAACAGCAGCGCGATCGCCGTGAGCGCCTTCTCGCCGCCCGAGAGCAGCATCACGTTCTGTAGCCGCTTGCCGGGCGGCTGCGCCATGATGTCGATCCCGCTCTCGAGCAGGTCCTCCTCGTCGAGCAGCGACAGCCCGGCGGTGCCGCCGCCGAAGAGCTGCTTGAAGGTCTCGCCGAAGTGCTGGTTGATGACCTGGAACGCCTCCTGGAAGCGCTCGCGCGAGGCGCGGTCGATCTTGCGGATCGCCTGGTCGAGCTCGGCGATCGAGTCGAGCAGGTCCTGGCGCTGCGCGGTCAGGAACGCGTGGCGCTCCTCGTGCTCCTGCGCCTGCTCGACCGCCAGCACGTTGACCTCGCCCATCCGCCCGAGCCGGTCGCGCAGCTCCGCGACCTGCGCCGCGAGCGCCTCCTGCTCCTGCGCGAGGTCCTCCTCGCCGAGCGCCGCCGCCGCTTCGGCCGGGGACTGGCCGACGCCCTGCTGGCACTCGCGCGCCAGGTGGTCGAGGTCCGAGCCGGTGCGGGCCCGCTCCACCTCCACCTCGCCCAGCGCGCCCATGAGCACGTCACGCTCGCGGCGCCGCTCCTTGAGCCCGTGCTCGCGGCTCTCGATCCCGCCGCGGCTCTCACGCACGCGTTCCTCGGCGACCGCGGTCTCGCCGTTCACGCGGTCGCGCTCGATCAGCGCCTCGGCCAGCAGCCGCTCCACGTCGGCGAGCTCGCCGAGCAGCTCGGCGCGCCGGGCCTCCGTCTCGGCGGCGCGCGTGCGGGCCGCCGCGATCCGCTGCTCGAGTTCGATGCGGTCGCCCTCGAGCCGCCGGCAGTCGTTCTCCGTGGCGGCCGTGCGCTCGCGCAGCGCCGCGAGCGCGCTGCGGACCTCGGCATGCCGTGCCTGGGCGCCCTCGGCCGCGGTGCGGCCGGAAGCCACGGCCTGGCCGACCTCCGCAAGCCGGCGGTGACCCTCGGCGCGCTCGGTCTCGGCCGCCGCCAGCGCCTGCTCGGTCTCCTCCAGCCGCTGCCGCGCCGCCGCGAGCTCCTGCTCGGCCTGGGCGCGCTCGGCGTCGAGCACCACGCCCTTGCGGTGCAGGCGCCCGGCCTCGTCGTCGGCGGCCTGGATCTCGTGGCGCGCGGCCACCAGCTCCTTCTCGGTCGAGTGGATCTGCTCGTCGAGCGCGCGCGCCTCGGCGACGGCGCCCGTTACGACGGCGAGCGCCTCGGCGGCCTCGGACCGCATCGCCAGCAGCCGCGCCTCGAGCTGCTCCTGCCGCCCCGCCACTTCCTTGATCTCGCGGCGAGGCGCGAGCAGGCCCTTCACCCCGCGGCCGCCCTCGACCATCGCGCCGCGCAGCGTCTAGAGGGCGTGCGTGACGACGGACACCGGTCCCTGGCGGGGCGCGTGCGCGAGCGCGTCCTCCAGCGTCGCGACCACGATCGCGTCGGGGAGCGACGCCCGGATGCGCTCGGCGTGCGGCCCGCTCACGCGGTAGAAGTCGGACAGCAGGCCGAGCGCTTTCGGCTCCTCGCCGGCGATCTCGCGCAACGGCCCGCAGTCGCTGCGGGTGCGGGCCGTGGCGAGCGGCAGGAACGCGCCGCGGCCGGCGCTCTGCGACTGCAGCCAGCGAATCCCACGCAGCGCCTGGTCGGCGTCGGGCACCAGCACCGCCTGCAGCCGGTCGCCCAGGAACGCCTCGACCGCGCGCTCGTGCTCGGAGCCGGTCTCGAGCGCGTCGGCCACGACGCCGATCACCGAAACACCCTCGGGACCGGCGAGCAGCGCGCGCACCCCCTCGTCGAACGCCGAGTGCGTGGCGACCATCTCCTCGAGCGACGCCAGCCTGCCGGCCAGGCCGTCGCGTTCGCTCTGCAGCGTCTCCACCTGGCGCGAGAGGTTCTCG
>CAZMRX010000526.1:0-3489 GCA_964568755.1 uncultured Acidobacteriota bacterium | reverse complement strand
CGACGAGCGCGACCCGGCGATGAAGCAGCACCTGCTCGCGATCTCGCCCGCCAACAACGCGCACAAGATCACGAAGCCGCTCTTCGTCGTGCAGGGCAGGAACGACCCGCGCGTCCCGTACACGGAGTCCGAGCAGATGGTCGCCACGATCAAGAAGAACGGCGGCCCGGTCTGGTACCTGCTCGCGAACGACGAGGGCCACGGCTTCGCGAAGAAGAAGAACCAGGACTTCCAGTTCTACGCGACCGTCGCCTTCATCCGCGAGCACCTGCTCAACTGAGCTGGTGCGGCCAGCGCGAAGGGGTCAGGTCTTGAAACTTGGCATTGAATCCATCCAATGCCGAGTTTCGAGACCTGACCCCCCTTCTACTTGGCGACCTGGCCTCTCGCGATGAAGGCCTGCAGCTGGCCGGCGGCCTTCTCGCTCAGCTCGGAAAAGCGAACGGCGACGCCGCGCGGGTGGTCGGGCGACTCGGGGTCGGTCTGGGCGACGCGGACGATCTCGGCCCGCAGCTCGAGCTCGGCGGTCTCCGGGAGCAGCATCAGCCGCAGCGCGTGCGTCTCGCCCCGGGCCACGGGCGCGCGCGTCGTCAGGTAGGCGCCGGTCACGCTGACGTCGGCGACGCCGACGATGTGGGCGCGCTCGCCCACCACCAGCACCGCGCCGCGGCCGAACGGGAGCTTGCGCCGCAGCGCGCGGCGCCGCTCGTTGCCCGACGCGTCGATCACGCGCTCCTGGCCCTCAGCCGTCTCCTGCTCTCTCGCCTCTTCGGTCTGCATCCTCACACCCTCCGTGCCCCGCGATGGCCGCGGTCACGATTCCCGTCTACTCGCGTCGCGCCTGCGCGATCAGCGTGAGCGCTTCCTCGCTCAGGTACTTGAACAACAGCGTGTGGCGCGCCTGCCGGATCCCCTGCAGGTAGCCGTTCAGCGCCTCGAGCAGGCGGCCGTCCTCCGGCCGCACCGCGAGCGCCGCGGCCCCGGCTTTTCCAACGAAGGCGCCGGCCACGAGCTCGGCGTCGTGCTTCTTGGCCAGCGCGAAGTCGAAGACCGTCATCACGATCGCGTCCACCTGACCGCCGCGAAGGCCGGCCACCAGCAGCTCGGCGTCGCGGAAGGCGACGCGCCGGCCCTTCGGCACGCCGGCGTCGATCACGGCCTGCTCCCAGGTCGTGCCCGGGATCACGCCCACGCGCAGCGCGCGCAGCTCGTCGACCGTTCGCACCACGGCGCCCGGCCGGCGCGAGATCGCCATGTGCCGCACCGGGAACACCTCGCTGGTGAAGGCGACCTTCTGCCGCCGCGCCTCGGTGTCGACGATCCCCGTGATCACGTCGCCCTCGCCCCGCTTCAGCATCGGGATGATCTGCTCGAAGTCCGCCACCTTGACGACGTCGAGCGTGAGCCCGTGAATGCGGCAGAAGCCCTCGATCAGCTCGCGCTCGAAGCCCGGCTGGCCCTTCGTGTCGAACGAGAACATCTCCGGGGTCTCGTCCGACGGGACCAGCACGCGCAGCCGCGGCGGCAAGCCCGGCGTCGGCTCCACCGCTTCCGCCGTCGCCGCCCCCACGGCCAGCAGGCCGGCCGCCAGGGTCCAGCGCATGACTCGACTTCTCATCGGCCCCTCCACCCCGTGCTCCCGGAGTGCAAGCCCCGGGCCACCGGCCGCGATCTCGCCCACGCGCTCAAGTAGCTGGCGCGGCTGGGCTTGGCCCGTGCGCGCGGCGCCATGCCCTGGCCGACGAGCCTCGAACGCCGCCGGAAATCGGACAGCGCTTGCGTGCCGCTCGCGGCTAAGTGAGACTCCGCGACGGAAGGTGGATCCCCGCGTGAGCGTCGAGCGGCCGGGCTGGGACGACTACTACATGTCGATCGCGCGGACCGTGGCCACGCGCTCGAGCTGCGTCCGGAGGCAGGTCGGTGCGCTGATCGTGGTCGAGAAGGCGATCATCGCGACCGGCTACAACGGCACGCCGATGGGGGTCGCCAACTGCGACGCCGGAGGCTGCCCACGCTGCGCCTCCGACGCCCCGCCCGGCTCCGGCTACGACACCTGCGTCTGCGTCCACGCCGAGCAGAACGCGATCGTGCTCGCGGCACGCCACGGCAACGCCACGAACGGCGGCGTGCTCTACGCCACGCTGCGCCCGTGCTTCGGCTGCACCAAGGAGTCGATCCAGGCCGGCCTCCGCGAGCTGGTCTACGCCGAGCCCTACGAGTACGGCGCCGGGCTCGAGGAGGCGTTCCGGCGGTTGATCGCCGAGTCGGGCGTCACGCTGCGCCAGCACCCGGAGCGCTGAGCCGCCGGCCGGACCGTTCCCGACGTCAAGGGGCCTTCGTCCAGACCCACTCCTCCGACACCGGTATGCCGCCCTGCGGCCCCTCGATGCGCGCGTGCATCGCGCCCGCGGCGTCGAGCCTGTAGTGGTTCCGCTGCGGGAAGTCGTGCTGCTTGTTCTCGAACACCGCGCGACGCTCGCCGACTTCGACGAGCTTGAACGCCACGGGCGGCCGCGAGCCCGGGCTCGCGAAGTAGAAGGTGCCCTCGGGCGTCGCCTGGATCCGCAGGAACTCGAACGAGACCATGCGCTCGCCTTTCACGTCTCGGTGCAGGCCGAGCAGCGCGCCGCCGCGGACCGAGGTCCACTGCTCCTCCATCGCGACTCCCCCGCTCACGCCCTGCCAGCGGCCCTCGAGCCAGGCGAGACGCTCGACCTCGCTCGGCGGCGCCTGGCCCAGGGCGCCCGCGGCCGCGAGACAAAACAGCGTCGTCCACGTCGCTCGTCGCATCACGCCTCCTCCTCGAGATCGTCAGCGCCCGAGCGTCGCCATCCAGACGTCGGACTCGGAGCGGGTCTCGATGTAGCTGGCCCAGCGACCGTCTCGCGAGAGGCTCAGCCCCTGCCCACCCGCGGCGAGAACGGGGGTCGCGCGGCCGGTTCGGGTGTCGAGCAGCACGATCTGGTCGTGCCGGCCGACCAGCAGGCGACGGCTGTCGGGGAGCCACGAGGGCCAGCCCCGGCCCTCGGGCAGGGCCGTGTACTGCCGCGAGGCGAGGGAGTACAGCAAGGTGACGCTGTTCGCAGACACGTAGAAGGTGGGGCTCCCCGCGAGTGTCGTGCCGTCGGGCGACCACGACCGGGGCTGCATCGCGACACCTCCCTCGAGGCGAGGCAGCTCCTCCGCCTCGCGCTGGCTCGGCGGCTGCGTCAGCTCCTCGATCCAGGTGCGCGTCCCGTCGTCCGAGGCGATGCGCTTTCCGTCGGGCGACCAGACCACTTCCGTCCGCGCGGTGCCGGTGGTCTTGGTGAGCTGCTCCAGCCCGCTGCCGTCGGGGCGGATGGACCAGGTCTCGTAGCGCCCGCTGCGGTCGCTGTAGAAGGCGATGCGCGAGCCGTCGGGCGACCAGCTCGGACCGCGGTCGCGGGCCGTGTCGTCCGTGAGCTGGCGATACCCGCTGCCGTCGATCCGGACCACGAACACGTCCTC
>CAZMRX010000525.1:0-3498 GCA_964568755.1 uncultured Acidobacteriota bacterium | reverse complement strand
GACAGCACGCGCAGGATCATCGTCAGCGGGTAGACGGTCGCGTACGCCACGGACGGGGCCTCCGAGCCCGAGACGGCGGTCGCGAACGACAGGGCCGGCGGATCGGTCATGGCGCCCGCGAGCACCCCGCACAGCGTGAGGTAGTTGAGGCCGAGTGCCAGGCGCGCGACGGCGGCCGCGACGAGCAGCGGCACGGCCGTGATCAAGGCGCCGCACGCCATCCAGTAGAGGCCCTCGCCGCGGACCAGCGTCTCGACGAACACGCCGCCCGCCCCGAGCCCCACCGCCGCCAGGAACAGCACGATCCCGGTCTCGCGCAGCACGTAGTTGGCCGAGATCGGCATGTACCAGACGAGCGGGCCGATCCGGCCGAGCCGCGAGAGCGCGATCGCCACCAGCAGCGGCCCGCCGGCGAGGCCGAGGCGCACCGGCGCCGGCACGCCGGGCAGCGAGAACGGGACGCTGCCCGCCAGGATGCCGAGCGCGATGCCGGCGAACATCGGCACCAGGTGCGGGTAGTTGAGGGTCTTCGGCGAGTCGCCGAGCTCGGCGGCGACCTTCTGGATGTCGGCCGGCTCGCCCACCGCGAGCACGGTGTCGCCGTACTGCAGCTCGAAGCCCGGCGTCGCGGACATCTCGACCTCGGCCCGGCTCACGCGCGTGATCTGAACGGAGAAGCGGCGCACGAAGTCGAGCTCGGCGACGGTGCGGCCGGTCGCCGCGGTGCGCGTGACGATCAGGCGCTTCGAGGTGATGGCGCTCGGCAGCGCGCGCAGGTCGAGGCTGCTCTCGCCGCCCACCACGATCCGCAGCGCGTCCAGCTCCCCGCGCGTGCCCACCGCCAGCAGCACGTCGCCCGTGCCGAGCCGCGTCTCCGGCCGCGGCACCTGCAGCCGGCCGTCCTGCCAGATGCGCGAGACGACGATGCCGGTCCCGGCGAGGGCCGGCACCTTCTCGAGCGGCATCCCCGCCAGGTTCGGGTTCGTGACCTCGAGGTTCGCGCGCGCGAGCGGCGGGATCTCGGTGGCCTGGCTGCGCGCCAGGTCCTCGGCCTCCTTCGCCACCGAGATCCGGAACGCCAGCCGGACCGCGACCATCACCAGGATCACCCCCAGCACGCCGAACGGGTAGGCGACGGCGTAGCCCAGGCCGGGGAGATGGGACGCAGCGGCGCGAGCGGTCGCGCCCGGCAACGCTTCCTGGAGCGCCTGCTGCGCCGCGGCGAGGCTCGGGGTGTTGGTGGTGGCTCCCGCGAGCAGCCCGGCGAGCACCGGCGCGTCGATGCCGCCCGCGAAACGCAGGCCGAGCGCCGTCAGCACGCCGAGCACCACCATGCCGGCCGCGAGCAGGTTGAGGCGCAGCCCGTGGCGGCGGAGCGAGGCGAGGAACCCTGGCCCCACCTGCAGCCCGATCGAGTAGACGAACAGCACGAGGCCGAGCTCGCGCACGAACTCGCGGGTGCGCTCCGCCACGTGCCAGCCGAAGTGGCCGAACGCGATCCCCACGAAGAGCACGCCCGCGATGCCGAGGCCGATGCCGCGGATGCGCACGGCGCCGAGCGCGAGGCCCAGGGCCGCCACCAGCGAAAGGACGAGGACCGCTCCCGCCGCCGTCTCCCCGTCCAGAAGCGCCGCGCTCATGCCGTCGGGGGAAGTCTACTCCGGCCCGCCGCGGGCGGCCGCCTAGGCTTCGACGTCGAGCGCCACGTCGAGCGCGGGCGCGCTGTGCGTCAGCCAGCCGATCGAGACGAGGTCCACACCGGTCTCGGCGATCGCGCGAACGTTCTCGGGCCGGACGCCTCCGGACGCCTCCGTGAGCGCGCGGCCGCGCGCTCGCCGCACGGCCTCGCCGAGCGTCTTCAGGTCCATGTTGTCCAGCAGCACGGCGTCGACGTCGAGCGCCAGCGCCTCGTCGAGCTGGGCCAGCGTGTCCACCTCAGCCTCGAGCTTCCGCATGTGCCCGGCGCCCTCGCGCACGCGCCGCACCGCCTCGGCGATGCCTCCCGCGAGCGCCACGTGGTTGTCCTTCACCAGCACCGCGTCGTCGAGGCCGTAACGGTGGTTCTGGCCCCCGCCCACGCGGACGGCGTATTTCTCGAGCGCCCGCAGCCCCGGGGTCGTCTTGCGCGTGTCGACGACGCGCGTCTGCAGGCCCTGGAGCCGCGCCACCACGTCGCGGGTCGCGGTCGCGATGCCGCTCAGGCGGCCCAGCAGGTTGAGGGCGGTGCGCTCGCCGGTGAGCAGCGCGCGGGCGCGGGCGCTCACGCGCGCGATCGCTTGCCCGGCCGCGGCGTCGCTGCCGTCGGGCAGGAGCACCTCGGCCACACAGTCGGGGTCGAGCAGGCGGAAGGCGTAGAGCGCCGGCTCGAGGCCCGCCACACGGCCCGCCGCGCGCGCCACAATCGCGGCCCGGCCACCGAGATCGGCCGGGACGATGGCGTCGGTGGTCACGTCGCCGGCGCGCCCGAGGTCTTCGGCGAGCGCGCGCCGCACGACGTCCTCGTAGAGGATCGGCAGCAGGCCCAGTGTGTCGCTCACGCGCAAACCTCCACGGCCGCCCGGTCCGGCGCCGTCACCGGCTCGGTCTCCACCCGCGTGCCGGCTGCGTCCGGCGTCAGCAGGATGCGCCGGCGCCAAGCCGGGTCGGCGAGCGGGTAGTCGGCCCGGAAGTGCGCCCCGCGGCTCTCGGGCCGCGCGAGCGCCGCCGTCGCGATAAGGCGCGCGACGGTGACCGCGTTGCGGCTCTGGCCCGCCACGGACGGCGGCTGGGCCTCGAGACGCTCGAGCCGCTCGATCGCCGCCCGTAGGCTGGCGCCGGTCCGCACGAGGCCGACCGCGTCCCACATCAGTCCCCGGATCTCGCCCAGGACCGCCTGGCCACTCGCGTCGTCGAGGACGTCGGGTGCCACAGCCGGCAGCGTGAGCGTAGCCTTCACCGGGCGCAGCTGCGCCAGCGCCTCGCCCACCGAGCGCGCGACGCGCGCGCCGAACACCAGCCCCTCCAGCAGCGAGTTGCTCGCGAGGCGATTGGCGCCGTGCACTCCCGTGCAGGCCACTTCGCCGGCAGCCCACAGGCCGCTCACGCTCGTGCAACCGTCGAGGTCCACGTCGATCCCGCCCATGTGGTAGTGCGCGGCCGGCGCGACCGGGATCGGCTCGCGCCGCGGGTCGAGCCCGTGCTGGCGGCAGGCCTCGAAGACCGTGGGGAAGCGCTGCGGGAAGGACTCCCCCACCGCCTCGCGCGCGTCCAGGAACGCCCGGCGGCCCGACCCGAGAGCGGACCAGAGAGCCCGAGCGACCACGTCGCGCGGGAGCAGCTCCGCGTTCGGGCCGGCGTCTGTCAGCAGGCGACGGCCGTCCGCGTCGACCAGGGTCGCGCCCGCGCCGCGCAGCGCTTCCGTGAGCAGCGGCATCGGGTCGGCCCCGACGTCGAGCGCCGTCGGGTGGAACTGCACGAACTCCATGTCGGCGAGGCGGGCGCCGGCGCGCCACGCGAGTG
>CAZMRX010000524.1:0-3511 GCA_964568755.1 uncultured Acidobacteriota bacterium | reverse complement strand
CATGGATGGGCTCCTCCTTGCCTACACAGCAGCGACTCTGGCACATCGATGCCGAACGAGTCGTTGGAGGAGTCCATCTCATCAATCAAGCTGACGAAGCCGCGTCAACTTCGGAGCTTCGCAGCTTGACTCCAGTGTTGTGCGGACTCGTTCAGTGTGCGAAGGAGGCTGGTGGCAACGCGTCGCTTCGACGTTGACGATGCGGACCTTCGTGAGTCGTTTCTCCGGAATGACGTGCCCCAAGCGATCGAACGGCTAACTGATGCGTCGACCGCCCGTTGGGGTCGGATGCAGGCTCAGGAGATGGTCGAGCATCTGACTTGGGCATTCGAGCTGTCGACTGGGCTAGCCCAGGCAACATGCTCAGTTCCTGCATCCGAGCTGCCGCGCATGAGGCAGTTCCTGTACAGCAACCGTCCGACCCCCAGGGAGTTCATGAATCCGGCACTGGTGGATGGCCTGCCCCCGGTGCGACACGAGACGCTCGGCGAAGCCAAGGCGGCCCTCAAGGTTGCTCTCACCCGATTCCTCGATGACTCTCGGTCGGACGAGAGGCTCCATGTCCATCCCGTCCTCGGCCCGATTGGGCGCGAGGAGTGGCATCGCACGCACTACAAGCACACGCATCACCACCTACAGCAGTTCGGTCTGATCGAGCTGGAGTAGGACCGGTGCCGCCTAACAAGGAGTATCTGGACTCCTCCAGTCAAGAGAAGAGAGTAGTTCGACTCGGTGGCGGCCAGCGTCTGTCGAGTGACGACGCCACAGCTCCCGCGGCGGGCTCGCGCGGTATGCTCACACATGGGAGGGTGGAATGGTTCACCGGCTTGGCCTGGACCGGCTCTTCGTGGCCCTGGAGCCCGAGCAGGTGCAGGCGTTCCTGGTCCGTCTCGCGGTCGATCTCGACACGGATCTGACTGCCGCACGCGCCAAGGCGTTCTGCGCCGAGATCGTGGACTCGGAATCGGAGGACGATCCGATCCTCGAGGCGGAGGTCCAATACGAGGGCTCCACCGTCCCGCTGGTGTTCGAATACATCAGGGACTCGGATGCCGGGGACGAGCTGATGGTTCTCGGACCTCCGCCTGTCGTGGCGCACGTGCAGCGCCAGATCACCTCACTCGGCGGCGGGGCCAATCCCCGACTGATCCCGGCGGCGCAGGGCAATCGGGAGTAGAGAGGCCGGAGGCCGCGGTCGACTCCGGGGCTAACGGCCGACGAGCACCACGACCGAGCGCGGACCGACCGCGTAGCTGCGATCGGAGGCGACGGGCGCCTCCGAGCCCGGCTCGCACGCGTCGTCGCCCGGCGGCAGGCTCGTGTCGAGGAAGCGCCGCCACGACTTCCCCGCGGGCAGCCGCGGCAGCTCGAACGCCTTCGGCTCCCAGTGGGCGTTGGCGATGACGTAGAGGGCCTCGTCCAGAGCCGTGGGGAGGATGTGCATCGCCAGCACGCGCGCCTCCGCGCTCCAGTCGGGGCGGCCGAGCCGCGTTCCGTGCCACGCCACCGCGGTCCGGAGCTCGTCCTCGAAAAAGCTCCGCCGCCGCAGCGACGGGTGAGCCTTGCGGAAGCGGACGAGCCGCCGCGTGAAGCGGACCAGGTCGGCGTTCTGCTCCGCCAGCGACCAGTCGAGCCAGGAGGTCTCGTTGTCCTGGCAGTAGGCGTTGTTGTTGCCGCGCTGGCTGCGGCCGAGCTCGTCCCCCGCCTGCAGCATCGGCACGCCCTGCGACAGGAACAGCAGCGCCAGGAAGTTCCGCTGCTGGCGCCGGCGCAGCGCCACGACCTCGGGCCGCGCGGACGGACCCTCCTCGCCGCAGTTCCAGGAGAGGTTCTCGGGATGCCCGTCGACGTTGCCCTCGCCGTTCTCCCAGTTGTGCTTCTCGTTGTAGGAGACGAGGTCGGCGAGCGTGAAGCCGTCGTGGCTGGTGACGAAGTTGATCGAGTGAAAAGGCGCCCGTTCCCCGCCGCGGTAGAGGTCGGGGCTGCCCCCGAGCCGGGTCGCGAGCAGGCGCGTCAGGCCCGCGTCGCTCTTGACGAAGCGACGCAGGTCGTCGCGGAACTGGCCGTTCCACTCGGCCCAGCGCCCCCAGCTCGGGAAGCTGCCCACCTGGTAAAGTCCAGCCGCGTCCCACGCCTCGGCGATCAGCTTCACGTCGGCCATCACCGGGTCGGCGGCGATCGCCTCGATCAGCGGCGGGTTCGGCAGCACCTCGCCGTCGCGGCCGCGCCCCAGGATCGAGGCGAGGTCGAAGCGGAAGCCGTCCACCTTGTGCTCGGTCACCCAGTAGCGCAGCGCCGCCAGGATCTGGAAGCGCACCACCGGGTGGTTGCAGTTGAGCGTGTTGCCGCAGCCGGAGTAGTTGAGGTACTTCCCCGTCTTCGGCTCGAGCAGGTAGTAGGTCGGGTTGTCGAGCCCGCGCCAGCAGAAGGTGGCGCCGCGCTCGTCGCCCTCGCCGGTGTGATTGAAGACGATGTCGAGGATCACCTCGATGCCGGCCTCGTGGAACGCCTTCACCATCGACTTGAACTCGCGCACGGCGTCCCCGGGCCCGGTCTCGGACGCGTAGGACGCCTTGGGCGCGAAGAACGAGACCGGCTGGTAGCCCCAGAAGTTGCGCAGCGGCTCCCCGGTCAGCAGGTTGCTGCGCGGGTTGTCGCACTCCTCGAACTCGGTCACCGGCATCAGCTCGACCGCGGTCACGCCCAGCTCGCGCAGGTACGGGATCTTCTCGACCAGGCCGCGGAACGTGCCGGGGTGCGCGACGCCGGAGCTGCCGTGGCGGGTGAAGCCGCGCACGTGCAGCTCGTAGATGATCGAGTCGGCCAGCGGCACGGCCAGCGGATGCTCGTGCCCCCAGTCGAACTCCTCGTCGATCACGCGCGAGCGCAGGCTCTCGAGGCGGCCCCTGGCTCCCGCTCCGTCGCCCCACGTCTCGAGGCCCGTGACGGACTTCGAGAAGGGGTCGATCAGGACCCGCCGCGGGTCGAAGCGCAGGATGGTCGAGCCCGCGGGGACCTCGCTGTCGGCGCGAAAGCCGTACTCGACGCCCGGGTCGAGGCCGCACACCAGCACGTGCCAGACGTCGCCGGTCTTGTTGTAGCGCGCGTCGAGCGGCAGCTCGAGCACGGGGTCCGGCTCCCCCGGGAAGAACAGCACCAGGCTCATCTCGGTCGCGTGCCGGGAGAAGACCGAGAAGTTGACGCCCTCGCGGCGGGCGGAAGCGCCGTAGGGCAGCGGGTGCCCGCGCCGCACGCCGAACTCGCCCCGCACGATGCGCAGCAGGCGGTCGCGGGCGGCTTCCGTGGAGCTCACGCGGGGCAGGATAAGCTATGCTGCCCCGACCATGAAGGGCATCATCCTGGCCGGCGGCTCGGGCACCCGGCTCCACCCCATCACGCTCGGCGTGTCGAAGCAGCTGATCCCGGTCTACGACAAGCCGATGATCTACTACCCGCTCTCGACGCTGATGCTGGCGGGGATCCAGGACATCCTGGTGATCACGACGCCCCA
>CAZMRX010000523.1:0-3516 GCA_964568755.1 uncultured Acidobacteriota bacterium | reverse complement strand
GCGGGACGTCCGGAGAACGGAAACGGACAAGAAGCGAGGTTCCGCAGGGCGCCGAACCGGAACCTCGCTAGAAAGCATGCCCAATCGACAAGTGGAAGCGGGAGCGGGACACGTCGCCCGGTTGCGGGTCGAGGACGTAGCCCCAGTCGAGCCGGATCGGGCCGATCGGGGTGCGGTAGCGGAAGCCGAGGCCGGCGCTCCAGCGCAGGTCCGACAAGGCCACGTCGCGCGTCTCGAGGTAGACGTTGCCGGTGTCGAGGAAGCTCGCGAGCTGGAACGAGCGGCTCAGGTTGTAGCGCATCTCGGCTCCCCCCAGCAGCAGGGCGTTGCCGCCGGTCGGGTACGAGGTCCCGTCCGTCCCGATGAGCTGCGGCCCCACGCCGTCGACCGGGAAGCCGCGCGGCCCGTAGTCGCCTCCGGCGAAGAAGCGCTCGGGCAGCGGCAGGAGCGGCGCCTCGTCGGCGAACGCGGTGGCGAGGCCGACGCGCCCCGAGAGCACCAGCACCAGGTCGGTGTGCAGCCGGCTCACGCGCGTGGCCTGCAAGAAGCTACGCAGGTAGCTCACGCCGCCGAGCGCCTCGAGCGACAGCTGCAGGTCGGCGCCCAGGAACAGGCCGCGCCGCGGCTCGAGCGGGTCGTCGCGGGTGTCGAACACCACGGAGGCGGAGGGGCCGGAGACCGTGTAGGTGCGGTACTGGCGGTCGATCTCGTCGAGCGAGCCCTCGACGTTGTAGACGTTCGTGTCCTGGTACAGGTAGCGCAGGATCAGGCTGGTGCGGGCGTCGAGCGCGCGGCCGGCCTGCACGATGCCGCCCAGGCGGTTGAAGTCGAAGCTGGTGCGGTCCTCCTCCTCCCAGAAGCCGGTCAGGAACGAGTCCAGCTTGCGCCCGAACAGCCAGGGCTCGCGCAGGTTGAGCAGGAAACGGCTGCCGCGGAAGCTGCCGCGCGCAAAGACGGACGCGGTGCGCCCGAGACCGCCGAGGTTGCGGCGGGTGAGCTCGACGCTGCCGCGCAGGCGATCCTGCTCCGACCAGCCGACGCCCCAGGACCAGCTGGTGCGCGGCGCCTCCTGCACGCTCACCACCACGTCGCGCCGCCGCTCGCGGCCGGGGTCGAGCTCCGAGATCTGGACGCGCTCGAAGATGCCGAGGCTCGAGAGCCGCCGCTGGCTCTCGAGCACCCGCTCGAACGAGAACGCCTCCCCGGGGCGCAGCAGCATCTCGCGCTCCACGGTGACGTCGCGCGTCCGGTCCAGCCCCGCGAGCACGACGTGCTCGACGATCGTGCGTCGGCCGGGCTCGACCACCAGGCTGACGCTCGCCTCGTCGCGCGCCTCCGAGAACACCACGTCGCTCGCGACCTTCGCCTCCAGGTGCCCCGAGCGCCGCCACGACGAGAGCAGCGCCTCCCGGCTCCTGGCGACGTCCGCGATCCGATACGGCAGGCCGGCGCGCAGCGCCAGCTCCTCTGGCCCCCGCTCGTCGGCCGTCACCGGCAGCGGCGGGCTCTCGACACGCAGCTCGCGGACGATCGCGCGCGGGCCGGGGCGCGCCGCGAACACCACCGGCAGCGCGCCGCCCCCGTCCGCCACGTCGACGTCGACCCTGGCCTCGAAGTGGCCGAGCTCCTCGAGCCGCGCCCGCAGCAGCCTCGCGTCCTCGGTGAGCACGGCGTCCTCGAGCGGCCGGCCCGCCTGCGTGCGCAGGCCCAGCAGCAGCGAGGGCTCGGCCCCGCGCAGCTCGACGGATGCGGCGCTCGCGGATTCGCCGGCTTCGACGTCGTAGACCACCACCTCGTCGTCGCCCTTCGGCTCGAGGCCCGCGCGCACGCGCGCGTCGCGATGGCCGAGGCTGCGCAGGCGGCTCTCGATGCGCTCGGCGCCCGCCTCCAGGCTGTCGCTCGACGCGCCGCCGTCGCGCACGGTCGTGCGCAGCTCGCGGACGAGCCGCGCCTCGAGTTCCGCGCCGCGCACCTCGAGCCGCGTGCGCGGGCCGGGTGTCGCCTTGAACACGATCAGGATCTGCCCGCGGGAGGGGTCGTAGGTCTCGACGAGCGCGACGCTCGCGCGCCAGAAGCCGTCCTCGACCAGGCGGCGGCGCATCGACTCGCGCGCCGCTTCCGCCTTCTCCTTCTGGTAGCTCTCGCCCAGGCGCGGGCGGGCGAGCGCGTGCAGCGGGGCCGCCGCCTCGCCACAGTCGCACTCGACGCGCACGCTCGAGACGCGGACCCGGGGCCCGGCCCGGATCCGGAACACGGCCAGGGCGCCGCGCGGAGCGGGCCGGGCCTCGGCCTCGACCAGCGCCTCGAGGCGGCCGCGCCGCGCGAGCGCCAGGGCCACGTCACGGCCGGCCCGCTCGAGGCGCGCGGGCCACAACGGCTCGCCGGGCCGCAGCCGCGCCAGGCGCGCGATCGAACCGGCCGACATCACGTGGTCGCCCTCGACCCGGACCTCGACCAGCAGCGGCGCCGGGACCGGGCGGAACAGCACGTCGACGCCCGCCTCCCCCTCGCTGCGCACGACGTCGACGCGCACGTCCTCGAAGCGCCCGGTGGCGAAGATCAGCTCGACCGCCCGCCGCAGCGCCTCGGGGTCGAGCGGACCGCCGGGCACGATTCCCACGAACGCCGCGAGCCGCGCCTCGTCGTCGGCGACGACGCGCACGCTGCGCACGTACTCGCCCTCGACGGCGGTCGCGGCGAGCGTCGCGAGCAGCGCCAGCGCCAGCATCAGCGCGACTGCCGGATCCGGACGTCGAACGCCCAGCCTCTCTCGGCGCCGGTCTTGGCGGTGCCGGGCTCGGTCTGGGTGAGCAGCAGCGAGAAGCGGTCGGTGAGCGTGTACTCGATCGCCAGGATCCGCTCCTCGGTCCCGCGCAGGTCCTGCGAGTAGAGCACGTTCAGGTCGCTGGTGAGCCGCTTGCCCACGGTGACGCGTGCGGTGGGTGTCGTGCCAGCGCCGCGCAGCAGCGACGGGTCGATCGAGAAGCGGTTGAGGCCGAAGAGCCGCTCCGCCTCGCGCTCGAGCCCCATCGACTCCGAGAGCCGGCCCGCGGCGAGCGTAGCCGCGCCCGCGCGGGCCAGCTGGCCCTGGCTCTCGCGCGCCTGCGTCTGCGTCAGGTTGGCGACCTCGGACTCCTCCTGCCCCGCGAGCAGCGCGAGGATCTGCAGCGAGGACAGCGGCGGGTCGGAGGTGAGCGTCGGGGTGACGCGCTCGAGCGTGCCGGAGACGCGCAGCGTCACCTGGTACGAGCGGATCCGGGTGTAGGCCTCGATGTCGAAGAGCGGGTCGAGCCGCTGCGGGTTGACGAAGTCGAGCGCGCCGCGCTGGATCACGTAGGTGCGGCCCTGGAAGTAGAGGCGGCCGCGCTCGATCTCGGCACGCCCGGTGACCACCGGCGCGGCGCTCGTGCCCTGCAGCGCCAGGTCGGCGCGCGCCTGCAGCGTCGCGAGGTTGTTGTCGATGCGCAGCGTGCCCGGCGCCCGGACGCGGAGGTCGAGCCGCGCTCCGGGCGCGCT
>CAZMRX010000522.1:376-3518 GCA_964568755.1 uncultured Acidobacteriota bacterium | reverse complement strand
ATCAACAACGTCGAGACGCTGGCCTGCGTGCCGTGGATCGTGCGCCACGGTCCCGAGGCGTTCAACGCACTCGGCACCGGGTCCAGCAAGGGCACCAAGGTCTTCGCCCTCGCCGGCAAGGTCCGCCACGGCGGGCTGATCGAGGTGCCGATGGGCGTGAGCGTCCGCGAGATCGTGGAGGGCCCGGGCGGCGGCGTGCCGAAGGGCAGGACGCTCAAGGCCGTCCAGCTCGGCGGTCCCTCGGGCGGCTGCCTGCCCGCGAGCCTGGGCGAGACGCCGGTCGACTACGAGGCGCTCCAGAAGACCGGCGCGATCATGGGCTCGGGCGGCCTCGTGGTGCTCGACGACCGCGACTGCATGGTCGAGATCGCCCGCTTCTTCCTGCGCTTCACCTGCCACGAGTCGTGCGGCAAGTGCACGTTCTGCCGGATCGGGACCCAGCGCATGCTCGAGATCCTCGACCGGCTGTGCGCGGGACAAGGCCGCGAGGAGGACCTCGCCAACCTCGCCGAGCTGGCGGACCGCGTGTCCCGCACCAGCCTGTGCGGGCTGGGGCAGACCGCCCCGAACCCGGTGCTGACCGCGCTGCGCTACTTCCGCGAGGAGTTCGAGGCTCACGTCCGCGGGCGACGCTGCGCCGCGGGGCGATGTGCGGCGCTCACCGACTTCCGCATCAACGAGTCCTGCATCGGCTGCACGCTGTGCGCGCAGGTGTGTCCCGTCCGCGCCATCGAGTACCGCCCCCACGAGCGGCACGCGATCGACCTCGCGGCCTGCACCCGCTGCAACATGTGCTTCGAGGTGTGCGAGGACGGGGCGGTGGACGTGGTGTCGGGGGGCGAGCTCTGCGTCACCTCGCCGCGCGCGGCCGAGAGAGGGAACTAGAGGTGGCGAGCGTCACGCTGACGATCGACGGGCGGACGGTCTCGGTGGGCCCAGGCACCAGCGTGCTCGAGGCGGCACGTCGTCTCGGTATCACGATCCCGACGCTGTGCCACGTCGAGGGCCTCGAGCCCGTCGCCGCCTGCTTCCTGTGCTGCGTCCAGGTCGAGGGAAAGCGGACGCTCTCGCCGTCGTGCGCGCTGCCGGCGGCAGACGGGATGGTCGTCGTCACGCAGAGCGACGACATCCGCGCCGCGCGGCGCACGGCCCTGGAGCTCCTGCTCTCCGACCATGCGGGGGAGTGCACGGCTCCCTGCGCCGCGCGCTGCCCGGCGGGGCTCGACGTGCCGGGGTTCGTCTACGAGATCGCGAGCGGCCAGAACGACCGGGCGATGGAGCGCATCTACGAGCGGCTCTCGCTGCCCGGGACGCTGGGGCGCGTGTGCCCGCGGCTGTGCGAGGAGAGCTGCCGCCGCTGCGACTACGACCACGAGGGGCTGGCGATCGGCGCGCTTCACCGCTACGCCAGCGACCGGAACCTGGCGGCCGCGAGCCCGCTCCTCCCGAAGGCGGGCGAACCGAGCGGCAAGCGCGTGGCCATCGTGGGTGCGGGACCGGCGGGGCTGAGCGTCGCCTTCTACCTGCTCCAGCGGGGTCACGCCTGTACGCTCTTCGACGCGAACCCGATGGCGGGCGGCATGCTGCGCTACGGGATCCCCGAGTACCGCCTGCCGCGAGCGGCCCTCGACGCCGAGATCCAGGTCGTCGAGCGGCTGGGCGCCTCTTTCCGCATGAACAGCCGCTGGGGGCGCGACTTCACCCTCGACGACCTGCGGCGCGACCACGACGCGGTCTTCCTCGGCGTCGGGGCGCAGCACTCGACGAGCCTCGGCTGCGAGGGCGAGGACCTGGCGCTCTCGGGGATCGAGCTGCTGCGCCGGATCGCCGAAGGCGAGCGGCCGGCGCTCGGGCGGCAGGTGATCGTGATCGGCGGCGGCAACACGGCGATGGACTGCGCCCGCAGCGCGCGCCGCCTCGGGGCCGAGGTGCGGGTGTTCTACAGGCGCACGCGGCGCGAGATGCCCTGCCTGATGGACGAGGTCGAGGGCGCGGAGGCGGAGGGAGTGGCGCTCGAGTTCCTGGCGGCACCGGCTCGTCTCGCGCCGCGCGGCCAGGGAGGCCACGCCCGAACGCTGGTCTGCCAGCGCATGGAGCTCGGCGAGAAGGACGCCTTCGGTCGCAGGCGTCCCGTCCCGATCCCGGAGTCGGAGTTCGAGGTCGCCTGCGACACGGTGATCGCGGCGGTGGGGCAGGAGGTGGACCGCGCGGGGGCCGAGAGCCAGGGGTTGAGCATCAACGGCCGCGGCATCGCGGTCGATTCCCGCACGCTGGCCACCAACGTGCCCGGGGTCTTTGCCGGCGGCGATGCGGTCCTGGGCTCCGATCTCGCGGTACGCGCCGTGGCGGCCGGGCGGATCGCGGCCATTTCCATCGATCAGTACCTCGGCGCTCGGCCCGTGACGGGGCCGGAGGGGCTCGTCTCGATCGACTTGCGGCCTGTGGACGACGAGGAGCGCGCCGCGATCTTCCGCGAGATCGAGAAGGCGAGGCGGGTGGAGACGCCCACGCTCGGCGCGCAGCAGCGTCTCGCGAGCTTCGCTGAGATCGACCAGGGTCTGCGCGACGAGCCGGCGCGGCGCGAGGCGCTCCGCTGCCTGAGCTGTGGCTGTTCGAAGGCGGCTGGATGCGGCCTGCGCCGCTGGGCCACGGCCTACCTCGCCGATCCCTACCGCTTCCTGGGGCAGCGGCGGCGTTTCGAGCGGGACGTGTCCCATCCGGAGGTCGTCTACGAGCCCGGCAAGTGCATCCTGTGCGACGCCTGCGTGCGGATCGCGCGGGAGGCGGGGGAGGAGCTCGGGCTCGCGATCGTCGGTCGCGGCTTCCAGGTGGCCGTGGCCGTGCCCTTCGGCGCTCCGCTCTCCGACGGCCTGCGGCAGGCCGCGCGCCGCTGCGCCGAGGCGTGTCCCACCGGGGCCATCGCCCTGCGCAGCGCCCGCGCCTGCGACCTGGCCGGCTGCGGCGGCTGCGCGGTCGAGCCTGCGTCGCCCACGGGCACTCGCGCGTAGCGAGCCCTCACGGAATCGTCAAGCGGGCATCGAGACGTCACCACCGCGAAAGTAGCAGTAGCGCCAACGAACCTGCAGGGGGTTGGAGAGCACGCGCTGACGGACAGGGGGGGGGGGGGGGGGGCCCGCCCCCC
>CAZMRX010000522.1:0-366 GCA_964568755.1 uncultured Acidobacteriota bacterium | reverse complement strand
TTCGGTCAGGCTACTGCTTTCCTTCGAGAAAAGCCTTGAGCCTTCGCGACCGCGAGGGATGGCGGAGCTTCCGGAGCGCCTTTGCCTCGATCTGGCGGATGCGCTCGCGGGTGACCTGGAAGCTCTGGCCGACCTCTTCCAGCGTGTGCTCGGAGCCGTCGCCGATGCCGAAGCGCATCTTGATCACGCGCTCCTCGCGCGGGGTGAGCGTCTTCAGCAGCGCGTCCGTCTGTTCCTTGAGGTTCAGGTTGATCACGTTCTCGGCGGGCGAGACCGCGGAGCGGTCCTCGATGAAGTCCCCCAGGTGCGAGTCTTCCTCCTCGCCGATCGGCGTCTCGAGCGAGATCGGCTCCTGCGCGATCTTCA
>CAZMRX010000521.1:0-3520 GCA_964568755.1 uncultured Acidobacteriota bacterium | reverse complement strand
TTGAAAGGGTGGCGTGCTGGGCCTCTGCACCCCAGGGTCTGGAGTGTCCGGACCCTGAAGTCTAGCATGCGAAGTTCAGGCGGCCCGGCGCAGCGGAACCGCCACCTCGTCCTCTGCTGCGTGGCGCGGCGTCAGGCGACGCGCGAGGGCCCTCGGACCAAGCGTGGGGGCGTCCATCGCGACGAGGGCCCTGAAGATGAGTCCGCTGCCCAGGAGCAGGAGAAACGCGGCGGCGATCTTGATCATCAGCACGGTTGTTGTCCTCCGAGCCCCAGCCTAAGAGAAGGTACGGTCAGATCAGGTCCAGAGTTTCGCCTAATTTTCGCTTTTTCACAACTGGGGCGGGGAGTGAGTGCGGTCGCCCAGCGGGCAGATCAAGCCTCGAAGGCGTAACTCCTTGCTTTATTTAGCTTTCCAGCAAGGCTCGACGCCCGTTGCGTGAACTGGCTGACTGGCGGCGGAGTCGTCTACCGCTTCTGCGGACGGGCCGGACGCATCTCGACGCGGCTGGTATGGGCGGCGTCGCGGAGCCGGACCACGTCGACGACGGTCTGGGCGACATCCTCGGGACTGAGCATCCAGGCGGTGTCGGGGGGGCGGGAGGCGCCGGCGAACGAGGTGTCGACCGAGCCGGGAGCGATGGTGGTGACCCTGATCCCGCGCTGCCGAACCTCGAGCATGAGGCAGGTCGCGAAGTGGTCGAGCGCCGCCTTGCTGGCGCAGTACGCGGCCATGCCCGCGATCGGGTTCTGGCCGGCGAGCGACGAGACCATGACCACCTGTCCGCCGCGGTGGGCGAGGTGGGGAATCGCCGCCCGCGTGATCCGGAAGACCGCCGTCAGGTTGGTGCCGATCACGTCTTCCCACGACTCGTCGCTCGTGTCCTGGACGTTGGCGAAGGCGCCGACGCCGGCGTTGTTGACCAGGATCTGGAGCCCGCCGAAGCAGTCGACCGCGGCGGCCACGGCGCCGTCGCAGGCCGAGCGGCTGCGCAGGTCGCCCGCGAAGGCGATGCCGCGAGCGCCGCTCGCTTCGATCTCGCCGACGAGCGAGTCCAGCTCGGCCGCGCTGCGGGACACGACCGTGACCCGGGCGCCCTCGCGCGCGAGCGCGAGCGCGATCGCGCGGCCGATCCCACGCCCCGCGCCGGTGACGAGGGCTGATGCGTCGCGCAGCTCCATGGGTCGAAGTATAGAGCTATATTGAATCGAGCCATGGAGTACAAGGACTACTACAAGGTGCTGGGCGTGCCGAAGGGCGCGTCGGAGAAGGAGATCAAGGCCGCCTACCGCCGCCTGGCGCGCAAGCACCACCCGGACGTGAACCCGGGCAACAAGGAAGCCGAGGCCCGCTTCAAGGAGATCGGCGAGGCGTACGAAGTGCTGTCGGACAAGGAGAAGCGCTCGCGCTACGACCAGCTCGGCGAGAACTGGGCGGCCTACGGCCAGCGGCCCCAGGGATGGCCCGGCGGCGGCGGCGGGGTGCGCATCGACTTCGACGACCTGGGTGGCGCCTCGGGCTTCTCCGACTTCTTCAAGACCTTCTTCGGCGGCGCCGCGGGCTTCGGCGGAGCGGAGGGGTTCGGCGGCGGCGGGGAGTCGTTCCACCCCGCGGCGGACGCGGAAGCCGAAGTGGACCTGACTCTCTCGGAGGTCCTGCACGGAACCACGCGGGAGGTCGCGACCTCGGGCTCGCGGCGGCGCGTCGAGGTGAAGATCCCGCCGGGTGTCCGCGACGGCTCGCGCGTGCGGGTGGCGGGCGAGGGGGGGCGGGGCTCGGGCGGACGCCGGGGGGACCTCTACCTGCGGGTGCGCGTGGCCCCGGACCCGACGTTCGAGCGGCGCGGGGACGACCTGCAGACCACCCTGCGCGTTCCGCTGACGGCGGCCGTGCTGGGCGGAGAGGCCCAGGTGGCGACGCTCGAGGGCTCGATCGGGATCAAGATCCCGCCGGGCACGCCGGCCGGCCAGGTGTTCCGCCTCCGCGGTCACGGCCTGCCCCGCCTGGGCGAGGGTGGGGCGCGCGGCGACCTGCTCGCCACGCTCGCCGTCGACCTGCCGCGCAGCCTGACGCCGCACCAGAAGGAGCTCTTCGAGGACCTGCGCAAGTCGGGAGCGTGATCCACCTCACTCCGCGGAGCCCCGCGGGGCAGCAAGTCGTTGATGCGGCAGGACAGGCTCGGCTACACTGCCTGCGGTGGACGGGATAGGAGGGGGAATGAGGCTCAGGCTGTTCGTGGGTCTGGTTGCGGCCGTGGCGACGGCGGCAGCCATGTCGGGCTCGGCGCAGGCGCAGTCGAAGCGGCCGACGGTGGCCGTGATGGACTTCGACTACGGCACGGTCGACAACTGGTGGGGCCAGTACGACATCGGCAAGGGCATGGCCGACCAGGTGGTCGACGCTCTCGTGAACGAGGGCAGCTTCCGCGTGATCGAGCGCAAGAAGCTGGACACGGTGCTGGCGGAGCAGGACTTCGCGCAGAGCGATCGGGCGGACCCGAGCGCCGCCAAGCTCGCCAAGATCGGCAAGGTGCTCGGCGTGAAGTACATCATCGCGGGCTCGATCACCAAGTTCTCGACCGAGAAGCGCGGCGGCGGCGTGCGCGTGAAGGGGATCGGCCTCGGCGGGTCGAAGGCCAAGAGCGAGGTCGCGCTCACCGCGCGCGTGATCGACGCCACGACCGGGGAGATCCTGGTCTCGGCCAAGGGGCTCGGCCAGTCCAGCAAGGGCGGCGGCGCCGAGTTCGCGTCGAGCGGCTTCGCCGTCGGAACCAGCTCCGAGGAGTGGCGCACGAGCGGGCTGGGAGAGGCGCAGGAGAAGGCGTGCAACGAGTTCGTGGCCTCGCTGGTCGCGAAGAAGGGCCGGCTCGAATAGCATCCGCTGCCAACGGAGTTAGACTCTGGCCCGTCGCGGCGCTTGCGACGGGCCTTTTTTTCATGCCCGAACCGATCTTCACGGTTGCGAACCAGCTCACCATGCTGCGCATGGCGCTCGTGCCGGCGTTCGTGCTGCTGGCGCTCGGGCGGGAGTTCACCTGGGCGCTCGTGGTCTTCGCGGTGGCGGGGCTGACCGACGCGCTCGACGGCTACGTCGCCCGCCACTCCGGACAGAGCACCAGGCTCGGGGCGATGCTCGACCCCATCGCCGACAAGCTCCTCACGGGCTCGGCCTACGTGCTGCTGACCTGGGGCGGCGTCGCGTCGTGCGTGCTGCCGGTTTGGCTCACGGTGACGCTGCTGTTCCGGGACACCATGCTGCTGGTGGGCGTGCTGGTGGTGAACCTCACGCTCGGCCCCGTCGAGTTCCCGCCGTCGCGCCTGGGCAAGGCCTCGACAGCCCTCAACATCCTGACGGGCGCGGCCGTGCTGGCCGTGAACGCGATGGGCGAGTGCCCGGGCGCGATGCGCTGGCTGTACCTCGCGACCGTTGGCATGCTGATCGCCACCACCATCCACTACATCTACCTGGCGAGCGAGCGTCCCCGCACCGCCCAGGGGGGTAGGGGGGGCGCGGCGGCAGA
>CAZMRX010000520.1:0-3532 GCA_964568755.1 uncultured Acidobacteriota bacterium | reverse complement strand
TCATCGTGCTGCGCGAGACCGAGGGTGAGCGCGTGTTGCCGATCTGGGTGGGCGTCTTCGAAGCCAACGCCATCGCACTGCAGATCGAGAGCGTGCAGACGCCGCGCCCGATGACGCACGATCTGCTCAAGAGCGTGATCGACGAGCTGGGCGGCCGCGTCGAGCGCATCGTGGTCTCGGAGCTCAAGGACAACACGTTCTACGCGACGCTGCGGCTCCGCTCGCAGCAGGGCACGCTGACCGTCGACGCGCGTCCGTCGGACGCCATCGCGCTGGCGCTGCGGTCGGGGGCCCGCATCTTCGTCGAAGAGGCCGTGATCCAGAACGCGCGCAGCCTCGACGATCCGAGCCCCGACACCGGCCTCAGGCGCGTGCAGAAGTGGCTCGAGGGCCTTTCCGACGAGGAGCTCGGCAAGTACAAGATGTAGGTAGGCCCTCCGGCGGACCTACCGGGGCTTGACCCCGCACACACCCCTCCCATAACATCCGCGCACCGTCACACCGCGTACCTGAGGTGACCTCTCTTTGATCGTCATTGCGATCGCAAACCAGAAGGGCGGCGTCGGGAAGACCACGACGGCGATCAACCTGTCGGCAGCGCTCGCGATGCGCGGGCGCCGCGTGCTGCTCGTGGACCTGGACCCCCAGGGCAACTCTTCGATGTCGTTCCTGGACGTGCGGAGCCTGACCAAGTCGATGTACGACGTCTTCGTCGGTCAGGCGACGCTCAGCGAGATCGTGCAGAAGTCGCCCGTGCCCGGGCTCGACGTGGCGCCGTCTCGGATCGCGCTTGCGAAGCTCGAGGGCCAGCTGGTCGGGGAGATCGACGCGCACTACCGGCTCAAGGACCGCCTGCTGACCGTGAAGGACCAGTACGACTTCGTCGTCGTCGACACGCCGCCCGCTCTCGGGCTCATCACGGTCAACGCGCTCGTGGCGGCGACGCATCTCCTCATCCCGGTCCAGTCGAGCTACTTCGCCCTCGAGGGCACCGACGACCTGCTCGAGACCGTGGACCGCATCCGCGCGCGTCCGAACCCGGACCTCAAGCTCCTCGGCGCCGTGATCACTCTCCACGACAAGCGAACGACTCTCGCCCGGGACGTCCACAAGGCCATGAGCGAGGTGTTTGGCGGTCGCGTCTTCGTGACCACGATCTCGAAGAGCATCCGCCTCGAGGAAAGCCCGGCGCATCGCGAGTCCATCTTCACGTTCGCCCCCCAGTCGACCGGCGCCTACGAGTACTACAAGCTGTGTGAGGAGGTCATCGAACGTGTCTAGCCCCCGGCGCATCGGTCTGCCCGAGACGATCCGCATGCGGCACGACCCGCACTTCGTCGATCAACTCGTCCGCCCGAGCGGCGAGGCGATCGGCCGGCTCATCCCCATCGAAGACATCGCCCCCAATCCCGACCAGCCGCGCCAGGCGCTCGGCGACCTCGAGGAGCTGACGGCTTCGATTCGCGAGAAGGGTGTCCTCGAGCCGCTGCTGGTCCGCAAGGTCGGATCGCACTACCAGATCATCGCCGGCGAGCGGCGCTATCGTGCCGCCGTCGAAGCCGGCCTGGGAGAGCTGCCGTGCGTCGTGCGTGAAACCTCCGACGCCGAGATGATGGAGCTGGCGCTCGTCGAGAATCTCCAGCGCAAGGACCTGACACCGTTCGAAGAAGGCGACGGCCTGAAGGTGCTGGCCGACAAGTACGGCTACACGCACGAGTCCCTCGCGGAGAAGCTGGGCAAGAGCCGCTCGACGATCACCGAGTCGCTCTCGATTGCCGTGATGCCCGAGGACGTTCGGCAGCTCTGTCGGCGCGCCGACATTCAGTCTAAATCTGTTCTATTGCAAATAGTTAGGCAGGGCGATCGCGACAAAATGGCCGCTCTCGTCGAGCGCCTGAGTCGCGAGGGCACGACACGCACGGACGCGCGCCGCCTCACGCAGAAGGCCGATGCGCGGCGCGGGCGCGGCCGGCCGAAGAGCTACGTCTTCAGCTTCAAGCCGAAGGGCGGGCCGTTCGCCCTGAGCCTCCAGTTCAAGCGCACCGACGTCGATCGCAACGAGGTCATCGAGGCGCTCGAGGCCGTGCTGCGCTCGCTCCGCGAGCAGGGCTGAGGACACTTCAAGTAGTCGTTGAGGCCTGGGAGATCCCTGCGTCTTGACTGAGACGACCTGGCGCACTCTGGTCACCGGAGCGTCGAGCGGAATCGGCGCCGAGTACGCACGCGCTCTCCGAGCGCGAGGAGAGGCGCTCGTCCTGGTGGCGCGCCGCCGGGACCGACTCGACTCGCTGGCCGCGGAGTTGGGGGGCGAGCCGGCGGTCGTCGTCGTTGCTGCGGACCTGGCTCGCGACGGGGCCGCAGAGCTCCTGAAGAAGATGCTCGACGATCGCGGCCTGAGCGTGGACGGTCTCGTCAACTGCGCGGGCCTGGGCCTCACGGGACCTTTCGCCACACAGCCGATGCCGGTGGTGCGAGCGATGTGCGACGTCAACATGCGGGCGCTCGTCGAGCTGACGCGCGCCTTCGTGCCGCCGATGCTGGAAAGGCGGCGCGGGCGCATCGTCAACGTGGCCTCGAACGCGGCGTTCCAGCCCATCCCTTACCTGGCGGTGTACGCGGCAACGAAGGCCTTCGTACTTTCGTTCACCGAGGCTCTCGGCGACGAGCTTCGGGGCACGGGAATCCAGGTGCAGGCGCTGTGCCCCGGGATCACGGCGACGGAGTTCCTGGACGTGTCCGAGACGGGTGGGGGCCTTCGCGTCCGGCAGCTGCCGATGATGACGCCGCGTCAGGTCGTCCAGGCCTCGCTCGACGGACTCGAGCGGGGACGCCTGCGCGCGGTGGTGGGACTGCCGAACCGCGTGCTGGGTTTCCTGGCCCAGAGACTCGCGCCCGGGCGGCTCGCCCGCGGCGTGGCGGGCTACCTCTACCGCCCGCGCGCGAGGGGGTGACACGGCGGGAGCCGGGCTGCTATCATTCGCCGTTCCGCGTACGAACTCAGCAGTGGACAGTCGCTTACAGGCGGTACGCATGACCGGAGAGGGAAGAGACACGATGCAGGCGGCGGAGAAAAAGTCGGCCGGGAAGCCCGAGTTCTCGGAGTACGACTACAGCAACTTCTACTACGGCGCCGGAGACGACCCGCTCAACCTGCTGCGACCCTACGCCGACTGGTACCGCGAGGCGCGGCCCGCCGGGTACTACCTGTACATGGAGGCGCTGGCCTCGGCGCCCACCACGCACGTGCGGGTGAAGAACGGCAAGACCGGCGCCGTCCACGACCTGCTGAACCTCGCCTCCTACAACTACCTCGGCATCTCGTACCGGCCCGAGGTCAAGAAAGCCGCCGCCGAGGCGATCGAGCGCTACGGCCTCGGCGCCTCCGGCTCGCCGATCCTGTCGGGCACCTTCGACGTGCACGAGCAGTTCCAGGAGGAGCTGGCGCGCTTCAAGGACAAGGAAGCCGTGGTGCTGTTCCCCACGGGCTACAGCGCCAACGTCGGCTTCATCTCGGCGCTGATGCGCTCGGGCG
>CAZMRX010000519.1:0-3547 GCA_964568755.1 uncultured Acidobacteriota bacterium | reverse complement strand
TGGCGGAGAGCCTGAGCCCGACGCCCTTGCCGTGCGGGTCGCTCGCCGACCGCAGTTTCAAGTTGGCCTTGCCTGGCCGCTCGCTGGCGAGCTCACCGATCGCGCGTCCGATCACGAACCCGAGCACGCCGCGCGCGATCGTCTCACCCAGGTGGCTCTCCTCGTCGCGCGGCGGAACGCCCGCGACGAGCGCGTCCTTCGCCTTCCAGCGCAGCTCTGGGCGGCCCAGGCTCTCGAGGCCCATGCTCGCGAATACAGCGGACGAGCTGCGAAAGGCGACCGAGAGCGATCCGCCGGCGGCGAAGGGCTGGTTCCTGGTCCCGTCCTCCGAGGGGAGCGTGGCGTCCTCGGGAGCGAGGAACGGGCCTCGCGGGAAGCCGAGGCTTCCAGCCCGGAGACCCCCGAAAGGGCGTGCCGCGTCACGCTGCAGCGCGAGAACGCTCCGCGCGACGACGAGCCGGGTCTCGGGGAAGGGCGGGACATCGGCGCCGTGGGCGTTGCTCGAATCGGCCCTCAGCGTGAGCGCCAGAGTCGCCAGGCCGCAAATGGTCGCCGCGAGCTTCAAGCAGGTCCTCCGAGGCCGCACCGCCGCCACGGCCGTTGGCGAGTGTGCCACGACGAGTCCCCGATCCCGTGCCTAAGTCCGCCAACGACCGTTAACGATTGTCAACAGCGACGTCCAGGTGGGCCTCGCAGTGTTCAGGGAGGGCGCGAGGGCCGGAGGCGGGAGCCGCTCACGCGCGGAGCAGGCGCAGGCCGTCGCCGATGACCAGCAGCGAAGCGCCCATATCCGCTGCGATGGCCGCCCGGAGCGAGGCGTGCCCGGTGGAGCGTCAGGATCACGGACAGCCCCGCCTATAGGCGTCGGCGAGGAGGTTGGTGGCGATCCGGAACACCGACGCCGGAAAGAACCCCTTTTGCCTTCGCAAGGATGGCATCGCGCGGACGCACACTTCGCTCGTGAGGTCCTCGGCATCTGCACGCCGCTCCCCGCGGTGAAGCATGAACCGGTACACCTTCGGGTCGTCATCCTCAGCGCTCCCGATTCGACCCGATCCACGGCGACTCAGAGCGCTGCGAGGACGCGCCTGAGGCGTTCGCCGACTTCGTCCGCGATCGGCTGGACGGCCGGATTCTCCACCAAGGCGAACATGGCCTCGGGCTTGATCGCCTGGACGTATACGGCCCCGTCGTCGCCTTCGAACACCGTGACGTTGCAGGGGAGCAAGACCCCGATCGCGGGCTCGGCCTCCAGCGCGCGGTGTGCCAGCGGAGGGTTGCAGGCTCCGAAGATCAAGTACGGCTTCTTGTCGATCCCGAGCTTCTTCTTCAGCGTGGCCTGGACGTCGATTTCCGTGTGCACGCCGAACCCCTCCGCGGCGAGCGCCTCGCGTGCCCGGCTGGCAACCTGTTCGACCGTCCTGCCTTCGAACCTTCTCGTGTGCGCGTAGTCCCTCTCGTACATGGCTCTCTCCGTCTCGCGGCCTTCCAATCGAGTCCGGGCGAGGGACCGCCATCGCTACGCCCGGAGCATCCGAAGCCCGCTCGCGATGACCACGAACTCGCTCAGCTCGTGGCCGAGCACGGCCACGGGGCGGGGTTCTTCTCTTCGGCAACCGCGACCGCACCAGCTACCAGTCCGCCTGCCGCTTCATCGCCTCGATCATCTGGAAGAGCTGGCTGCGGTCGACCACCTCGACGAAGGGCGTGCCCGCGCGTACGTCGCTGACCACGTAGATCGTGGGAGTGCGCTGCACGCCCACGCTCCTGCCCAGGTCGACGTCGCGCTGGACCTTCCTCTCCAGCTCTCCCGTGGGGTCCACCGCGAGGGGCAGCGCCAGCTTGTGCTCGGCGGCGAACGTCTCCGCGTAGCTGCGCAGGTTGTCCTGGGTGATGGCCGGCTGGTTGCTGAAGATGTCGCCGCGGAAGTCGTCGCCCAGCGCCTTGGGCTTGCCATCGAAGAACTTGGCGTAGATGGCGGCCTCGCGCGCCCAGAGGTGCTGGGGCAGGGGGAAGTCGTAGCGCAGCTTCGGGATCTTGTAGGTCTTGGATGCCTCGAGCAGCAGGGGCGCGGCGCGGGCGCAGTCGGGACACTGCAGGTCCTCGAAGACCACGATGGCCACCTTGACGCCCTTGGGCGGACGCAGCGCCGCACTGCGCGGGTCCTGCGCCCCCGCGGGCTGCGCCAGCAGCAGCAGCACCGACAGGAAACGCCACCACGAACGGTTCCTCATCTCCCATCTCCTCCTCGTCTTACGGCCGGCCTTCGTGCCTGGCGGACTCTCACCTGAAACATACCCATTCGCACCGCCCGGGCGCCCTGGCCGACGCTCCTGCCATCGAGACGAGTGGTGTTCGCGTGATCCCTCTCGTACATGGCTCTCTCCATCTCGCGGCCCTTCCAATCGAGTCCGGGCGAGGGACCGCCACTATGCCCGGAGCATCCGAAGTCCACTCGCGATCACGACGAACTCGCTCAGCTCGTGGCCGAGCACGGCCACCGGCAACGAGAACGAACCCGCGACAGCGCCCGCGACGAGCGTGCCGATGACGACCGCCGACAACAGCAGGTTCTGTCGGACGACAGCCTGGTTCCGCCTCGCGAGCCGCAGCGCGTACGCCACCTTCTCGAGGTCGTCGCCCATCAGGGCCACGTCGGCCGTCTCGAGGGCCACGTCGGTTCCCGCCGCACCCATGGCGATGCCGACCGTCGCCTCGGCGAGGGCCGGGGCGTCGTTCACACCGTCGCCGACCATGGCCACGTGGCCGTCGGCGCGGGCCAGCTCGCGCACCTTCGCGACCTTCTGGTCCGGGCTGAGGCCGGCATAGACCGCGTCCAGGCCGACCTCGCGGGCGATCGCCGCGGCCGTCGTCGGGTTGTCGCCCGTCAACATGACGACCTTCTTGATCCCGGCGGCCCGCAGGTGCTGGACCGCCTGGCGGGCGTTGGGGCGGAGCTCGTCACGGAACGCGATCACGCCCCAGGGCTCGTCGTCCGCGCCCACGACCGCGACCGTCTTGCCCTCCTCCTGGAGCCGGGCCACGTCCTCCGCGAGCGGGTCGAGCCGGACACCCAGCGTCTCCAGGAAGAGATCGGGGCGGCCCACGTAGACCTCGCGGCCCTGCACCTGCGCCCGGGCCCCGGCTCCGGTCAGCGCACGCGACTCCGTGACCTCCGCCGGCGTGACGCCCCGGGCCTGGGCGTGCCGAAGCACCGCCTGCGCGAGGGGGTGCCCGCTGAGGCGCTCCACGCCGGCGGCCAGCGCGAGCAGCTCGTCGGCCGAGGCCGGGCCGAGCCCGACGCTCGCCCTCCGAAAGACGACATCGGTCACTTCCGGCACTCCCCGCGTCAGCGTCCCGGTCTTGTCGAAAGCGACGACGGCGACCTTGGCCAGCTCCTCCACGTACACGCCGCCCTTGATCAGGACGCCCTGCCGCGCGGCTGTACCGAGCGACGCGACGAGCGTGATCGGGATCGAGATGACCAGTGCGCAGGGGGCCTCCGCCACGATGAAGACCGTGGCGCGGGCGATCCAGGTGGTCCATC
>CAZMRX010000518.1:0-3548 GCA_964568755.1 uncultured Acidobacteriota bacterium | reverse complement strand
GGCGTCGGAGCCGGAGTCGGCGGTGGCGTGGGCGCGGGCGTCGGAGCCGGAGTCGGCCGTGGCGTGGGCGCCGGGGTCGGAGCCGGAGTCGGCCGTGGCGTGGGTGCGGGCGTCGGGGCCGGAGTCGGCCGTGGCGTGGGCGCGGGCGTCGGAGCCGGGGTCGGCCGTGGCGTGGGTGCCGGGGTCGGAGCCGGCCGTGGCGTCGGTGCGGGTGTGGGCGCAGGCCGTGGCGTGGGATCTGGCGCCGGGAGCGGCGTGGGCTTCGGGGCCGGCGTCGCCACGGGAGCCGGCTCGGTGTCGGGCGGGGTCGGGCCGCTGGAGGCGGGTTGGACCTTCGGCGCTGGACCCGGCAACCCCGCCGTGCCCTTGGTGCCGCCCGTCGCGGACGTGGCTGCCGTCTTCGACGTGCGACCTGAAGCCGATCCCCCTCCGAGCGAAGCCGTGCCTCGGCTCGCCGGCTGGCTGGCCGCGGGAGATCGGGTGTCGATCAAGCTGGCGCCGGTGTGGACGGTCCCCGATGTGCCGGCCTTCGCGGCACGGGCTGCCTGCTCCTTGCGGGCCACGTCGCCGATGCCCTGCCCCGCCGCCGAAGCGGCGAGGCAGTGCGCCGCCAGGAAGCCGGCACAGATGAAGAGGGATCGCATTGCTCAAGCTCCTCAGGGGCCGCCGCGGCGTGGGTGCTGCCGCGCTTCAGACGACCCCATGGTTCGAGAAGGAGCCCCTCCCGGCCCGCCGCCGCTCATCGGGCGGGGCACCGGGCGGCTACCTCGAGGTTAATCCGGCCACGGGATCCGTTTCGGTGACGTGGCTCACGCCGCTTCCCGCGAGCGCCGCGTTGAACGCGGTCCACCGCCCCGCTACCATGAGAGGTTGGCTGTCGCCGACCCCAAGGAGCCGCCCATGAGCAGGACCGCCTTCGCCCTCGCGACATTGCTGCTGCTGGTCCATGGCGCTCGCGGGGCGTTCCCCCTCATGGCCGCACCGCAGGCCGCCAAGCCACAGCCCGCGGCCTCGGCTCCGCAGCCGTACACGATCGGCGCCGCCGACGTCTTGCAGGTGAGCGTGTGGAAGGAGCCTGAGCTGACGCGCGACGTGACCGTGCGCTTCGACGGCATGGTGACTCTGCCGCTGATCGGCGACGTCCAGGCCGCGGGCCGCACGCCGTCGGCCCTGGCCGAGAGCCTGCGCAAGAGCCTGGAGCGCTTCGTGGAGGTTCCGCGTGTGTCGGTCTCGGTCGCACAGGCCACCAGCGCCCGCTTCTACGTCGTCGGCCAGGTCACCAAGTCGGGCGACTTCCCACTGAGCGGGCGCACCTCCGTGATCCAGGCGCTGGCGCTGGCGGGAGGCTTCAAGGAGTTCGCCAAGCCCGACGAGATCGTCGTGATCCGTCTCGACCAGACCGTCGTGCCGGTCAACTACAAGCGGATCGCCGACGGCAGGGACGTATCCCAGAACATCCAGCTCTTGCCCGGCGACACGATCGTGGTGCCATGAGCAGACGCCACCAGCCGAGCACGCCGGACTACTTCGACGACCCCGACGACGAGTCGCTGAGCTGGGGCAGCCTGCAGCACTTCCTGCACGCCCCCCTGCGCCGCCCGCTGATGGTGCTGGTGCCCTGGGCGGCGATTCTCGCGCTCTCGGTGGCGATGATCTTCGTGCTCCCCAAGCGTTATCGGTCTTCCACGCTGATCCTGATCGAATCCGAGAAGGTGCCGGAGTCCTTCGTCGCGAAGGTCTCGACGCAGGAGCGCGTCCGAAGCCTCGACACGATCCGCTCCGAGATCCTGAGCCGCACCCGGCTGGAGGCCGTGCTCGAGGAAACGCATCCATTCCCCGAGATCGCGTCCAGGACGCACGCCATCGAGGCGATGCAGCGGTCCACTTCCGTGAACAGCAGCGGGAGCGACGGCTTCACGATCGAGTTCGTGCACGGCGACCCGCGCAAGGCCCAGCAGGTCGCCGACCGCCTGGCCAGCTACTTCATCGAGCAGGCGATCGCGGCGCGACAGCAGCAGGTCGAGGGCGCAGTGGACTTCCTCGTCGCGCAGGTGAACGAGGCCCGCGAGGAGCTGCAGACCAAGGACGAGGCGATGCGGCGCTACAAGGAAGCGCGCATGGGCCGGCTGCCCGAGCAGCTCCAGACCAACCTGGCGACCATGGGCATGCTCCAGCAGGAGCTGCGTACCGTGGAAGAGACGCTGCTCTTCGCGCGCGAGCGGCAGGAGGCGCTGGCGCGGGGGATCTCTCGCCCGGCATCCGGCGGTGCGAGCGGGCCGGCTGAGCCCGCAGACGAGCTCGCGAGGCTGCGCGAGCAGATGGCGGCGCTGCGCGCGCGCTACACGGACGAGCACCCAGACGTGGAGAGCCTCCGGGTGCGCATCGCGCGTCTCGAGTCGCGCGTGAACCTCGCGACGTCCGTGGCGCCCGGCGGCGAGCCCGCCACGCCGCAGGCACTGTCACGCGAGCAGCTCGAGCGGGCGGCGAGCGACGTGCGCAAGCTGGAGGAGCGGCGCGCCGACCTCGTGCAGCGCACGGTGGACCTGCGCGCGCGCGTGGAGGAGACTCCGCGCACGGAGCAGGCGCTCACCAACCTCCAGCGCGACTACGACAAGCTCAACGAGAACTACAAGGCCCTGCTCGGCAAGCAGCTCGAGGCGCAGATGGCGGGTCGCCTCGAGCAGCGCTGGAAGGGCGAGCGCTTCCGAATGCTCGACCCGGCAAGCCTCCCCGAGCGGCCCGAGTACCCGAAGCCGTTTCCGATCATCGCCCTTGGCGCCCTGCTCGGCCTGGGAGTGGGCCTCGCGGCCGCTCTCGCGGCCGAGTACCTCGACTCGACGATCAAGGACGCCGAGGACCTCCAGTCCGTCCTCGACCACCCGATCCTCGCACGCATCCCGCACGTGCCGGGGCTGCACGGTCGAGCGTCGCCGCGATGAGCCACCTGCTGGAGGACCTCGAGACCCCCGGGGGCGTCGCCTTCCTCGACATGGGCACCGTCACGCCCGCGGCGGATTCCGCGATCATCGCGAGCCTGCGCGACCCGAGGTCGGTCGCGGGCGAGGAGCTGAGGCTGCTGCGGAGCAAGCTGCGGCCGAACGGCAGCGCGGGAGAGGTGCGCTGCCTCGGCATGACCAGCGCGCTGCCCGCCGAGGGCAAGAGCACCCTGGCCCTCGGCCTCGCCGCCGCCATCGGGCGTGAGTCGGGGCGGCGCGTCCTTCTGATCGAAGCCGACCTGCGCAAGCCCACCGTGAGCAAGCGCCTCGGGCTGCCCGCCGCCGCGGGCCTCACCGAATGGCTGAACGGCTCCGTCGTGCAGGTCCCGGTGCGGCAGGTTCAGCCTGGCGACTTCTCGGTGGTGGTGGCGGGCCAGGAATCGCTCAGGCGCCCCGAGGGCCTGGGCTCGCCGCTGATGGACGCCGTTCTGCAGGCCGCGCGTGCCAGCTACGACGACGTGATCGTCGACGTCCCGCCGCTGCTCTCGGTGTCGGACGCAGTTCTGATGCAGGACCTGCTCGACGGCTTCCTGCTCGTCGTGCGCTCGCGCG
>CAZMRX010000517.1:0-3573 GCA_964568755.1 uncultured Acidobacteriota bacterium | reverse complement strand
ACACCGACGCCCGGGCCTTCGCCGCCGTCATGAAGCACCTGCGCGAGATCGACCAGGGCACCTACACGGTCGTGATGGTCCAGGTGGAGAACGAGATCGGGATGATCCCGACCGCACGCGACCACGGCGCCGGGGCCGAGAGCGCTTTCGCCGCGGCTGTCCCCGCCGAGCTCATGGCCCAGCTCGCAGCTCGTCGCGAGGAGCTGGCGCCGGAGCTGCGGTCGACCTGGCGGGAGGCGGGCGGGAAACTGGCGGGCACGTGGTCGGAGGTGTTCGGCCCCGGGCCGGCGGGCGAGGAGATCTTCATGGCGTGGCACTTCGCGCGCTACGCCGAGGCGGTCACCGCCGCTGGCAAGAAGGAGTACCCGCTGCCGATGTTCGTGAACGCGGCTCTCATCCGTCCCGGGCACCAGCCGGGGCAGTATCCGAGCGGTGGCCCGCTCCCGCACCTCGCCGACGTGTGGCGCGCCGCGGCGCCGAGCATCGACTTCCTCGCGCCCGACATCTACTTCCAGAACTTCGCCGAGTGGACCCGGCGCTACAAGCGCTCAGGCAACCCGCTGTTCGTGCCGGAGGCGATGCGCAGCCCCGACGCCTCGGTCAACGCGCTCTACGCGTTCGGCGCCCACGACGCGATCGGCTTCTCGCCGTTCGGCATCGAGACGATCGGCGAAGCAGCCGGGAAGCTGCTCGCGGCCAGCTACGACCTCGTGGCGCAGCTCGAGCCGCTCTTGGTCGAGCGCCAGGGCCAGGGTCTCTCGGCGGGTCTGCTCTCCGAGGGGCCGGAGCAGAGGCAACCTCAGCAGGTGCGCCTCGGTGATTTCGTGCTCGCGGTCACGTTCGAGCGGGGCGCGCCGCCGTCGCTGGCCGACGGCGTGATCGTGCCCACGGGCGCGACGGCCGGGGCACCGCCGCCCTCCGGCGGGCTCGTCCTCGCGACAGGGCCCGACGAGCTCATCGTCGCGGGGACGGCGGTCACGATCACGTTCGCGGCCGGCGTCCCCGGCAGGCGGGCGGGGATCCTGAGCGCCGAGGAGGGCCGCTTCGTCGCGGGACGGTGGGAGAACGTCCGCTGGCTGAACGGCGACCAGACCCACCAGGGGCGCCACGTGCGGCTCGAGCCCGGCCGCTTCTCGATCCAGCGGGTCAGGCTCTACTTCTACTAGCCCGGATCATTCACGAGCCCGCGTGATCGTGCGAGTGAATGATCCGTTCTGACCAGTGGATCGTCCCCTGGACGGCCTCTGAGCAGGCCGGTCCGGGCCGTGCCAGGGTGAGCGTCGGCCGCTTCAGAACACGCGCCGCTTGAGCCGCTCGACCGCGAAGCGGGCGGTCTCGGCGACGGCCATCACGGCCATCACGCCAGCCTGGACCGGGTCGGTCACCACCAGGTCGGCTGCGTCGGGGACGCTGCCCGCCATGTTCAGGCTGATCACCAGCAGTCCCTGGGCACGCACCTCGCGCACGGCGGTCTCGATCTCGCCGCCCATCAGCGAGCCGGCGAGCACCAGCGCCTTCGCGCGCGGCAGGCGAACGACGGCACGGACCGCCTCGGCCAGCGGCTTCTCGCCCACGAGCGGGATCGTGTCGACCGAGATGTGCTCGCCGCGGATGTTGTGGCGGTCGGCCTCGGAGATGGCGCCGATCGCCACCTGGCCGACCTGCGCCCCACCGCCCACGATGATGATCCGCTTGCCGAAGACGCGGTAGAAGGTCTCGACCACCTCGACCTCGAGCGCCGCGTGCTGGGCCCGCAGCTCGCCGAGCAGCGCGTCGGCCGCGCCCTCCAGCTCGATCTCGAAATAGACGCGGCTCTCCGCCTGCGAGCGCTCGACGATGTCGACCGACGTGATGTCGCCCTGGTGGCGCGCGATCACGCCGGTGAGCTGGTGCAGGATGCCGGGTCCGCTGCGGGCGCGGACGTGCAGGCCGAGGGTGTGGCTTGTCATGGTCCGGGACGACTATAGCCGCTCACAGGGCTCGGGTGGATCGCCGGCACGTGCCGAGTGGACGGCAGGGAAGGAGCCGACGAGGCGGCCCACAGAGCAGCTGACGAAGCGGCTCAGAAAGCGGCGTTCCGCTTCAACAACGACAATGAACCTTGCGGCGGAACGCCGCTGGCGTTACCCGGCGCCGTCGCCGCCCTGCTTCGCTTCGGCGCCGAGCAGCGTCGCCTTCAGGAAGTCGCGGTTCATGCGGGCGATCACGTCGAGCGAGATGCCCTTGGGGCAGGCCGACTCGCACTCGCCGTGGTTGGTGCAGCCGCCGAAGCCGGCGGCGTCCATCGCGGCGACCATCCGGCGCACGCGGATCATGCGCTCCGGCTGGCCCTGGGGCAGGAGCGCCAGCTGCGCGACCTTGGCGCCGGTGAACAGCATCGCCGAGGCGTTGGGGCAGACGGCCACGCAGGCGCCGCAGCCGATGCAGGCGGAGGCGTCCATCGCCTGCTCGGCGTTGTCCTTCGGCACCGGGATGGCGTTGCCGTCGGGCGCGGAGCCGGTCGACACGGAGACGTAGCCGCCCGCGGCGATGATGGCGTCGAAGGCGCTGCGGTCGACCACCAGGTCCCTGATCACGGGGAAGGCGCCGGCGCGCCAGGGCTCGATCACGAGCGTGTCGCCGTCATTGAAGCTGCGCATGTGCAGCTGGCAGGCGGTCGTGCGCGTGCGCGGCCCGTGCGGCCGGCCGTTCACGACCACGCTGCAGGTGCCGCAGATACCCTCGCGACAGTCGTGGTCGAACGCGATCGGGTCCTCGCCCTTGCGGGTCAGCTCCTCGTTGACCACGTCGAGCATCTCGAGGAACGACATGTCGGGGCTGACGCTCTTGGCCTCGTAGGTCGCGAAGCGGCCCGCAGCGCCCGCGTTCTTCTGCCGCCAGACGTGAAGTGTCAGGTTCATGGACGCGCTCATTTGTAGCTTCTCGTCTGGAGGTGGACGTTCTCGAACGCCAGCGGCTCGACGTGGCGCACGGGCGTCTGGCCCTCGCCCTTCCACTCCCAGGCCGCCACGTGGCAGAAGCGCTGGTCGTCGCGGAGCGCCTCGCCGTCGGGCGTCTGGTACTCCTCGCGGAAGTGCCCGCCGCAGGACTCCTCGCGCTCGAGCGCGTCCCGGCACATCAGCTCGCCGAGCTCGAGGAAGTCGGCGACGCGGCCGGCCACCTCGAGCGACTGGTTGAGCTCGCTGCCGCTGCCGGGCACGTTGACGTCCTTCCAGAACTCCTCGCGCAGCGCCGGGATCTTCTGGAGAGCCGTCTCGAGGCCCTGCTTGTTGCGGGCCATCCCGCAGTACTCCCACATGATCTTGCCGATCTCGCGGTGGAACGAGGTGACCGTGCGCTTTCCCTTGATCCCGAGCAGCCGGTTCGTGCGCTCTTCGACCGACGCGAGCGCCGCGCGCGCTTCGGGGTGGCTGGCGTCGACCTTGTCGAGCTTGGTGGACGCGAGGTAGTGCCCGACGGTGTACGGCAGCACGAAGTAGCCGTCGGCCAGCCCCTGCATCAGCGCCGAGGCGCCGAGGCGCAAGAACCCGTCCTACGAGAAGATGTCCTCCCCCACCTCGAACAGCACAGCTC
>CAZMRX010000516.1:0-3574 GCA_964568755.1 uncultured Acidobacteriota bacterium | reverse complement strand
TCGAGCAGCAGCAGAAGCTGTGCCTGGCGCGGCTGCTGCCGCTCAAGCCCGAGGTGATCCTGATGGACGAGCCCGCCTCGGCGCTCGACGTCGAGGGCACGCGCGCGATCGAGGAGCTGATGTACGAGCTGCGCGGCCGCTACACGATCGTGATCGTGACCCACAACATGGCCCAGGCGCGCCGGGCGAGCGACGAGTGCCTGTTCATGCTGCTCGGCGAGGTGGTCGAGCACTCGCGCACCGAGGACCTGTTCCTCGCCCCGCGCGATCCCCGCACCGCGGAGTACATCGAAGGCCGCTACGCGTGACGCTTTCACGGCCGACAGGCTGCACCGCAGGTCCAAGACCGCCCGCCGCAGTCTCGAGGGCGCGGCGGGACCTGCGGCTGGTGCCGGACTTGAGCCGCGACGGCGCGCACGAGCTGGCGACGATCTCCTGAGACCGTGATCGTTCCGGTCGGCATGAAGCGCCTGCTCCGCCACCTGTCGCAGGTCCTGCCGGCCCTGCTGGCCGTGGGGCTCCTGGCGCATGCGCTGCGCTCGGCGGACCTGGGTCGCGTGCTCGAGCTCGTCCGCTCCCTCGGCTATTGGCTGCCGTTCCTCCTGCTCCCCAACCTCGCGGTCACCCTGATCGAGGCGGTGGCCTGGTGGCGGTCCTTTGCGCTCCTCGGCACGCGCCCCCGTTTCGCTTCCCTGGTCGGGGTGCGCCTGGTCGTCGAGGCGGCGATGCTCGGCCTCCCCTCGGGAGCGCTCATCTCCGAGTCGCTCCAGCCCTGGCTGCTCAAGCAACGCTGCGGCGTGCCGTTCGAGACCGCGGTGGTGGCGGGCGTCGGGCGGAAGTTCCTCGTCGTGGTGTCCCACGGGCTCGTGCTGGCGCTTGCGACGCTCCTGACCTGGCCGCTCCTCGCGCGCATCTCGAGAGAGACGATCGGCCGCGCGGGGCTTCCCTGGCTGCTGCTCGGCGCCGCGGCGTTCATGATCGCGACCTTCGGGGTAGGGCTCGCGTTGAGCGGCCGGGCCCGCGTGGCCGAGCGAACGCGAGCCGGGCTCGACCGCCTCGGAGGCCGTTGGCTGCGCTCCTGGCTGGAGCGCAACACGCTGCGATTCCAGCGCGCCGACGACCACCTGCTCGACTTCTTCGAGCGCGAGCGTGGGGCGCTCGCGCTGCCGATGCTGCTGTACTCGGCCGGCTGGGTGGTGCGCGGCGTGGAGACGTTCGTGTTCCTGCAGCTGCTCGGCGTGGACGTGCCGTTCCTGACCGCGCTCGTCGTCGAGACCGCGATCATCGTGGTGCGCTCGGTCGCGGTGCCCGTCCCGGCCGGGCTCGGCGTCCAGGACGTGGGCTACGTCCTGTGCCTGAAGGCGCTGGGCGTTGCGGACGCCACCACGCTGGGGACGGCGTTCGTCTTGCTGAAGCGGGGCAAGGACCTGTTCTGGATCCTGCTCGGGTTCGCCCTCCTGGCGATCGGCAAGCGCGGCGCCGCGACATCTGGTGACAACTGACCCCTGGGCGCGCGCTCGAGCACAAAGCCGGCGCTCGCGGGAGCGCGGCCTTATACTCGCCAAGATCCCGTGACAGCGCCATTGCCTCCCGAGCCCACGCTCGAATCGATTCGCGCCACACGCGCGCGTCTGGGCGAGCGGGTCGTGACGACACCGGTCAGGCTCTGGCAGGACGGCGCGCTCAGCCGCGTGGTGGGACCCCTGACGCGCGTCTTCTTGAAGGAGGAGCTGTTCCAGCGCACGGGCAGCTTCAAGCCGCGTGGAGCGCTCGCGGTGATGCTGGGCCTGTCCCCCGAAGCGCTGGCTCGTGGGGTCACGGCGGTGAGCGCCGGCAACCACGCGATGGCGGTGGCGTACGCGGCGTCCGTGCTCGGGACCACCGCCAAGGTCGTGATGCCGAAATCGGCAAACCCGTTTCGGGTGGAGGGCTGCCGTGCCCTCGGCGCGACGGTGGAGCTCGTCTCCGACGTGCACCAGGCCTTCGCGCGCGTGAAGGAGATCGAGGCCGCCGAGAGCCGCACCTTCGTCCATCCCTTCGAGGGCCCGAAGACCGCGCTCGGCACCGCGACACTCGGGCTCGAGCTCGTCGAGCAGGTCGAGGGCCTCGACGCGGTGATCGTTCCCATCGGCGGGGGCGGCCTGTGCGCCGGCGTCGCCACGGCGGTGAAGCTCGCGTCGCCGGGCACGCTCGTCTTCGGCGTCGAGCCCGAGGGGGCCGACTCGATGCACCGCAGCTTCGCGGCCGGATCGCCGCAGGCGATCGACGCGGTGCGCACGATCGCCGACAGCCTGGGCGCGCCGCACGCGGCGCCCTACAGCTACGGCCTGTGCCGCCAGTACGTAGACGAGCTGGTGCTCGTGAGCGACGACCAGCTGCGGCGCGCCATGTACCTGCTGTTCGCGTCCGCGAAGCTGGCCGTCGAGCCCGCTGGCGCCGCGGCCACGGCCGCCCTGTGCGGGCCGCTGCTCGAGCGCCTCCGCGGCAAGCGGGTGGGGCTCGTCGTGTGCGGCGCGAACATCGACCACGCCACGTTCGCCGCCCAGATCGCCGCTGGCAAAGCCCTGGTGGATTCATCGGAGGAAGCATGAGACTCGCGCTCGTTTCGACCGTCTTCCTGTTGTCGGCGGAGAGCGCCCTGGCCCAGACGCGGGAGGCCGGCCCCTGGTGGCCCAACCCCACGTGGGGCGCGGGCGACCAGGCGGGCGCCACGAACTGGATCACGCCCGAGAAGGTGCTCGAGGCCGTACGCCTCGTGAAGACCGGGAAGACCTACGAGATCGGCCAGGTCTACGAGCGGGGCATGCCGATGTTCGGGCAGCGCACCTATGCGCTGCTGAGCCCGGGGAGCCCGACCTACTGGTTCCCGACCGCGAACCGGCCGGTCGCGAACGACGAGTTCGTGTGCGCCGAGATCGGCCAGGTCGGGACGCAGTTCGACGGCCCGGGCCACGTCGGGATGCGCGTCAAGATGGCCGACGGCTCCGAGCAGGACGTCTACTACAACGGCTTCACGGGGGCGGAGATGTACGGTCCAGCCGGCCTCCGGAAGCTCGGCATCGAGAACCTGAAGCCGATACTGACCCGGGGCATCCTGGTCGACCTCGCCGGCTACAAGGGCGTGCCGCACCTCCCCTCACGCTACGAGGTAACGCTCGCCGACGTCCGCGGGGCCCTCGCGCGCCAGGGCCTCGCCGAGAGCGACCTGCGGCCGGGCGACGCGCTGCTCTTCCGCTACGGCTGGGCCCGGTTCTGGAGCGAGCCCGCGAAGTACAACGACGATCCCCCGGGGATCGGGCTCGAGGTGGCTCGCTGGTTGGCCGAGCGCAAGGTCTCGATGGTGGGAAGCGATCAGTCGGGAACCGAGGTCGGGCCCAATCCCGATCCCAGCCTCCTCTTCCCCGTCCACCAGGAGCTCATCATGAAGCACGGCATCTTCAACATCGAGAACCTGACGCTCGAGGAGCTGGCGAAGGACGCGGCCTGGGAGTTCATGTTCGTCTTCACACCGACCCGCTTCAAGGGCGCCACGGGCTCGCCCGGCCGCCCGCTCGCGATCCGCTGATTCAGGGGC
>CAZMRX010000515.1:0-3584 GCA_964568755.1 uncultured Acidobacteriota bacterium | reverse complement strand
CGCGATCTCCTGCGCGTAGGCCAGGTGGCTGATGCGCGCCTCGATCACCTCCACCCCGGCCTTGGCCAGCCGGTCCTGGATCTCGCTCTTCAGGCGCTTGGCCACGTCGTCGGTGCTGCCGCGCAGCGACAGGTGGCCCTCGATGTGCGCGTCGTAGGGGTAGTGGGTGGCGAGGTTGCGCACCGCCGACTCGGTCTGCACCTTGACGTAGTGCTCGTAGTCGTCCACCTCGAAAACCGCCTCGGCGGTGTCCACCACCCGCCACACCACGATCGCGGCGATCTCGATCGGGTTGCCGTCGGTGTCGTTGACCTTCAGGTGCGCGCTCTCGAAGTTGCGCACGCGCAGCGAGATGCGCTTCTTGGAGTAGAAGGGGTTGGCCCAGCGCAAGCCCTCGTCCTTAGCGGTGCCGCGGTAGGCGCCGAACAGCTGCAGCACGCGGCCCTCGTTCGGGGCGACCGTGAACAGCCCCGCGAAGCCGAGCGAGGTGAGGGCGACGGCGATCGCGCAGAAGATCGCGACACCGCGGTCGTCCGCGCGCGCGGCGCGGACCAGGCCGCCCAACGCCACGGCGGTCAAGATCAGAAACACAGTCAGCATCAGCATCCCCGAGGCTGTCTGGCGCTCCCGTTCCCGGATCATCTCGTTCCTCCTTCTGGTACGCCCACCACGCCGTGGCTCCCGCATTCGCGCGAGCCCGCGCCTAGAGCGACTTCCACTTGCCCGACTCCTTGAGCTTCGCGCGCGCCTCTTTTGCGGCGAAGAAGCGCGTCAGGCCGCAGTCGCGGCAGACGACGAGCGTAAACCTGGCCGCGCGCAGGAAGCTCCCGAGCCCAGGCAGGTAGTTCGGCGCGTGCCCTCCCCCCGAGCTCGTCGCTGGACCGCTGTACTGGGTCGTCCCACCACAGTTCGGACACGCCGACAGGCCGTTCATGGCTCTCCTCCAGCGACATCGTAATGATATCACTTTGAGATCTTTTGTCAAGGGGCTCGTGGGGCGAAGCCCGGAACGGCCCCCGGAGAGTGGCCTCTTCGTCGGCGACCCGGCTACGAAGCTTCGGCTGACGTCGAGGCGCCGAGACCCTGGTCGATGCGGAAGACGCCGGGTCGCACCATCTGCACGGAGAGCCCCGCGGCGCGGAGCCCCGGCCGGAGGTCGAGCCGCGTGCTGTAGACGGGGAGGCCAGGCGGCGCCCACTTCCGCAGCGGCGCCAGGTACAGGGGCTGGCCCTCGTCGAGATAGGCCGCGATCGCCTCGACCGTGACCTCGCTTCCGACGAAGACCGAGGGGCCGCCGAGCCCCTCGGCCAGCGTGAAGTAGAGCAGGTACATGTAGTCGTTGTAGCGCGCGATGATCAGCGCCCCCTCGGGGACGCTCTCCACCAGCTCGCGCATCGGTACGGCCTTGTCCGGTCCCCTGGCCGCCTCGACGTCGCTCCAATGCAGAGCGCCCAGGCTCAGCGGGATGGCGAGGCAGGCGGCCGCCGGCACACGACGCGCGAGCCGCAGCGAAAGCAGCCGCTCGAGGCCCACCCCCGCGACGAGCGCGGTCACGAGGTACGCGGAGATGAAGTAGACGTCGATGTCCGGGATGTCGTAGTTGAGCGCGAACACGAGGTGGCCCACGAATACGATTCCCAGGAAGACGCCCGCGACCCGGTCCCTGAACGCGCCGATGCCAACGGCCGCCAGCGCGAGCAGAATGCCGCAGTCCGCCCACCAGAGCCGCGCAAACATCGGTAGGCGCTCGGTCACGAGCTGGGCGGGGCTGAACGGGAACATCGCACCGCGGAACGACGCCCCCGTCGCGTAGCGCCAGAGCTCGGATAGGTTCGTGACCTGCACGGCGAGGTAGGGCGTTGCCGGGTCGAGCGACCTCCAGAGCGGATAGGCGTACGGGAGGATCCCCAGAGCGATGAGGGCAGCGATCGCGACGACGGACTTTCGGTCGAACAACACTCGCCAACTGGTGGCGGCCACCAGGAATACGAATGCGGGGAGCAGCGTCACGGTCGTGAGATGGTTGCCGAACGAGGCGACGTAGAGGCCGCTCGCCACGATCAGGGCGCGTCTTTGGCCAGTCTGCCTCCACCGGAGCAGCCCGTCCGCGACCAGTGCCAGGAAGAAAGCGTGCAGGCTGTAGACCTCGGCCACGATCGACAGCCGCCAGAACGTGGGGGTCAACCCGAAGGCGATCGCGGTCGCCGTCGCGACGGCATCCCGGGCCCCGAGCCGGAGCAGCAGGCGCCGGACGACGAGGCAGGTCAGGACGGAGCAAAGCGCCGAGAAGAGATTGGCGGCCAGGGCGGCACTGCCGAACGGGACGAGGCGCGAGAAGGCATGCAGCAGGAGCAGGTAGGCCGGGTAGCCCGTCGGGTGCGTGACGCAGAGCAGGCGACCGGAGAACTGCATCTCCGCCGTGTCCGGGGAGTAGCCGGCTCCGGGCAGGAGCGTCAACCCGTAGACTCCACCCAGGACGACCGCCAGCGTCGCCGGCGCGAGCCAGCGCGAGAGCGAGCCCAGCGGCGGCCGAGGGCTTCGAGTCGGTGCTGGCGAGGGCGAGGGCGAGCGCACGAGTGCTCGTTCGGCGCTCGGCGCGAGAACCTCGGGTCCAGCCGTCGACACGAGTCCAGTGTTCAGTCTTACTGAACACATGTCAATTCCGACTGGAGGGGTGCGGGGCGGCTGACGGAACCGGCCCCGAGCCTCCCGAGGCCTCGGGTGTCCCGCGTACTCTTCGGCTAGACTGGCGACGCGCAGCTCCAAATGACCCCACTGCTGAAGCAGCAGATCGTCGGCCAGCACGTGCATCGGCTCCGCGTCGAGGCCGGCCTGTCGCTGCGGACGCTGGCCAGCTTGACCGACTTCTCGCCGAGCTTCATCTCCCAGCTCGAGAACGGCCAGGTGTCTCCCTCGATCAGCTCCATGGAGAAGATCGCGGCCGCCCTCGGGGTCACGCTCGGCCAGTTCTTCGCGGCGACCGGCGGCGGCGAGGGCGGCCTGATCGTGAGGGCGGCCGAGCGGACGGCCCTGACCAGCGGATGGTCGAAGGCCGAGATCGAGGCGTTGAGCGTCGCCCGGCCCACCGCACGCCTGGAGGCCACTCTCGTCACGCTGGGCGCGGGCGGCCGCAGCGGCAAGCATCCCTACCCCGACCCTCGCGAGGAGTTCGCCGTCGTGATGCAGGGCGAGGTGGTCCTCACGCTCGGACCCGAGGAGCACCGCCTGCGGCGCGGCGATGCCGCCACGATCCTCCCCGGAGAGCTGCGCTTGTGGCGCAACGACAAGCGGCAGCCAGCGCGGTTCATGATCATCGCAACGCCCGCGGTGCGCCGCCTGCCCACGCGCGGGCGCTCTCGCCGGCGCCCGACCAGCCCGCGCTAGGAAGGCGCCGGCCCCTGCTACGGCTCGGGGCTCGTCAGGTCCCGCCGCCGCCTGGCGATGGCGATGCCGCCCGCGGCGAGGCCCACCCCGAGCGCGAGCAGCACCGAGATCGGCGCGAGCCACCCCCAGATCGAGCCGGCGGCGGGAAGCAGGCGCCCGAAGGCCGTGGTGGGACCCTCGCCGAAGGCGTTGGCCAGGGC
>CAZMRX010000514.1:0-3586 GCA_964568755.1 uncultured Acidobacteriota bacterium | reverse complement strand
GGGCCGGGCTGGAGCTGCTCGACGTCGAGGCGGAGCTGCTTGGCCGTGGCGTCGTAGGACCAGCGGGCGCTGAGCTTCGGGAAGCCGCCGCGGGTGAGCCACTGGTCGAAGAACCAGGCGAGGTCCTGGCCGGAGGCTTGCTCCATGGCGCGGCGGAAGTCGGCGGTGGTGGCGTTGCTGTCGCGGAAGCGCTTGTAGTAGTCGCGGATGCCGGTCCAGAAGGCGGCGTCGCCGATGAGGCCTCGAAGCATGTGGAGGGTCCAGGCGCCCTTCTGGTAGATGCCGGGGCCGCTCAGGATCTGGCTCATGTCGGAGATGTTGTCGTGGATGGTTCGGTAGTCGGGAGTCTTCGCGTAGAACTCGCGGATCGTGTCGCGGCTCGTGCGCATGCCGGCCAGCATCTCGTCGCGGCCGTAGGCGTGCTCGATGAAGAGCTGCGTGAAGTAGGTGGCGAAGCCCTCGCTCAGCCAGACGTCGTCCCAGTCGCTCTCTGTGACGGAGTTGCCGAACCACTGGTGGGCGATCTCGTGGATGATGACGTTGCGCCAGCGGGTGGAGCGCGGGTCGCCGACCGAGTCGTCGCCGTAGAAGAGCGACGTCGCGGATTCCATGCCGCCGCTGACGCCGTTGGCCTGGACGTGGCCGAGGCGCTCGTAAGGATAGGGGCCGACGCGGTCCGACAGGAAGTCGAGGACCGCGACCGTGGGATTTGCGAAAACAGCGAAGCCGCTGTCGCGGTCCTGGCGGTAGACCCAGGTGTCGATCGGGAGGCCGCGCCACGCGGGCCGGTGGTCCACCGCGAAGCGCGCCACGCCCAGCACGTTGAGCCAGGTGGCGATCGGGACCGACTGGCGCCAGTGCGACAGGCGGCGGCCGTTGCCGAGGTCGGTCTCTTCCACCAGCAGGCCGTTCGACACCACCTGGTAGTGCGCGGGGGCGTCGACGCGCATCTCCGAGGTCGCCTTGTCGTACGGGTGGTCGAGGGTGGGCAGCCAGTGCCGCGCCTTGACCGGCCAGTTGTCGCTGAAGAAGGTCCGCTCGCCGTGCTTGTTGTTCGCGATCAGCAGGCCGGTGATGGGGACGCCGCGGTAGCGCACCACGAGCGTGCGGCGCTCCTCCGCGCGGCCGGCGGGCTCCAGGCGGATCGCGAGGCGGTCGGCGGCGTGTTCGAAAGCACGAGGCGCGCCGCCCTCGGTCACGGAGCTCACCGTCATGCCGCGACCCGGGGCCGCCGGCTTGGGCTGGACGAGGTCCAGGGTCAGGCTCGCAAGGCCCTCCTGGAGGACGCGGAACTCCACGCTCGTCTCGCCCTCGATCGCGTCCGACTCGTCGCTCAGGGTCAGCCGGAAGGCGTAGTGGACGACGTCCACGCCGGGCTGGCGGGGGTAGCTGTCCGCGTGCGAGGGCGGGGCCGGAGCGAGCAGGGCGAGTGCGAGAAGCGCCAGGAGAGCGAGCGGTCCGCGGGAATTCATGGGGCGATAGCCTACACGTTCCCCGCGAGGACTGTCCCGGGCTAGAGTAGCCGCTTCATGCGAACGGCGCGGGCGCTCGCCATCTACGCGGTCCTGACGGTCGCGCTGACGTGGCCGTTCGCGGCCAACCTGCGGGTGATGGACGCGGGGGACTCGGCCTTCTTCGCCTGGGAGATCGGCTGGACGGTCCACGCGCTCAAGACCGACCCGGCCAGCCTGCCGCACGCCAACATCTTCCACCCGCTGCGCTACACGCTGGGGATGGACGAGCCGGTGCTGGGCACCACGCTGCTGGTGCTGCCGCTCGCGCCCTTCACGGACGACGCCGTGCTGCTCTACAACCTCGTCCGGCTGCTCACCTTCCTGGTCTCCGCCCTGACCGCCTTCTGGCTGGCGCGCGAGCTGGGCGTGAGCGAGTGGATCGCGCTCGTCGCGGGAGCGCTGTTCGCGTTCTCGCCGATCCGCACCGACCAGGTCGCGCACCTCTCGACGCTCGGGACGCAGTGGTGGCCGCTGGTGCTGCTGTTCACGATCCGCTACGCGCGGCACGGCCGGCCGCCGGACTCGCTGCTGGCCGGGCTCTTCTTCGTGCTGGCGTTCCTGGCCTGCGGCTACCACGGTGTGATCGCCGCGGCCGTCCTGCCGCCCGTGCTGCTCGTGCTCTTCTGGGGGCGCTGGCAGCGACTCAAGCGCGGCGCCCTGGCGACGCTGCTCGCGGGGCTTGCGCTGCTGCCGGTCTACCGGATGCACCAGCGCGCGCTCGAGCCGGAGCGCTACTCGCGCGGGACGGAGGAGACGATCCAGTACTCCGCGCCCGTGGAGTCCTTCCTGGCGACGAACTCGTGGAACCGCGTGTACGGCGAGGCGACCGCCGCGTTCCGGGCGGCCGGGCCCAACAACCTGTTCCCAGGCCTGGTGGTGCCGGGGCTGGCCCTGGCCGGGGCCCTGGTGTTGTGGCGCCGAGGGGAGCGGCCCTCGCGCGAGGCCTGGGCACTCACCGCGCTGGTGCTCTGCGCCGTTCTCGTCGCGCTCGGGCCGCGGGTGCGCGTGTTCGGCGCCGACCTCGGACCCGCCCCCTGGGGGCTGCTGCGCGAGATCCCGATCTTCCAGATGATCCGCGTGACGAGCCGGGCCGGCGTGTTCCTCGCCCTGCCGCTCGTGATGCTGGCGGCGTTGGCGCTCGAGAAGCTCAAGCCGGGACGTGCGCTGCTCGCGGCCGTGGGCCTGCTGGCGCTCGCCGAGACGGTGATCGCCCCGATCCCGATGCCGGAGTGGAGCAAGGTGATCGACACGCGGCGCGAGCCGCCGCCCGTGTACCGCTGGCTGGCCGAGCAGCCCGGCCGCGACGCCGTGGCCCACCTGCCGATGCTGGACGTGTACGGGCTCGAGCGCCGGCCCGCCTTCCACGAGAGCATCTACATGGTCTACTCGACCCTGCACTGGAAGCCGCTCGTCAACGGCTACGCGGGGATCGAGCCCCGCCGCTACGTGCAGCTGCGGGAGCTGCTGCGCTCGTTCCCGTCGCAGGAGTCGCTCGCGGCGCTGCGCGGGGCCGGCGCCCGCTACGTGGTGGTCCACCGCCGGGGGTACGGCCCCAACCAGTGGGAGCGGCTGGAGGCGAGGATGCCCGAGGCTCTCGTGTCGTCGCTGCGTGAGCTGGCCGTGCTGGGAAGCGACACGGTCTACGAGCTGGTGCCGGTGAACTAGCCGCACGATCCGGGCGGTCCGCGGACCCGAGCACGGATCCTCCACTCGGAACGCCGTGCGGTCTCGTGAGTGGTCCGGGCATGAGCGGATTGGCCGGTACGTTCGATTCATTGAAATGGCGGTGCGCCGATGCTAGCCTGCCGCGAGAGTCGCATCCTCGAGCCCGGAGGCCGCCCTTGAGCAAGGACACACTCACGATTACAGACAACCGCACCGGGAAGACCTACGAGGTGCCCGTCTCGGACGGCACGATCAAGGCCATGGACCTGCGCCAGATCAAGGTCGCGGCCGACGACTTCGGGCTCATGACCTACGACCCGGGCTTCATGAACACGGCCTCGAGCAAGAGCCGGATCACGTTCATCGACGGCGACAAGGGCATCCTCAACTACCGCGGCTACCCGATC
>CAZMRX010000513.1:0-3590 GCA_964568755.1 uncultured Acidobacteriota bacterium | reverse complement strand
CTGCTGCGTCGCGTCCAGCAGGACGAGGCCTCGGCCAGGCGCGGCCGGCTCAAGGTGTTTTTCGGGGCCGCTCCCGGCGTCGGCAAGACCTACGCGATGCTCGAGGCGGCGCGCGCGCAGCGCCGCGCGGGCCGCGACGTCGTGATCGGGTGGGTGGAGACCCACCGGCGGGCCGAGACGGCGGCGCTCGCCGAGGGCCTCGAGCGCCTCGCGCCGCGCGAGGTCGAGCACCGCGGAGTGCGGCTCGTCGAGTTCGACATCGACGCGGCCCTGGCGCGCCGTCCCGGCCTGCTGCTGCTCGACGAGCTCGCCCACACCAACGCCCCCGGGGCGCGCCACCCCAAGCGCTGGCAGGACGCGCGCGAGCTGCTCGACGCCGGCATCGACGTCTGGACGACGCTCAACGTGCAGCACCTCGAGAGCGTCAACGACCTCGTCGAGCGCATCACGGGGGTCGTAGTGCGCGAGACGCTCCCGGACCACCTGCTCGACGAGGCCGACGAGGTCGAGTTCGTGGACCTGCCGCCCGAGGACCTGCTGCGGCGCCTGGCCGAGGGCAAGGTCTACCTGCCCGAGCAGGCCGCGCGCGCGGTCAAGCAGTTCTTCCGCAAGGGCAACCTGACGGCGCTGCGCGAGCTGGCCCTGCGGCGCACCGCCGAGCACGTGGACGCGGCGGTCCAGGACTACCGCCGAGACCACGCGATCGAGACCACCTGGCCGGTCACCGAGCGCATCCTCGTCTGCATCCGGCCCAATCCCGAGAGCGGCCGGCTGGTGCGCGCGGCGCGGCGCCTCGCCACCCGCTTGCGCGCCGAGTGGATCGCGGCGTGGGTCGAGAGCCCCGGCCAGCCGCCGCTGAGCGCCGCCGAGCGCGCGCACCTGGCCGCGGCCTTCGAGCTGGCCGAGCAGCTCGGGGCGGAGACCGCGAGCGTGTCGGGTGCGAGCGTGCCCGGGGCCGTGCTGCGGCTCGCGCGCGAGCGCAACGTGAGCCAGATCGTGGTCGGCAAGCCGGGCCGCGCCGGCTGGCGCGGGCTGCTGCGTGGCTCGCTGGTGGATGCGATCGTCAGGGACAGCGGCGACATGGACGTCTTCATCGTCTCGGGCGAGGAGGGCGCGGGGGTGCGGCCGGCGGCGAGAGTGCGGCGCTCTCCCGCGCGCGACTACGCGCTCGCCGCGCTGGTGGTCCTCGCCGCGAGCGTCGTATCGGGAACCATGCTGGGCCGCTTCGACGAGCTGAACCTGGTGATGGTGTTCCTGCTCGGCGTGGTGTTCGTCGCCACGCGCATGGGCCGGGGGCCGTCGGTGTTCGCCGCGGTGCTGAGCGTGGCAGTGTTCGACTTCTTCTTCATCCCCCCGTACCTGACCTTCGCCGTGGCCGACACCCAGCACCTGGTCTCGTTCGCCGTGATGCTGGTAGTGGGCCTGCTTGTCAGCTCGCTCGGCGCGCGCGTGCGCGACGCCGCCGAGTTCGCGCGCCAGCGCGAGCGGCGGACGCAGTCGCTCTACGCCCTGAGCCGCGACCTGGCCGGCCCGCGCGAGGTGCGCGAGATCGCGGCGACCGGGGCCCGCCACGTGGCCGAGCTGCTGCGCTCCGCCGCGGCGCTGTACCTGCCCGCGCCCCGCGGCGGGGCCGCGCCGGGTTCCGCTCCCGGGCTCGAGGCCGTGGCCGACCCCGTGCCCGCCTTCGCGCGCGACCCGCGCGAGCTGGCGGTGGCGCAGTGGGCGTTCGACCACCGGCAGGCCGCCGGCGCCGACACGGACACGCTCCCGGCGGGCGCCGTGCTCTACGAGCCGCTCGTCGCCGGCGACGAGAGCCTGGGCGTCCTCGGCATCGAGCTGCTGCCCGCGATGCGGCCGCTGCCGCCCGACCAGCGCGAGCTGGTGCGGGCCCTGGCGCGCCAGATCGCGGGGCCGCTCGAGCGGGCGCGGCTGGCGAGCCGCGCGGACGCCGCCCGGCTGGCGGCCGAGAGCGAAAGGCTGCGCAGCACGCTGCTGAGCTCGGTGTCGCACGACCTCCGCACGCCGCTCGCCGCCATCACCGGCGCCGCGAGCGGCCTGCTGGTCGAGCCGCCGCCGGGACCCGAGCTGCAGCGGGAGCTGGCCTCGACCGTGCTGGAGGAGGCGGAGCGCCTCAACCGGCTGGTGGGCAACCTGCTCGACATGACCCGGCTCGAGGCCGGGACGCTCGAGCCCAAGCGCGAGTGGCACTCGCTGGAGGAGGTGATCGGCGGCGCTCTCGCGCGCGTCGAGCGCTACGCGTCCGGGCGGCGCCTGGTGGCGCAGGTGGCCGCGGACCTCCCGCTCGTCCCGATCGACGCCGTGCTCGTGGAGCAGGCGCTCGTGAACCTGCTCGAGAATGCCCTGCGCCACGGCGCGGCGGCGGGCGTCGTCACGGTGAGCGCCCGGGCCGAGTCGAAGCACGCGCTCGTGGAGGTGCAGGACGACGGGCCCGGCTTCCCGGCGCAGGACGCGGAGCGGCTGTTCGACAAGTTCTACCGCGTGGCGGGCGGCCCCGGCGCGGGGCTCGGCCTCGCGATCGCGCGCGCGATCGTGACGGCCCACGGCGGCCGGATCTGGGCGGAGCCGCGCACGCCGACGGGCGCGTCGTTCCAGTTCACGCTGCCGCTCGGCGAGACGCCGCCGCCCCCGCCGCCCGCCGACGAGGAGCCGTGAGCCTGATGGCACCCGGCACGGCAGGCGGGCCGGAGCCGCTGGTCCTGGTCGTCGAGGACGAGCCGCAGGTGATGCGCTTCCTGCGCGCCACCCTACCCGCCCACGGCTACCGCGTGGTCGAAGCCGCGAATGCAGCGCAGGCGCTCGTCCATGCCCAGACGCAGCTGCCGGACCTCGTCCTGCTGGACCTCGGCTTGCCCGACCTCGACGGGCTCGAGGTCACGCGCCGGATCCGGGGCTGGAGCGCGGTGCCGATCGTGGTGATCTCGGCGCGCGGCCAGGAGCGCGACAAGGTGCAGGCGCTCGACGCCGGCGCCGACGACTACCTGACCAAGCCCTTCGGCACCGAGGAGCTGCTGGCGCGCATGCGCGTGGCGCTGAGGCACGCGGCGCGCGTCGCGGGCGGGGCGGGGGAGACCGTCTTCGAGACGGGTGAGCTGCGCGTCGACCTCGCTGCGCGGCTCGTCTACCGGCGTGGCGAGGAGGTGCGCCTCACGCGCACGGAGTACCGGCTGCTGGCGGCGCTCGTGAAGCACGCCGGCAAGGTGCTCACGCACCGGCAGCTGCTGGTCGAGGTGTGGGGACCCGGCTCGGCGAGCGAGACCCACTACCTGCGCGTCTACATGGCGCAGCTGCGGCACAAGCTCGAGGACGACCCCGCGCGCCCGCGGCATCTGCTGACCGAGACGGGCGTGGGCTATCGGCTCCGCACCGACTGACGCGCCGCCGTGGCCTACGGCCGTGGCCTACGGCTGTGGCCTCTGCCGTGGGCCATCGTCTCCGCGGCGGACCGGGATCCCGTGCCGGGTCCGTCGGGCTCGACTGGGGACCCGTCCCGGGAGCCCTCCGGTTCCGCCGCTACCCGTGGCCTACGGCTGTGGCCTCTGCCGTGGGCCATCGTCTCCGCGGCGGACCGG
>CAZMRX010000512.1:0-3607 GCA_964568755.1 uncultured Acidobacteriota bacterium | reverse complement strand
GGCCCTCCATCGCGTCCGGCAGCCAGACGTGCAGCGGGAACTGCGCGCTCTTGCCGACGGCGCCCACGAACAGCAGCAGGCACGCGATCGTGACCGGCCCCCACTGCCAGAGCGCCTCGGGGGCGAGGGCGCCCGCGTTGTCGGCGATGTCGACGAGGTCGAGGCTGCCGAAGGCGTGGAAGATGAAGATCATCCAGAGGATCAGGCCCGCGTCGCCGATGCGGTTGACGACGAACGCCTTGAGGCCCGCCGCGGAGGCGCTGTCCTTGCGGTACCAGAAGCCGATCAGCAGGTAGGAGCAGAGCCCGACACCCTCCCAGCCGACGAACAGCAGCGGCAGGCTGCCGCCCATCACCAGCAGCAGCATGAAGAACACGAACAGGTTCAGGTACGAGAAGAAGCGGACCTTGTCTTCGTCGTGGGCCATGTAGCCGATCGAGTAGACGTGGATCAGCGAGCTGATCCCGGTCACGACCAGCATCATCACCGACGAGAGCGGGTCGATCAGCAGGTTGATCGGGACGCGGAAGGAGCCCACCTCGATCCACTCGAAGCCGAGGTAGGGCTGCGAGAAGCGCAGGCCCTCGGGCCCGCTCACGAGCCCGTAGAGCCGGACGGTCGTGTAGACGGCGAGCGCGAAGGCCGTGATCACGATGCCGCAGGCGAGCCAGGCGGCGCCCTGCTCCTCCTTGTCCTTCTTGATCCAGTCGCCGAAGAGCGCGAGCACGATGAAGCCGCCGAGCGGCAGCAGCAGCACCGAGAACGGCAGCACGTTGAGGACGGGATCCTCGAACATCGCGCTATCCCTTCATCACGTCGAAGGCGTCGATGTCGAGCGTGTCCTTGTGGCGGTTGAGCGCGATCACGATCGCGAGCCCGACCGCCGCCTCGGCCGCCGCCACCACCATCACGAAGAACACCAGCACCTGCCCGTCGAGCGACCCGGCCGCGCGCGAGAAGGCCACGAACGCGAGGTTGGCCCCGTTCAGCATCAGCTCGATGCTCATCAGCACCGTGATCACGTTGCGGCGCAGGAACACCCCGAGCGTCCCCAGGCCGAACAGCACCAGGCTCAGCAGCACGGCGTGGTGCACGAAGGACGGGTGGTCCATCTCAGAAGTCCTTCTTCGAGAGCGCGATCGCCCCGACCAGCGCCGCCAGGATCAGGATCGAGGTGGCCTCGAACACGTACAGGAACTGCGGGGAGAACAGGATCTCGGCCATGCGCCGCGTCGAGGCGTCGAAGGACGGCGTGGGCTGGGCTTCGGCCCGCACCAGCACCGTGCCCGCCTGGGCCACGAGCAGCACGACGAGCGCCGCTCCGATGGCGGAGAGCGCGCGGCCGCCGCGGTTCGGAGTGTCCGGCTCGCTCTTCACGTTGAGCAGCATCAGCACGAACAGGAACAGCACCATGATCGCGCCGGCGTAGACGATCACCTGCAACGCGGCGATGAAGGGCGAGCCGAGCAGCGCGAAGATCACCGAGAGCGAGCACAGCGTGACGATCAGGGCGAAGGCCGAGTAGATCGGGTTGCGCTGGCCGATCACGACGAGCGCGGACACGACGGTGAGCCCGGCCGCGGCGTAGAAGAGGAGCGCGTCCATGCTAGCGCCCCGCCAGCGCCACGCCCGTGGCGGTCACCAGGATCCAGACCGCCGCCACCGGGATCAGCACCTTCCAGCCGAAGTGCATCAGCTGGTCGTAGCGGAAGCGCGGCAGGGTGCCGCGCAGCCAGATGAACACGAACAGCAGCACGGCCACCTTGCCGCCCCAGAACACGAAGCCGAGCAGGCCCTCGGACGGGACGCCGGGGATCCCGGAGTGCCAGCCGCCCAGGAACAGGTTCGTGGCGAGCACGGCGACGGTGATCATGTTGATGTACTCCGCCATCTGGATCAGCGCGAAGCGCATCGATGAGTACTCGGTGTGGAAGCCGGCCACGAGCTCGGTCTCGCCCTCGGGCAGGTCGAAGGGAGTGCGGGCCACCTCGGCGGTCGCCGCCGCGAAATAGACCAGGAACGCCGGCAGCTGCACGAAGCAGTTCCAGCCCAGGAACCAGCCCCCGGCGCGGCTCGCCTGGGAGTTCACGATGTCGCCGATCTGGAACGAGCCCGCCAGCATGATCACGCCGACGAAGCTGAGGCCGAGCGCGAGCTCGTAGGAGAACATCTGCGCCGAGGAGCGCAGGCCGCCGATCAGGCTGTACTTGTTGTTGGCGGCCCAGCCCGCCAGCACGACGCCGTAGACGCCGAGCGCCGTGATCGCGAAGATGAACAGCAGGCCCACGTCGATCGCCGCGATCTGGAGCTGGAAGTCGCGGCCCTGCAGCCACTCGGGCAGGAAGCCCCAGCTCGGCAGCTTGAACGGCGGGCCGTAGGGCAGCACCGCCACCGCCAGGAACGAGGTGGTCACGGCCACCACCGGCGCGGCCAGGAACGCCCACTTGTTGGCGGCGGCCGGCATCACCTCTTCCTTGAAGAAGAGCTTGATGCCGTCGGCCACCGGCTGGAGGATGCCGAAGGGCCCGGTGCGGTTCGGCCCGAGGCGGAACTGCATGAAGGCCAGCACCCGCCGCTCGATCCAGGTCATGAGCGAGAAGACGCCCTGCAGCGCGCCGATGATCACCGCGACCTTGACGACCGCGAGGATCAGCTCCTGGACGAGCGGGCTCGGCGTCACGCCGTCACCGCCGCGCCGGACTTCTGCAGCGCCTGCTCGAAGGTGGGCGCCACCGTCTTCCAACAGCGCTTCTCGCGCACGTGGTAGTCGAACTCGGCGCGGAACTTGGCGAGCGAGGACTGCGGCGGGGCGATCGCCGCGTCGCCGAACGGGCACACGGTCTTGCCGCCGATCGAGTCGGCCACCTTGAACAGCATGTCGATGTCGCTCTGCTGGCCCTGGCCCGCCTCGATCCGGCTCAGCAGCCGCAGCATCCAGCCGGTGCCCTCGCGGCACGGCGAGCACTTGCCGCACGACTCGTGCTTGTAGAAGTAGGAGAGGTTCTTCGCCATCCACACCATGCAGGTGGACTCGTCCATCACGATCGTGCCCGCGGAGCCGAGCATCGAGCCGGCCTTGGCGACGCCGTCGAAGTCCATCGGGATGTCGATCTCGGCGGCGGTGAGCACGGGCGTCGAGGAGCCGCCGGGCACGACGGCCTTGAGCTTGCGCCCGCCCGCGATGCCCTGCGCGTAGCCTTCGCCGTAGATCAGCTCGCGCAAGCTGATCCTGCCCATCGGCGCCTCGTAGCTGCCGGGGCGCGCGACGTGGCCGCTGATCGAGTAGAGCTTCGGCCCGCCGTTCTTCTCGCTGCCGTAGGCCGCGAACCACTCGGCCCCGCGCGTCAGGACCAGCGGCACGTTCACCAGCGTCTCGACGTTGTTGACGATCGTCGGGCAGCCGTACAGGCCCACCACCGCCGGGAACGGCGGCTTGATGCGCGGCTGGCCGCGCTTGCCCTCGAGCGACTCGATCAGAGCCGTCTCCTCGCCGCACTCGTAGGAGCCCGCGCCGCGGTGCACGTGGATCTCGACGTCGATGCCGGTGCCGAGGATGTTCTTGCCGACGTAGCCCTTGGCGCGCGCCTCGGCGAGCGCGGCCTCGAGC
>CAZMRX010000511.1:1218-3615 GCA_964568755.1 uncultured Acidobacteriota bacterium | reverse complement strand
ATGTCGAGGAAGGTGGCCGACTGGGAGCGGGCCCGGTGCAGCGCCGCCCCCTTGTAGAAGATGATCGCCCACGAGACCAGGGAGAAGACCAGCAGCAGCACCAGCACCGATCGCGCCACGAAGCCGGAGGTCGCAATGAGGCCGGCGATCCCGCCGGAGAACGCCTGCGACTGGGCCTGGGCCAGGAGGGGGGCAAGAAACAAAAGAGACCTCTCTAACTTGCGCTATCTGTTGAGGATGCCACAACAGCTAGTGGTCTGTCAATTTTGTGGCGCGCACCGCCGGCAACGGTCCCGATCCGTCCTTTTGACGTGCCATCATACGTTTACAGTCGCTCGGGCGCTGTGATATTCTGCGTCGAGTCGCATTCTCAATGCTTAAACTGCTGAGAATAAACAACATCGCCCTCATTCCCACGCTGGAGCTGGAGCTCGGCCCCGGCCTCACCCTGCTCACCGGTGAAACCGGCGCCGGCAAGTCGATCCTGATCGACGCGCTGGGCCTGGTGCTGGGCGATCGAGCCTCGCCCGACCTCATTCGCTCCGGCGAGGAGCGCGCCACGGTCGAGGCGGTCTTCGAGGTGCCGGGAGGCCAGGCGTTGCTGGACGAGCGCGGCCTGCCCGGGGACGGCGAGGAGATCGTGCTGCGACGCGAGCTGCAGGCGAGCGGCAAGGGTCGCGCGACGGTGAACGGCGCGCTCGTGCCCGTGAGCCTGCTGCGCGACCTGGCGCCGCACCTCTCGATCGTGCACGGGCAGCACGAGCCGCAGGGCCTGCTCGACGCGGCCTCCCACCTCGCGCTCGTCGACCACTTCGCCGGCGGCGACGAGGCGCGGCCGATTGCCGAGCTGTTCCGCGACCTGCGCGCGGCCGAGGCGGCGCTCGAGCGCCTGCGCGGGGACCGCCGCGAGGGCGAGCGGCGCCGGGAGATGCTCGAGTTCCAGGCGGGCGAGATCGAGCAGGCGGGGCTCTCGGCCGGCGAGGAGGAGGCGCTGCGCACCGAGAAGGCGCGCCACGCCAACGCCACCCGCCTCGCGAGTCTCAGCGGCGAGGCGTTCGCGCTGCTGTTCGACGACGAGGCCGCGGCGCTCACGCGGCTCGGCCAGGTCTTCAAGCGCGTCGAGGAGCTGGCCTCGATCGACGGGGAGTTTCGGCCGTTCGTGGAGGCGAAGGCCGACTGCCTGCCGCCGCTCGAGGACCTCGCGCGCGTGCTCCGCGACTACCGCGAGCGGCTCGAGGTGAGCCCCGGCCGCCTCGACGAGATCGAGGCGCGGCTGGCGCTCGTCGAGCGGCTGAAGAAGAAGTACGGAGCGAGCGTCGAGGACGTGCTGGCGTTCGGCGCCCGCTGCCGCGAGGAGCTCGGGGGCAGCGCGTCGCCCGAGGAGCAGGAGCGCAAGCTCGAGGAGCGGCGCGAGCGGGCGGCCGCGGCCTACCTCGACCGGGCCCGGGCGCTCTCGAAGCGCCGCCGGTCCGTGGCCCGCGACCTCGTGCGACGGGTGCAGGCCGAGCTCGCCGAGCTGGCCATGGAGAAGACGCGCTTCGAGGTGCTCTTCACCCCGGCCGACCCCGAGGCCGCCCTCGACCCCTCGGCCTGGACCGAAGCCGGCCTCGAGCGGGCCGAGTTCCTGCTCTCGCCCAACCCCGGCGAAGAGCTGCGGCCGCTGGCGCGGATCGCCTCGGGCGGCGAGCTGTCGCGGATCATGCTGGCCCTCAAGACGGTCGTGCGCTCCGATGCACCGGGGCTCACGCTCGTGTTCGACGAGGTCGACGCCGGCATCGGCGGCCGGGTGGCCGAAGTGGTCGGCCGCAAGCTGAAGGCGCTCGCCGACAAGCAGCAGGTGCTGTGCGTGACCCACCTGCCGCAGATCGCCGCCTTCGCCGACCAGCACCTGGCCGTGCGCAAGCAGGTCACGCGCGGACGCACGCAGACGGGCGTCGATTCCCTCTCCGAAGCCGACCGCGTCGAGGAAGTGGCGCGGATGCTCGGCGGCGAGACGGTGACCCAGGCGGCCCGCGTACACGCCCGCGAGATGCTGAAGCAGAGTCTCCGGCAGTGAGGTCTATCTGATGGAGATGAAAGCTAAAAAGCGCTTCTTCATCCAGACCTTCGGCTGCCAGATGAACGTCAACGACTCCGAGAAAGTCGCGGGCTTGCTCGAGTCCGAGGGATACGAGGCGGCGACGGACGCGCACGATGCCGACTTCGTGTTCCTCAACTCCTGCGCCGTGCGGGAGAAGGCCTCCTTGAAGTTCCGGCAGTCCCTGGTGCGGCTCGGCCGTGCGAAGAAGGCGCGCCCGGAGCTGAGGATCGGCGTGGGCGGCTGCGTGGCGCAGCTCGAAGGGCCCGCGGTCATCGAAGGCTCGCCGGGCCACGGCGACTCGATGGAGACGGGTTCGT
>CAZMRX010000511.1:0-1208 GCA_964568755.1 uncultured Acidobacteriota bacterium | reverse complement strand
GGTCATCGAGGGCTCGCCCCAGGTGGACGTCGTCGTGGGCACGCACACACTGCGGCGCATCCCGGAGCTGCTCGAGCAGGCGGCCGAGACCGGGCGCGTGGCGATCGACCTCGACCGCGGCGCCGACGCCTTCGACGTCCCCGACGCGGTCACGGCTCACGCCAACCCCGTCCGCGCCTACGTGACCGCGATGGAGGGCTGCAACCTCGTCTGCAGCTTCTGCGTGGTCCCGCGCACCCGCGGGCCGGAGGTGAACCGGCCGCCGCAGGACATCGTGGCCGAGGTGGAGGCCGTCGTCGCACGAGGTTTCCCCGAGGTGATGCTGCTCGGCCAGACGGTGAACGCCTATCGCTCGAACGGCCACGACTTTGCCGACCTGCTGGCCCGCGTCGACGCCGTGCCGGGCCTCGGGCGGCTGCGCTTCACGACCTCGCACCCGAGTCACGTGACTTCGCGCATGGCCGACGCCTTCCGCGACCTGGAGCGCGTCTGCCCCTACCTCCACCTGCCCGTCCAATCCGGCTCGAACCGCGTGCTGGCGTCGATGCGCCGCGGGTACACGCGCGCCCAGTACCTCGAGACGATCGCGCTGCTGCGGGACCGCGTGCCGGGCATCGCGCTCTCGACCGACGTGATCGTCGGCTACCCGGGCGAGACGGAGGCGGAGTTCGAGGAAACACTTTCGCTCCTCGAGGCGGTTGGCTTCGACGGGCTCTTCTCGTTCTCCTATTCGCCGCGCCCCGGCACGACGGCGCTTCGGCTCGCAGACGACGTGCCCGAGGCCGAGAAGAAGCGACGCCTGCACGTCGTGAACGGCCACCAGCAGCAGTGGCAGCGGCGCCGGAACGAGGCCCTCGTGGGCGCACGGGACGAGGTCCTCGTCGAGACCCTGGACGGGAATGGCCGCGTCTCCGGCCGCACGCCGCACTTCCGCATCGTGCATCTCGAGGGGCCGGACTCCCTGCTCGGCCAAACGGTCCGTGTCGAGATCACGCGCTCGGGTCCCAACTCGCTGCAAGGCATCCTTTCGCAACTGACTCATTGACAGTCAGTTCCGCCGCTCCTATATTCCGGGCAAGCGGAGGTGAGCGGGCCTTGGAAATCGAGATGAGCATCAAGGGCCTGAGCGTGGACCCGATCACCAACATGCCCATCATCGTGCTGCGCGAGACCGAGGGTGAGCGCGTGTTGCCGATCTGGGTGGGCGT
>CAZMRX010000510.1:0-3621 GCA_964568755.1 uncultured Acidobacteriota bacterium | reverse complement strand
AACGCAAAGCAGGGGGTCTGGGGGGCGGCTTAGGAGCCCCCCAGGTTTCCTTTGTCCGTTGTCCGTTGTTGTGGCTAGACTCTCCCGCGTGCCCGAGACCCCGACCCTGGAGCTGTGGCTCGTCCGCCACGGCGAGACCCCCGCGAGCCGCGACCGGACGCTCGCGGGCTGGACCAACGTGCCCCTCACCGAGGAGGGCGAGCGGCAGGCCGCGGCGCTGCGGCCCCGCCTCGCGAGCGAGCGCTTCGACTCCGTGTGGGCGTCGGACCTCGACCGCGCCCTGCGCACGGCGCGCCTCGCCTGGGGTGAGCCGCGCCAGGACGCTCGCCTGCGCGAGATGAGCTTCGGCGAGCTCGAGGGGCGGTCGTGGGACGCGCTCCGGCCCGACGAGCGCGACGTCGTCGCCCGGTTCAGCGACTTCACGGCGCCGGGAGGCGAGTCGTTCGACGCGCTGCGGACGCGCGTGCTGTCGTTCGTGGACTCGCTCGGCGCGGGCCGCCACCTGATCTTCACGCACGGGGGCGTCCTGCGGCTGCTGTCGCGCGAAGCCGGCGAGGACAGCTTCGTGCCGACGGGCACGCTGCTGGTGGTGGACTGGGACGCGCGCCGGATCGTCTCGCGCACCGACGGCGCCGGAGCGGCGAGCCGCGGCCTGCCCGAGACCGTGGCGAGCAGCAGCAAGGAGGAGCGATGACCCGGCGCGGCCCAGAGCTCGGCTCGGTGATCGAGACCAACCCGGAAGCCGTCGCCGGCTCGACGCGGTGGTGGCGCCCACCGGCGCCCCGGCCTGGGTGATCGACCCCGTGAGCGGCGACCACTTCGTCGGCGGCAACTCGACGCCGGCGGCGGTCTCGGGCTACCCCAGCATCAGCGTGCCGATGGGATTCGTGTTCGGCCTGCCGGTGGGCCTGTCCTTCGTCGGCCGCGCCTGGAGCGAGCCGGCGCTGCTACGCCTGGCCTACGCCTTCGAGCAGGCCACGCGCCATCGCCAGTCGCCGCGCTTCCTGCCGACTGCCGCGCTGACGCAGGCGTCATGACGGGAGCCGAGGAGGCACGAGGGGGCGTGCTCTGGGACCTGGATGGCACGCTGATCGACTCGGCCGGGCACCACTGGGTCGCCTGGCGGGACACGCTCGCGGCTGAGGGGCGCGCCGTCGAGCCGCGCGACTTCGCGCACTCCTTCGGCAAGCGGAACGACGAGATCCTGCGCGAGCTCTTCGGGACAGCGCTCGCGCCCGACTGGATCGAGCGCGTGAGCGAAGCGAAGGAGCAGGCGTACAGGCTGCGGCTCGCCGACCACGGGCTCGAGCCGTTGCCGGGGGCCTTCGAGTGGCTGCGCCGCCTGCACGAGGCCGGCTGGAAGCAGGCCCTGGCCACCTCCGCGCCGCGGCCCAACATCGACGCGGCGTTCCGGGCGCTCGGCCTGGAGCGCTTCCTCGACGCGGTCGTCTCGGCCGACGAGGTGGGTCGGGGCAAGCCCGACCCGGCCGTCTTCCTGGAGGCTGCGCGACGGCTCGGACTGGGCCCCGCGCGCTGCGTCGTGGTCGAGGACGCACCTGCGGGGCTCGAGGCGGCGCGACGCGCGGGAATGGCGTCGATCGGTGTGCTGTCCTCCCACCACGAGGCGCTCCACGCCGACGTGGTGGTGCCGTCGCTCGACGCCATCAGGCCCGGCACCTTCGAGGGTCTCCTGTCCGGCCGCTGAGCCGCCAGACTTCGGTGAACCCCGCACTGCGAGGCTGCGTTCTTGCGGGGCAGGAGCACGTGTGGCCTCTGCTACCATGCGGTCCGGGATGATCGGACAGACGATCAAGCACTACGAGGTCGAGGAGCTGCTCGGCAAGGGCGGCATGGGCGTCGTCTACAAGGCGCGCGACACCCGCCTCGGCCGCGCCGTGGCGCTCAAGCTGCTGCCCCCCGATCTGACGCGCGACGAAGACCGCAAGGCCCGCTTCTTCCAGGAGGCGCGCGCCGCGAGCGCCGTCAACCACCCCGCGATTGCGCAGATCTACGACGTCGACGAGGGCCCCGACGGCCTGTTCATCGCGATGGAGCTGGTGGAGGGCAAGACCGTCAAGGCGCTGATCCAGGGACGCGAGCTGGACGTGCTCGGGGCGCTCGAGATCGCCGCTCAGGTCGCCTCGGGGCTGCAGAAGGCGCACGAGGCCGGCATCGTCCACCGCGACATCAAGCCCGAGAACCTGGTGGTGACGCCGGACGGCCACGCCAAGATCCTCGACTTCGGCCTCGCCAAGCTGCTCGAGGCGCCGAAGCAGGCCCCGCCCGACGGCATCTCGCACATGGAGACGCTGGCCAAGACGCAGGCGGGCTTCGTGCTCGGGACGCTGCGCTACATGAGCCCGGAGCAGGCGCGCGGCCAGGCGGTCGACCACAGGAGCGACATCTTCTCGCTCGGGGTCGTGCTGTACGAGATGCTCACGGGGCAGCTGCCGTTCTCGGGGGCGAGCGCGCTCGACACGCTGCACGCGATCGCGTTCGAGGAGACGCGGCCGATGACGGCGCTGCGGCCGAACCTGCCGCCGTCGCTGCAGCGCGTCGTGACCCGCTGCCTCAGGAAGCGCGCCCCCGACCGCTATCCCGACGCCAAGGAGCTGGTGTCCGACCTGAAGACGGTCCAGCGCGAGGTCGAGAGCGGGATCTCGAGCCGGGTCTCGCTCGCGGCGCGGCTCCAGGAGCGCTGGCGTCAGATGATGGACCGCTCGCTCGGCGAGTGGCTGCTGCCCGGCGGGATCCTGGTGCTCGTGCTCGCGGTGGTGATCGCACTCTCGTTCGGGTCGAGCGACGGAATCGGACCCGGCCTGGTGTTCGCCGTGATCGGATCGCTGCTCGTGTGGCGGCGGATCCGCAACCGACGCATGCGCCTGGCGCGGCGCTTCGTCGGCAAGGTGCGCAAGATCGCGGAAGTGCGGCTGGTGGCGCTCGACGGCATGCGCTTCACCGTCGTGGCCGACCGGGCGCAGGCTCGCAGCTACGTCCGCGCCAACGCCGCGCTCGACTCGGTGAACGCCAGCATGTTCTTCGGCGAGCCGTTCACGCTCGTGGTGCGCGCCAGCGTGACTCCGGAAGAGGAGGCTGCGCTGCTCGCGGGCCCTGGAATCCTGTACGTGCGCGAGCCCCTCCCCGCCCCGGCCGTGGTGCAGACGGCCTAGGGCGTTCGGGTAGGCGTGCTCCGGTCCTTTCTAGTAGAGTGGGGTGAGGGCCGATCGGCCCGTTTGGACGCAATCCAGGAGGAGTTACGAAATGAAGACGATCGCCAAGCTGGGCCTCGCACTGGCACTCGTGGTGGGATTCGTGGCCGTCGCCGGCGCCGGTGAGGAGACGGTCAACGGCAAGATCATGTGCGCCAAGTGCTCGCTGAAGAAGGCCGACGCCGACAAGTGCCAGGATGTCCTGATCTCGAAGGACGCCGCCGGCAAGGTGAGCGAGCTCTACATCGAGAAGAACGACGTCGCCAAGGCCTACGGCCACACCTGCCAGGGCGAGAAGCCGGCCGTCGTCACCGGAACCGTGACCGAAAAAGACGGCAAGAAGTGGATCTCCGCCACCAAGATGGAAGCCCCTAAGTCCTAACGCTCCGGGGGCTCGCCCCGGGGGGCTCGG
>CAZMRX010000509.1:0-3630 GCA_964568755.1 uncultured Acidobacteriota bacterium | reverse complement strand
CGCTCGCGTCCGACCCGCGCAGGTGGTCCTGGTCGCGGAAGCTCAGGGCGCGGGCCCGGGCGTGGCCGAAGAGCCGCAGCGAGCGGTCGAGCGTGCCGAGCTCGTCGAGGTCCAGCAGCGTGAGCAGCACCCGGTAGCGGAACGCATGCGTCGGCCGCTCCAGGCGCCGGTGCGACACGCATCCCTCGTAGAGCGCGGAGCGCCACGGGGCGGCAGCAGCGGGCCGGCTCACGCGGCCCGCCCCGCGCCGGCCGCGGGCGTCACACCCGCCGGTTCCGCGGCGAAGCGGCAGCCGAGCGCCTCGGCGACCTTGACGGCCGAGAGCAGCCCGTCCTCGTGGAAGCCGTTGCGCAGGTGGGCGCCGGCGAAGAACGTCTGGCGCCGGCCCGAGAGCCGCCGCAGCTCGAGCTGCGCGCGGGTCGCAGCGGCGTCCAGGATGGGGTGCGTGTAGTCCATCTCGGCCAGCACGCTCTCGCTGCCCGGCGCCGGGTCGTTGAGCGTCACCGAGAACTGCGTCGGGCCCGGCAGCGACTGAAGGCGGTTCAGGTGATAGGTGACGCCGATCGGCCGCGCCGTGTCGTGGCAGTCGACGAGGTCCATGTTCCAGGACGCCCACGCCCGCGGCGACGCGGGCAGCGCCCCTCGGTCGGTGTGGAGCACGGTGCGATTGCGCGAGTAGCGGAAGGCGCCCAGCACGCGCCGCTCGTCCTCGCTCGGGTCGGCGAGCAGCGCGAGCGCCTGGTCGGCGTGCGTGGCCAGCACGACCCGGTCGAAGCGCCGCACCGCGCCGTCGTCGGTGACGAGCTCGACGCCCCTGGCGTCGCGGCGGATGCGAGCCGCCCCGAGCCCGGTGTGAACGCGGCCGCCCAGGCGCCGGGCGATCGCCTGCACGTAGCGCTGGCTGCCGCCGCGGATCGTCCGCCACTCGGGTGGGTCGAGCGTCAACCAGCCGTGGTTTGCGAGGAAGCGCAGCAGCGAGCGAGCGCTGAATCCGGCCATGTCGCCGGCCGACGCCGACCACACCGCACCCGTGAGCGGCAGGAGGAAGTGGCGCGCGAAGGCCGGGGAGAAGCTGCCCTGCAGCAGGAACTCGCCGAGCGTCGGGTCGGCGGAGCGAGGTGCCTCCAGCAGCGCGAGCGCGCGCCGGTTGAAGCGCGGGATCTCCGCGAGCAGGCGCAGGTGGGCCGGGTCCAGGACGCGGTGGCGCTGCGCGAACAGGCCGTTCAGGCCGCGGCTCGAGTACTCGAGCCGGCAGCGCCGGCAGCGCACCGAGAAGCTCATGTCGGAGGGCTGTCCCGGGATGCCCAGCTCGTCGAGCAGGCGCACGAAGCTCGGGTAGGTTCTGTGGTTGTAGACGAGGAAGCCGCTGTCCAGCGTCCACTCGCGTCCCGCGTGCCGCAGCGTGTGGCTGTGGGCGTGGCCGCCCAGCCGGGCGTCCCGCTCGAAGAGCGAAACGGCGTGGCGCTGGCTGAGCAGGAAGGCGGCCGAGAGGCCGGAGATCCCCCCGCCGATCACGGCGACGCTGAGGCCGGGCTGGGAATCGCTGGTCATTCTTGGAATCTACTCAATACCTATACACTACGTGGATCGGTTGCCCGGGGTTCCGCGGCGCATGCTCGCGGCCTCCGGATCGCAGCGGTCCCGCGAGCGGCGCAGGTCGTCGCGCGGCGCGGCGCGGCTCGAATCACAACATGTGCAATACCTTGACGCCGAAGCGGGGCAGTCGGCAGCGCCCTCGCCCGCATCGTGGAGGCCGTGCTTCGAGACCAGCGCTCCGTGCTGACGGTGTGCTCCCCCGAGGCCGAGGTGGCGGGCGTCCGCGCCGTGACCTTGTCGCTGCCGCGTTCGGCGGCTCCACTCTACCTACGGCGGCGCCCCCCGTCCGAGGGCCACCAGGGGAAGAAGGCGCTCGTGCGCTCGACGTACTCGCGGTAGGCGGGCTTGGTCTGCTCCAGCTTCTTCTCGAGCAGCGTCACTCCCGAGACGCGCATCAGCAGCAGCGTCATCAGCACGGGGCTGAAGACCGTCCACCAGCCTCCGCCCGTCGCCGCCGCGAAGCAGAAGAAGCTCCACCACACGACGGCGTCGCCGAAGTAGTTGGGGTGGCGGGTGTAGCGCCACAAGCCCCGGTTCATCACCTGGCCCTGGTTCGAGCCTTCCCGCTTGAATCGCGCCAGCTGCCAGTCGCCTCCGGCCTCGAACACGAAACCGATCAGGAACAGCGCCAGCGCGAAGAGGTCGAGCGGCGTCAGCGCGAGCGGCTCGCTTCGGCGCTGGACCTGGTAGAGCGGCATCGAGATCGCCCAGAGCAGCAGCGCCTGGAGCCAGAAGACGCTCAGCAGGCTCCGGAGCGGGAAGGCTGCGGGGTTCTTCTCGCGCATCTCGCGGTAGCGGTAGTCCTCGCCCCGGCCCCAGTTCCGCCACAGGATGTGGAGCGACAGCCGCACGCCCCAGACGCTGACCAGGCCGACCACCAGCGGCTGGCGCAGGGCCTGCCCGTCCCCTGCGGCGAAGTAGACCCAGCCCAGGAGGACGAAGCCCAGTCCCCAGAACACGTCGATGATGCTCGCGTCCCGTTTCGCGAGGCTCGCGAGCCACACCAGCGTCGTCGCGGCGAGGGCCACGCCGAGCGCGACGACCGGCAACGGCCACGCGGACATCCGCTCACCTCCTCGCCGCCGGGAATCGTAGCCCACCCGGCGAAGCGGCCGGAGCGTGCCTCAGGCGCGGGGGGCGGTTTTGACACCCGCCGCAGCCGGGCGGTAACGTCGCCGCCGATGACGCCGATCGACCTGCGCTCCGACACGGTCACGCGGCCCACGCCCGAGATGCGCCGGGCTATGGCCGAGGCCGATGTCGGGGACGACGTCTACGGCGAGGACCCGACCGTCAACCGGCTCGAGCAGAAGGCCGCCCAGCTGCTGGGGATGGAGGCGGCGCTCTTCGTGCCCTCGGGCACGATGGGCAACGCGATCGCGGTCCGGCTGCTGACGTCGCGCGGCGACGAGGTGCTGGTCGAGCGGCGCAGCCACGTGGTGCGCTACGAGCTCGCGGGGATGAGCGCGCTCTCGGGCGTGATGCCGCGCATGCTGGACGGCCCGGGCGGCCACCTCACGCCCGAGCTGGTGCGGGCGGCGGTCTCGCCGGGCAGCTACTACAGGTCCGACGTGACGCTGGTGGTGCTCGAGAACACCCACAACCTGGGCGGCGGCACCGTGCAGGGCATAGTCGAGCAGCGCGCGGTGATGGCGGCGGCGCGAGAGTGCGGCTTCCGGGTGCACCTGGACGGGGCGCGGCTGTGGAACGCGGCGGTGGCCCTGGGCGTCGCCCCAGCCGTGCTCGCGGCCGGCGCGGACACGGTGATGACCTGCCTGTCGAAGGGACTGTGCGCGCCGGTGGGCTCGCTGCTCGCCTCGTCGCGCCAGCGCATCGAGGAGGCGCGCCGCGTCCGCAAGCTGCTCGGCGGCGGCATGCGCCAGGCGGGCGTGCTCGCGGCAGCCGGCCTGGTGGCGCTCGACACGCTCGTCCCCCGCCTCGCCGAGGACCACGCGAACGCCCGCCTGCTCGGGGAGGCGCTGGCGCGCGGCCGGGGCGTCCGGCTCGCGCCGGTCGAGACCAACATCGTGGTCG
>CAZMRX010000508.1:0-3642 GCA_964568755.1 uncultured Acidobacteriota bacterium | reverse complement strand
GGGCCCGCGCCATCGTGGAGCGCGACCGCGCCCACACCTCCACCTGCTACATCAAGGAGTACCCGCTGGTGATCGCCCGCGGGGACGGGGTGATGGTCGAGGACGTCGACGGCAACCGGTTCCTCGACTTCGCGGCCGGGATCGCGGTCTGCTCCACCGGCCACTCGCACCCGCACGTGGTCGCGGCGATCAAGGACGCGGCCGACCGCTTCCTCCACATCAGCTCGGACTACTGGCACGAGGGCCAGGTGCGCCTCGGCGAGCGGCTCGCGGCGCTCGCCCCGATGGACGAGCCTGCCATGAGCTTCTTCTGCCAGTCGGGCACCGAGGCCGTGGAGGGTGCGCTCAAGCTGGCGCGCTTCGTCACGGGCCGGCCGCGCTTCATCGGCTTCCTGGGCGGCTTTCACGGCCGCACCATGGGCTCGCTCGCGTTCACCTCGAGCAAGTACACCCAGCAGAAGGGCTTCTTCCCCACCATGCCGGGCGTGACGCTGGTGCCCTACCCGAACCCGTACCGGCCGATCTTCGCCGGCGAGGACCAGGGGCGCGCCGTGCTCGCGTACATCGAGAACGTGCTGTTCGCGGGCGCCGTTCCGCCGAGCGAGGTGGCGGCGGTGCTGGTCGAGCCGATCCAGGGCGAGGGCGGCTACCTGGTGCCGCCCGCGAGCTTCCTGCCGGGCCTGCGCCAGCTGTGCGACCGACACGGCATATTGCTGATCGCCGACGAGGTCCAGTCGGGCGTCGGACGCACCGGCCGGATGTTCGCCTGCCAGCACTGGGACGTGGCGCCCGACGTGGTGACGCTCGCCAAGGGGCTCGGCTCGGGCCTGCCGATCGGGATGGTGGTCGCGAAGAAGAGCCTGATGGAGCGCTGGACGCGCGGCGCCCACGGCAACACCTTCGGCGGCAACCCGCTGTGCTGCGCGGCCGCGCTCGCGACGCTCGACCTCGTCGAGGGAGGCTTCGCGCGCAACGCCGCCGAGCAGGGCCTGCACTTCCTGCAGCGGCTGCGCGAGCTGCAGGCGCGCCACGGCGTGATCGGCGAGGTGCGCGGCAAGGGCCTGATGATCGGGATGGAGCTCGTGACGGACCAGGCCTCGAAAGCGCCCGCGAAGGAGCTGTGCGACAGGGTCGCGGAGCGTGCCTTCCAGAACGGGCTGCTAGTGCTGTCGTGCGGCGTGAGCACGCTGCGCTTCATGCCGCCGCTGCTCGTGACGCGCGAGCAGGTGGACGAGGCGGTCACGCTGGTCGCGGCGAGCCTCGACGAGGCGCTTGCGTCGCACGAGGCTCAAGGCGCGAGCCAGTAGCCGCGGCGCACGTGGACGTCGCCCTTGACGCCGCCGCGCAGCCCCGCCTCGATCCGGTGCCAGCCGGCACGCTCGACTCCCGTGGGCTCGTAGCGCAGCACGTAGCGATGGCCCATCGCGTCGGCGATCGCGCGGAAGGCGTCCCGCAGCCGGGCGGGCGAGTCGGCGTTCCAGAAGCGCCCGCCCGCGGCCTCCGCGATCTCGCGCAGCGCACGGTCCTGCGCCGACTCCGTCTCCAGCGGCAGCTTGCGCTGCGCCTCGAGCGGCAGCGGGGGACGCCACCCCACCACGTGGACGAGCGCGTTCGAGCGCTCGGCCACGAGCTTCAGGTCCGCCTCGCCGAGCCAGCTGGTGTTGTCCTCGCCGTCGCTGAACAGCACGACCAGCGGGCGCAGCCGTCCTTCCGAGAGCGTGATGCCGGCGTAGAGCGCGTCGTAGAGCGAGGTCGCGCCGGAGGCCCGCAGCCGGCCGAGCGCCCGCCGCACCACCGCCTTGTCGGAGCTCGGGTCGGCGAGCCAGTAGACGTCCTCGCTGAACGCCACGAGGCCCACCTGGTCCGAGGGCCGCAGGCCGTCGAGGAAGGCCTCTCCCGCGGCGCGCAGCGCCTCGAGGCGGTCGCCGGCCATGCTGCTGCTGGTGTCGAACACGAGCACGGCCAGGAGCGGCCGCGACTCGGCCAGCAGCAGCTCGAGCGACTGCGGCACGCCGTTGTCGCGCAGCTCGAAGTCGGAGGCGCGCAGGCCAGGCACCGGCTGCCCGCCCCGGGTCACGAACGCGTCGACGTGGACGGCGCCAACCTGCGAGCGGAACTCGATCGGCTTCTGGGGCGACTGGGCGTCGACCGTTCGCGCCAGGATGGCGAACGCCAGCGCCACGCCCGAGAGGCGGCCGCCGCTCACTCGAGCGACTCCCGGTGCAGGGCCTCGAGCAGGTCCGTGAGGTCCTGCGCGTTGATGACCAGGTAGTCCCAGTAGGGATCGCGCTCCTGACGCCGGCCCGCGTGGCGCAGGCCCTGGCGCAGGACGAGCCGGGCCCCCTCCGCGTCGCCCGCGAGCCGCAGCGCGTTCGAGAGCGCCACACCCGCGGACAGCGCGCTCGGGTGCAGGGCGGCAGCGAGCCGGTACTCCGAGACGGCCTCGTCGAGCCGGCCCGCGTCCTGCTGGATGCGGCCCAGGAACAGCCGCGCCAGGTAGGCGTGGTCGGGATCGCGCAGCGACTGAAGCGCCGCTTCCAGCTGCTGGCGCGCCGGCTCGGGCTCGCCGAGCCGCCACAGCACGCGGCCGAGCCGCACGCGCGCGAGCCCGAGGCCCGCGTCGATCGAAAGCGCGTCCTCCAGGTCGCGCCGGGCTTTCTGCAGCCCCTGGTCGCGACGGCTCGCGGCCAGCGCTTGCGCGCTCGAGGCGTCCGTCGGCTGCGGCGTCCGGGTGCCGAGCGTGGCGCTCTCCTCGCGCACGCTCCCGCGTGCGAGCAGCAGCTCGGCGTCGCGCGGGAAGACCTCGATCGCCTCGCCGGCCCAGCGCTCGGCCGCGTCGAAGCAGGCGTCCCATTGGCAGGACGTCACCACCATGCGGAAGAAGCGGCGCGCGAAGTCGGCGCTCGCGGGGCGGCGTGCCAGCACGCGCGCCAGGCGTCCCGCGAGCCGGGCGAGCGGCCCGGGACACTGCCGCTGCTGCTCGACGCCCTCGGGCGACGGCAGCTCCGCGCGGTCGCGGTCCCAGTGCAGCATGACGGCCGCTCGCAGCGGCAGGTCCTCGAGCAGGTTCGGGCAGTTGGGACAGCGCTCCGCGGCGCGCGCCGCCTGCTCGACGCCGGCGAGCTGGCGGGCCAGGTCCCGCTCGCTCCAGGCGCCGAGCCCGGCCACGGCCTCCGCGCGCTCCCCGCGCGCGTAGCGGCGGATCAGCTCGAAGTAGGACTCGCGCGTCAGCGCCGGCTGCGCGGCGGCGGGCACGGGCGCCGCACCGGCCGCGAGCGTGAGAGCCGTGAGCGCCGCCGCGACGAGCCGGACCGGGCGTGTCACGCGTCGTCCTCCGCTTCCGACTTGGACCGTGCCGAGGACGCGAGCCGGAAGCCGGGTCCCGAGCGCACGAAGCCGGCGGCGGCGAGGAAGGGGGCGAGCGGACCGTCGGCGAGCGACGGTCCGGCCTCGATCGCCCAGCCGAGCGCGGTGCGGGACGTCGTCTCGCACCAGTCCGCGAGCGCGCGCGCCGTGGCCGTCGCCACGCGCGAGCGCGCCGGCTCGTCGGGCGGCAGCAGCGGCACGACCTGGCGCGCGCGCAGGCTCAGGATCGCGGCGACCCGTCCGTCCACCAGCACGACATGCGCGCCGGTCGCGCGC
>CAZMRX010000507.1:0-3651 GCA_964568755.1 uncultured Acidobacteriota bacterium | reverse complement strand
AGCCGGAGCGCCTCGAGAGCATCGGCGAGCGGCTTCGCGTCGGCCACGGCGGATTGTAGAATGCGAGGCTCCGGGATGCACACGCGTGACTGAACCTCCCGACCCGGGCCCCGTGAACGCGTCGTGGACCGCCAGCGCCGCGCCCGGGCGCGGCCTCGGCGGTCTGCTGAACAGGCTGCTCGCGCGTCTGCTCGCGCCCCAGCTCGAAGCGCAGCGCACGTTCAACGCCGACCAGGTGCGTCTCGACAACGCCCTGCTGGCGCAGCTCGACGAGCGCCTCGCGGCCACGCACCGCCATTACGACTGCGTGCTCGGAGACACCGGCCGCAGGCTCGACGACGTGGACGAGCGCCACGCGCAGCTGTCGCAGGAGCTGGTCGCCCACGTCCACGACCTGGCGCGCCGCATCGACCTCGTGCTCCACGAGGCCGATCGCGGAAGGCCGGCGCTCGAGCACGCGGTACGCGAGCTCCAGGCGCGGGTCGCCCGGCTCGAGGACGCGCTGCGGCCGCCCGCGAAATGAAGTCCGTCCTCGTGTGCGCCGCGCAGGCGCCCTTCGTCACCGGGGGCGCCGAGATCCACGTGCGCGAGCTGGTGAAGAGCCTCGCTGTCCGCGGCTTCCGGGTGGACGTCGTGAGCCTGCCCTTCCACGCCCACCCGCCGTCGGAGGTCGTGCGCCAGGCGCTCGCCTGGCGCCTGCTCGAGCTGCGTCACACCACGGGGGAGTCGGTCGACCTCGTGATCCCGACCAAGTTCCCGAGCTACCTCGTCAGGCACCACCGCAAGGTCGCCTGGGTGTTCCACCAGTACCGCGAAGCCTACGAGCTGCTCGGAACCGACTTGAGCCCGCTCGGCTCGAGCGACGAAGACCGGCGCCTGGTCGAGACGATCCGGACCATGGACAACGCCGCGCTCGGCGAGTGTCGACAGATCTACACCAACTCGAGGAACGTGGCCGACCGCCTCGCGCGCTACAACGGCCTCCACGCGACGCCGCTCTACCCGCCCCCGCAGCAGCTCGGCCGCTACCGCTGCGACTCGTACTCGGGCTTTCTGCTCGCGCCCGGGAGGCTCGACCGCGCCAAGCGCCCGGAGCTGCTGCTGCGCGCGCTCAAGCTCGCGACCGGCGAGGCGCGCCTCAAGCTCACCGGCGAGGGCCCGCTGCGGCGCGACCTCGAGCGGCTCGCCGTGCAGCTCGGCCTCGAATCGCGCGTCGAGTTCCTGGGCTTCGTGCCGGAGGACGAGCTGATCGCGCTCTACGCAAGCTGTCGCGGCGTGCTCTACGCGCCCTTCGACGAGGACTTCGGCTACGTGACGGTCGAGAGCTTCCTGTCGCGCAAGCCGGTCGTGACGGCGAGCGACTCGGGCGGGCCGCTCGAGTTCGTCGAGGACGGTGCGAGCGGCTTCGTGGCGGCGCCCGAGCCCGAAGCGCTCGCCGAGGCGATCGACCGGCTGTGGCGGCTGCCCGAGAAGGGTCTGCGCGAGATGGGCGACGATGCCGCTCGCCGCGTGGCCTCGATCAACTGGGAGAGCGTCGTGGACCGGCTGACCGAGCTCGTCCGGTGAGAGTCGCGCTCTGGACGCCCACGCCGGACGCCGAATGGGTCGCGGCGCTTCGCGCCGAGCTCGCCCGCGCGCTGGAGCTCGTGGTCGTGGCCTCTGAGCCGCTGGCGCCACCCCCCGTCGAGCTCGACATCTACCACGTGGCCGGCTCGCCGGCGCACGGCTTCGTCTATCGCGCGCTCCTGCGCCGGGCCGGGGTCGTGCTGCTGGCCGAGTGGGGACTCCACGCGCTCGTGCACGCGGAGACCGCCGGGCGGGGAGACGCGCGCGCGTACCGGCACGAGGCCCGGCGTGCCCACGGCGACACGGGCGAGTTCGTGGCACGCCAGGTGCTTCGCGGGGTCGGCGGGGCGCTCCCGGCGCTCGTGCCGCTCAATCAGCGCGTGCTGGACGCGAGCCTCGCGCTCGTCGTCCTCGACGCGGAGTCGCGCCGGCGCGCGGCGGCGCTCTTGCCGGGCCGCCCGGTCCTCCAGCTGCCCCTCGACCGCCCGGATGCGGCTGGGGGAGCGCTGCGCGCGCTCGTGCTGGAGGTCGCCCCGCGCGCCGAGGTCGAGCGGCGGGAGCTCGAGGCTCGCGCCGCGCAGGAAGGCTCGCTGCTGGGCTCGGCCCTGGGCGAGCTGAGCTGGGCGGCGCGCGAGCTCGGGCTCGCCGAGGCGCCCGCGGACAGCGTGCCCCTCGTCGCCGCGCTCTTCGGTGGCACGCGTTGAGCCGCCCGTCGCTCTCGGTCGTGATCCCGGCCTTCAACGAGGCGCGGCGGCTGCCCGCGACGCTCGCCCGCGTGCACGCGTTCCTCGACGCGCGCGGCGGCCCCTACCAGGTGCTGGTGGTCGACGACGGCTCGAGCGACGGCACGGCCGAGGTCGCGCGCGCCGGGCCGGGGGCGGTCGAGGTCCTGCGCCACGCGGAGAACCGCGGCAAGGGCCACGCGGTGCGCGCGGGGATGCTTTTCGCCCGCGGCGAGCGCCGCCTGATGACCGACGCCGACCTGTCGACCCCGATCGAGGACCTCGCGCGCCTCGAGGCCGAGATCGAGCGCGGCTTCGACGTGGCGATCGGCTCGCGCGCGGTCGCGGGAGCCCAGATCGAAGTGCACCAGCCGCTGTACCGCGAGCTGATGGGGCGGCTGTTCAACCGGCTGGTCCAGCTGCTGCTGCTGCCGGGCCTCCACGACACGCAGTGCGGCTTCAAGCTGTGGCGCGCCGACGCGGCCGCGGCCGCGTTCGCCGCGTGCCGGCTCGACGGGTTCTCGTTCGACGTCGAAGCCCTCTACGTGGCGCGCCTGCGAGGACTGCGCATCGCCGAGCTGCCCGTCACGTGGCGCAACGACGCGGCCACGCGCGTCGGCCTGGGCGGCGGCGCCGCCGCATTCGCCGACCTGGTGCGCATCCGCCTGGCCGCCGCGCGGGGCCGCTACGGCAGCTCGGCCGGCGCCGCGCGCCCCACGTAGCGCACGTCGGCCCGCGCGCGCAGCTCGCGCACCCAGGCCTCGACACGCTCGTCGAGCGCGCGGCGCTCGAGCCGCTCGCGGACCGTCTCCTTCGCGGCTTCCCACGAGTCGCCCGCCGAGGGGTCGGCCTCGAAGGCCGCGCGCACCTCCTGGTCGCTCACCCGCAGCGGCGGCCGGAAGCTGAACTCCACGTACTTGAGGATCGCGATCTGGCGACCGACGATGCGCCGCAGGCCCGCGGCCGACACGGCCGCGCCGAGCTCGGGGCGGCGCGCGAGCAGCTCCTCGGTGGCCCGCTGCTCCTCTTCCGGGAGCACGTCCGCCTGGGGCAGCCGCGACGCCTCGAGGTACATCAGCCGCTCGTCGACGAGCGCCTCGAGCGCCGCCGCTTCGGCAAGCCCGCGGACACGCTCCATGGCGCGCACGTCCGACAGCAGCAGCGGCTTTCCGTTGACGACTGCGACGACGCGCTCGACGGTGGTGGTGGTGGTGCTCGCAGCGGGCTGGGCGAGCGCAGGGGGCGCTACGACCAGGACGAGCCACGCAGCAGCCAGGCGGAGGAGCGGAGGCCAGGGACGGCGGGACGTCCGGAGAACGGAAAAGGACAGCGGGGCCGAGAGGCAGAGGAACGGGAGCCAGGG
>CAZMRX010000506.1:0-3656 GCA_964568755.1 uncultured Acidobacteriota bacterium | reverse complement strand
GTAGAGCACGAGGCCGAGCGAGTAGATGTCGCTCCTGACCGTGACCTCGCGCCCTTGCAGCTGCTCCGGCGACATGTAGCAGGGCGTTCCCGAGCGCACGTCGCCGTGGCGCAGCGACTCGGCGAGTCCGGCGAGCCCGAAGTCGGTGATGCGCACGTTGCCCTGGCCGTCGAGCATCACGTTGGCCGGCTTCAGGTCCCGGTGCAGCACGCCCTTCTCGTGCGCGGCGGCGAGGCCCGCGCACAGCTGGCGCGCGATCTCGAGCGCCTTGTCCGGCGGCAGGCGCCCGATCCGCCGGAGGAGCGAGGCCAGGTTCTCCCCGTCCACGAGCTCCATCGAGATGAAGAAGTGGCCGTCGGCCTCGGCCACGTCGTAGACGCGGCACACCGCCGCGTGCGAGACCTGGCGCGCGACCCGCACCTCGCGGTAGAAGCGGGCGAGCCGCTCGCCGTCGGCGTCGAGGCCGTGCGGCAGGAACTTGAGGGCGACCGGCTGCTCGAGCTTGAGGTCGTCCGCGCGATAGACCTCGCCCATGCCGCCCCGGCCCAGCAGGCCGACGATGCGGTAGCGATTGGCGAGCACGGTCCCCGGCACGAAGCGCTCCCCGGACGGGCGCCCGCCGTTCGAGGGCGTCTTTTGCCGCTCACCCGACGAGGGCGTCCGCGGCGCGGCGGGATGCGGCGCGGTGCCGGTCGGGCTCTCCGCGATGTCGAGACCGGATCCGCACGCCGGGCAGGCCGGCTCGGATCCGGCAACGGGCGTGGCGCAGGTCGGACACGCGAACATGGGGGCGCTCGAGGCTCTCACTCGAGCATACGACGACGAGGGGAAAAAGTGCTGTCCGCGACGCGCGTGTCCAGCAACCTGGACCAGAGGTCAGGAGGGCCGGCTGGGCGCCTCGCCGGCAGCGTGAAGGCGCGGGTTGAGGCGCCCGGAGGTCGCGCTGCGGAAGGCCAGCACCGCCAGCGCGAGCAGCAGCGGAACGATCACGAACACCGTGGAGCCGGTCCAGCTGCCGGGAGCGTAGATCACGGCCGGGCCCAGCAGCATGTCGGCGGTCCAGACGGCCGTGATGCCCGCGAGCGCGCCGAGCCGCAGCAGCAGCACCACGAACGCGCTCCACAGCATGACGGACAGCGGCAGTATCAGCCACAGGCTGTCGCGCGACTGGAACGACTCGAACACCTCGCCCGACACGAGGAAGGCCACCACGAGCAGGGCCGCGATCCAGTCCCGTCGCGTCACCAGGCGCAGGATCAGGAACAGCAGCAGCAGCGACAGGCCGCCCACCGTCGCGTTCACGACTCGCCCCACCACGTAGCTCAGCAGGACCTGGGTCGACAGCAGGGCATCGACGCCGAACAGGTCCGGAGCGCGATCCGAACACGACCGCAGCGCCTGGCTCGCGAGCGCGATGCCGGTGCCGAAGGCGATGCCGACGAGCACGTCGCGCCCGACGACGGGGTCTGATACGCCTCCGCCCAGCAGCCGGGTCCAGGAGACGAGCGTCCAGGGCCGCAGCCGCCGCACGTAGGGCTCGAGCGCCAGGTAGAACACCCAGACCAGGCAGGCCACCAGCAGGGCGAGCCCCGTGCCCTTCGCGAACACGAACATCTCGGCCGAGGCGTCCGCCACGTGGTGCGCGCGCAGCATGGAGCCCAGGGTCGCCAGCGTGACGAGGGCCAGCGCCAGGCGGAACGCGCCCCGGCGGTCGCCGCGCCCGAGCGAGATGTTGCGATAGGCGAGCACGCCGCCGACGCTGACGAGCGTGATCATGAACAGGGTGTAGAAGGCCTGGACGGAACGGCTCGGGCCGAGCCTCTGGGCCTCTTCCCGCTCCGGCCGCGTCCAGGGACCCTTGATCTCGAACCAGACCGGGCGGCCGCGATAGCTCGCGGCCTCGACGCGCAGCGCCAGGTCCGGCCGCGCGGGCCAGTGCCCCTCCCAAGCGGCGCGCGCGTCGACGTAGAAGGGCGGCGTCCACGAAGGCTCCACGGGCCGGAACGCCGCCTTGTCGAGACGCGCCTCGGAAAACAGCATCGCCCAGTCCGCGTCCAGGGCCGATGCCGCGCCCGGCGCGCCTTCGCCCCCGGGCTTCGCTCGCTCGAGCTGCGGCGGAACGACGTAGAAGGAGAGCAGCCGGCCGCGGAAGTCGTAGCGGGCGCCGGCCATTCCGGCGTTCTGAATCGGAGGGTCGTTCCACGCGACCCGCCCGGCGAGGTCTTGCGCGATGAGCTGGAGCGGGCTCTGCCGGTACCAGTACCCGACGACCGGCGGCTCGCCGGTCGCGAGCGAGTCCCAGCGCGTCTTCGAGCTGTCGCGCTCCTGGGTCCAGCGCACGTAGTCCCGGTCGTACGCGATCCCGACCTCGTGATCGGCCGGCCGCGGCTGGCCGAGCCGCGACAGCAGCTCGCGCGCGCGGTCTTCGAGCGCCGGCGGGCTCTTCTCCACCGGCACGCGCGCCAACAGGTGGCGCGGCGCCTGGATCGCGGGCAGCGCCAGCACCCCCGCCACCGCCGCGGCGAGGCACAGCCACGCGACCCGCGGCCGCAGGCCCTCGGCCTCGCCCGCCGCCGCGACGAGCTCGGGCGACGGCGTCTCGCCGGCCGCGATCGCGGCCTCGAGCGGGTCCCGCCCGGCGAGCATCGCCGCGACCACCAGGGCCGAAGGCGGCCTCTGGCGCGGCTCCTTCTCCAGGCACGCGAGGATCGTGCGCTCGAGCGCCGGGTCGAGGCCCGGCACCAGGACCGACGGGTCGACCGGGCGCTCGTCGCGGTGGCGGCGCGCGAGCTCGGCAAAGCCCTTGCCCTCGAAGGCGCGCCGGCCGGTCACGATCTCGTAGATCACGAGGCCGAGCGCGTAGATGTCGCTGCGCACGCTCACCTCGCGCCCGACGAGCTGCTCGGGCGACATGTAGGACGGGGTCCCCGAGCGCACGTCGCCGGCCGAGAGCGACTCCGCGAGGCCGGCGAGCCCGAAGTCGGTGAGCCGCACCTGGCCCTGGCCGTCGAGCATGACGTTGGCGGGCTTCAGGTCGCGGTGCAGCAGGCCCTTCGCGTGGGCGGCCGCCAGCCCCTCGGCGATCTGCCGGCTGACGTGGATCGCCTTGTCCTGCGGAAAGCGGCCGATGCGCCGCAGCAGCGACGCGAGGTTCTCGCCGTCCACGAACTCCATCGAGAGGAAGTGCTGGCCTTCCGCCTCGCCGATGTCCCACACGCGGCAGACGGAGGGGTGCGACACCTGGCGCGCGGTGCGCACCTCGGCGTAGAGACGGTCGAGCCGGTCCGCGTCCCCCTCGAGGGCGCGGGGCAGGAACTTGAGGGCGACCGGCTGCTCGAGCTTCAGGTCGTCGGCGCGGTACACCTCGCCCATCCCGCCGCGTCCGAGCAGCCCGACGATGCGGTAGCGGCCCGCGACGACGGTGCCGGGAACGAAGCGATCGTCCGAGGCACGGGGCCGAACGTCGGGCCTTGGCGTCCGCGGAACCAGAGGCGGCGCCGTCCCGGTGGGACTGTCGGGCAGCTCGAGGTCGGTGCCGCACACCGGGCAGTAGCGGAAGCCGTCGGCCGTGGGCGAGGCGCAGGCGGGACAGGGGCTCATTTCGGGGCGTGCGACGCTCGCGGGACTATACGGGCCTCGTGTCCAAGTTGCACCAT
>CAZMRX010000505.1:0-3656 GCA_964568755.1 uncultured Acidobacteriota bacterium | reverse complement strand
GGTCGAGTGTGTAGGCCGCCTCGCTCTCGTTGAAGAAGTTGGCGTCGGCAGTGTTCTCGTTCCACCCGCTGCCCGGGCCGATCGCCGACAGCGGGTCCGGGCTGCGGTAGTCGACCGCGCGCGAGGTGACCTCCGGCCTCGTGTGGTCGGCGAGGTTCGTGGGCTTGAGGTACGCGAGGAAATCCCAGACCTCGCTCGTGCCGGTCGAGATCGTGGCCCCCGTGAACTCACGCCACTCGACGAGCCCGTACTCCTCGGCGGGCGAGTCGAAGCGCGTCCACTCGGTGGCGGGGGCGGGGTGGCCGGCCAGGGTCCAGTTGCGGTGGGGGATCTTCAGCACGTCGGTGCGGCCCCCGCTCACGTCGTTCGCGAGCAGGCCGAAGCTGTCCGTCGGTGGCCGGCTGCCGAGGGCCCCCGACTGCGAGTAGCCGCTCCAGCTCGCGAGCGGGGCCGCCGCCAGGTGCACGCCCAGGTTGAGCGTGGTCTTGGTGTACGTGACGGGCGCTGTGGTGCGCCGGTTCAAGCTGTAGCCCACCCGGCCGGAGGGGTAGACGGAATAGTCGCTCCACGCCTTGATACCCGGCAGCGTCGGTCCCACGGACCACTCCAGGAAATACGGGGACTCGGCCCGGACGCGCACCCGGGCGCTCGTGGCCTCCAGCAGGTCCAGCTTCGGCCGAGTGCCGGGCGTGGGGTTGTCGCTCGGCTTCTGGGCGTTGTCGTACCACTGGCCCGCGCCCCCCCACTCGATCGCGTCGGTGAAGAGCGCCTCGATTCCGTCGATGCCGCCCGCGAGGTCGACGGTCTTGCCGGGGTCCTCGGCGAGATCGAAGAGCTGGTCCACCCCACCGCCGGTCGCTGTGTTGAAGCGCAGCTCCATGAAGTTGGGAGCGGTGACGGTCACCGTCGTGCCGGCGTCGGCCGCGGCGAGCGGCGCGCAGCAGGAGAAGTCCACCACGAACCAGCCCACGTCGGCGGAGGCCCCCGTGAAGCCGCGGTTGAAGCGTAGGTTGTTGAGCGTCGTGAGGGTGCCCGTCATGTCCGCGGCGAACCAGGCCACGTCCGCGTGGTCGTCCTGGCCGGCGTAGGGCGAACGCCCGCCGCGCTGGTAGGCGCCGCCCGCCAGTGCGATCGCGCCGCCGCGCTGCACCGGAGTGATCGGGATGTCGACCTGGTTGTTGCCGGCCGCGAAGAAGGCGGAGCCGTGCTGCACCGTGGTGGCGTCGGAGAACGACACCATGTACCAGGCGACGTTCAGCACCTCGGGGCTGGTCGTGGTGAGGCTGCGATCGAAGGTGAGTGTCGTGGCGTTCGTGACCAGGCCGCGCACCAGGCGCGAGCCCATCACGCCCGCGGGCCCGCCGGGACAGTCCGGGGGGCCGGGCCGGCAGTCGTACGAGTAGACGAGCCACGACTTCGCCGTGTTGACGGCGTTCGGCAGCGTCACGGCCTTCGAGAGGTCGGTGTTGGCGAAAGTCACGGTGCCGCTCTGCACCTCGGCGTCCGTGTACTCGACCACCTGCCACTCGGCGACCGGCGAGTTGATGCCGTTGGAGAGGTAGAGCGCGAGGCTCGCGCCGCCGCCCGTGATCTCGGCGCGCGCGAAGTCGGAGCCCTCGTAGCTCGCACCCGAGGTCCGGAGACTGATGAGCGGGAAGCTGCGGCGCGGGTCCACGGCGGGAGCCAACGGAACCGTGAGGTCACCGGGGCTCGCGGGCCCGAGCGTCGCGGCGCCGCGCAGCACCCGCACTCCGCTCGTGAACTCCGCAACCCACCACGTCACCCGAATGTTCCCGGTGTTCCCGGCGGCGCGCTGGAAGGTGAGGGTTGTGGCGTTCGTGATCTGGCCCGAGATCTGGCCGTCGACCGGCGGCGCCGCGTTCTCCTCGACGCCGAACACCAGGAACGACTTGGTCGGGTCGATGGCGGGGTTGAGCGTCGCGGTGGTCAGAGTGGCCCCGGAGACCATGGTGAAGCTCGAGGACTGGACGCGCTTCAGCTGAGCGGCGTTCGCCTCCTGCGCCCCCGCCAGAGCCCCAAACGCCAGCGCCAACGCACCCCAACGCAATGGGGTTCTCACGGCGTTCCCTTCGGTGAACGAAACCTGCGAGCGGCCCCTCGTCGCGATGCTGGCGCGGTCATCGGATCACCATCGCCGGGTCGCCGAGCAGGTGGTAGACACCGACGAGCTCGGGCATGAGGCCGGTGGCCGCATACGACCTCTGCGCGGCGAGGATGGCGTCGCCCAGCCTGTGGTGCTGACCGCTGGTAACCTCGGCCATCAGCGCGCGGTGGTACTGGTGCGCCGGGCCGTCGAGGCTCAGCCCGCTCGGCGAGAAGGACGCGATGGCGCCGCGGCCCTCGGCCTTCAGCAGCGACTCCGAGAGCGACTCGAATGCGGGCGCGACGAAGTAGCCGTTCAGGCAGTTCATCGTCACGAGCAACGGCTGCTGCGACTGCGCCTGCAGGCTCGCCGCATCCCAGGAGTTCCAGACGTTCTCGCTCGCCCACACCGCCGCGCCGCCGTGGCCAACGTAGTTGATGTAGCTCAGGCCGGAGTTCAAGGCGTCGAGGATCGACGGCCGCATCCCGCCGCCCAGCTCGCTGAGCTTGAGCATTCGCGTCTCGCGCGCAGAGAAGAAGCTCGCGCGGATGTCCTCGACGTCGGCTTCGAAGTCGCCGGCGAGGTCGGGGTTGTCGGCGACGAGGGCGGCCGGGCCGGCGAGCCCCTGACCCGAGTCCTCCCACGCCAGCAGCTTCTGCACCAGCGCCTCGGCCTGCTCGAGCGTCGTGGCCGGCAAGCGGCCGATCGCGAGGTCCGGCAGGCTGTCGTCGCCGTTGACCGCCGCGAGCTGCGGATCCGAGACGGTCCACAGGTACGAGGTCTTCGCCCACAGCGCCGGCAGCGGCGAAGGCAGCGACGTGCCGATGAAGTTCCGCGGGTCGTAGCCCGCGTCGCCGAGCAGCAGCACGTAGCGCGGCGACGGCCGCTGCCAGGAGTGGAAGGCGTAGGCGAGGAAGCTGCGGATGGCTTCGGCAGACGGCTGGCCGTGACCGAACTCCGCGGCGATCTCCTCGAAGGCCACGGCGCGCGCCGCCAGCCCCTGGTCCTGCCGTCGCTCGACAAGCGGCTCGCCAGCCGCGAGGAATGCCCTCGGGGCGATCAGCAGGTAGTCGGCCTGGTTCGTCGTCGCAAGCAGCGTGGACGGCTCGACGGCTGCGATGCGCGGAATCAGCAGGGCCGTCTGCGACACGGCGACATAGTGATGTCCGGCCTCGGCGCGGAAGCGCAGGCTGCCGCCGCTCGATTCGAACCCGCTCAGCCAGCGCGCGCCGGCCGTGACGTCCAGCACGGCCACCGCGCCGGCTCCCGCGATCGTCGCCGTACCCGACTCCGCCCACGTGCCCTCGAACAGACCGTTCGCGAGCGACGGCGACTGCGGGTGGGCGAGGCTCAGGCGGTCGAGGAACACGAGTGACGGGACCCCGGTGTCGGCCACGTTCGTCAGCGACAGGTCGTTCGCTCCCTCCCGCAGCAGCGAGGCGGGCAGGCTCAGGCTGATCCGGTAGGGTTGCTTGCCCGCAAACTGCGCCTCACCCGCGGGCGTGCCGTTCACCGACACGCTCACGTGGTGATCCACCGCCTGGCCGGACTC
>CAZMRX010000504.1:0-3662 GCA_964568755.1 uncultured Acidobacteriota bacterium | reverse complement strand
GCCTGCTCGACGAGACGCTCGTGATCTGGGGCGGCGAGTTCGGCCGCACCCCGATGGCCCAGAGCGACGGCCGCGACCACCACATCAAGGGCTTCTCGCTCTTCCTCGCAGGCGGCGGGATCAAGGGCGGAATCTCGCACGGCGCGACGGACGAGCTCGGCTACATGGCCGTCGAGGACGTGGTGAGCGTCCACGACCTGCACGCGACCATGCTCCACCTGCTGGGGATCGACCACACGCGGCTCACCTACCGGCACCTCGGGCGTCCGTTCCGGCTGACGGACGTCCACGGCCGCGTGGTCAGCGAGATCCTGGCCTGACCGCGGCGGCGGCCTGGGCGATCCGCAGAGCTTGGATTCGCTGAACTCGCCCCGGGGCGACTTGGCTCACTGCTGGCGCAGCGCGGCCAGCGGGTCGAGCTTCATGGCCCGACGCGCCGGCAGCAGACAGGCGAGGAAGGCCACGGCGCCGAGCACGACCGCGACGGCCGCGAACGTGAGCGGGTCGTTGCCGTGCACGCCGTAGAGGAAGCTCTCCAGGAAGCGTCCGGCCGCGACGGCGAGCGCCAGCCCCACCACGACGCCGAGCGCGACGAGGCGCAGGCCGCGCCGCAGCACCAGGCCCTGCACGTCGGACGAGCCGGCGCCGAGCGCCATGCGGACGCCGATCTCGCGGGTGCGCTGCGCGACCCCGAAGCTGATCACGCCGTAGACGCCGATCGCCGCCAGCAGCAACGCGAGGCCGCCGAACGCGGCCAGCAGGCGCGACCCCATCCGGGCCGCGTAGAGCGAGCTCGAGACGGTCTCGGCGACGGTGCGCAGCTCGGGCAGCGGCAGGTTGGGCTCGAGCGACTGCACCTCGCGCCGGACGGCAGCGAGCAGGCTCGCGGGCGTCGTGCGTGTGCGGACGTAGAGCACGACGCCGGTCTCGTGCTGCTGCGACAGCGGCAGGTAGGCCACGGGAGTCGGCGGCTCGGTGAGCGAGCGGTACTTGCTGTCGCCGACGACACCCACGATCTCGCGCCAGGGTCCCTCGGGCCCGTTCAGGCTGACGCGCTGGCCGAGCACGTCGCGACGCTGCCGGTCGGCGAAGTGCAGGCGGCAGAACGACTCGTTCACGACCGCCACCGGCGGGGCCTCGCGGACGTCGCGGGGGTCGAAGTCGCGGCCGGCGACGAGCGGCACGCCGAGCGTCGCGAAGTAGCCCGGGCCGATCACGTTCGAGCTGACGGCGTCGCGGCCGGGCGCAGCCGCTCCCCCGCCCTCGCTCTGGAAGCGGTCGGGACGGCCCGGCCGGCCCTCCACGTGGATGCTGCCGACCCGGCTGCCGCCACCGAGGAGGGCCACCCGCGCGACACTCGCCGACTCGACGCCGGGCAACGCCTCCACGCGCTCGACGACCGAGCGGTAGAACGCGCGGCCCTGGTCCTGCGTGTAGCGCAGCAGGTTGACGGGCAGCTGCGCGGACAGCAGCCGCTCGACGTCGAAGCCCGGACCGATCGCCTGGAGCTCGCGCAGGTTGCGCAGGAACAGGCCCGCGGTGACGAGCAGCAGCAGCGACAGGCTCACCTGCGCGACCACGAGCGCATTGCGCAGGTCGAAGCGGCGCGCGCGCGCGTCGGGGACGAACGACTCGTCCTTCAGCGCCGGAACCAGGGCCCCGCCCGTGGCCGTGAGCCCGGGCGCGAGGCCGAAGACGATGCCGGCGAGCACGGCGAGGACGAGCGTGAACGCGAGCACCCGGAAGTCCACGCTCGCCTGGATCGTGATGGGCAGGGCGCCGGGGGGCGGAGCGGAGGCGCGGAACGCGGCGAGGGTCCACCAGGTCAGCAGCAGGCCGCCGAAGGCCCCGAGGCAGGCGAGCAGCACGCTCTCGGTGAGGAGCTGGCGCACGACGCGTCCGCGGCCGGCGCCGAGCGCCAGGCGCAGCGCGATCTCGCGCCGCCGTGCGGCGGCGTGGGACAGCATCAGGTTGGCGACGTTGGCGCAGGCGAGCAGCAGCACGGCGGCCACGACCGCCATCAGCAAGGTCGCGGCGGAGCGCAGCTGGGCCCGCGTGCTCGCGTCGCCCACGTCGACGGGCACCGTCGCGATCTGGATCGGCGGGGCTCCGGCGGGCCGCGGCGGAAACAGCCCCACGGCCAGGCTGGTGAGGGCCGAGGCGGCCTGCTCGGCGGTCGTGCCCGGCTGGAGCCGGCCCAGCCCCGTGAGCCAGCGGCTGTTGCGCGTGCGCAGCAGGTCGGGGTCCATCTCGCCGGAGTAGCCCGCCCGCGGCGGCCGCACGACCGCCTGCATCATCATCGGAATGTAGAGTCCGTGCTCCACCCCGAGCTGCGACCCGTGGAAGCCCTCGGGGGCGACCCCGATCACCGTGAATCGGTGGCCGTTCACCAGCAGCTCGCGGCCGACGACGCCGGGATCGCCGGCGAAGCGCGAGCGCCAGAACGCGTGGCCGAGCACCAGCACCGGGTGGCCCCCCGGCGTGACGTCGTCGCTCGAGGCGATCAAGCGCCCGAGCCCCGGCTGGACGCCCAGCACCTCGAAGTAGCCCCCGGTGACGATCAGGCCGCCCGCCAGCTCGGCCTCACCCCCGCGGTTGAGGCTCACCTGGATGCCGCCGAAGGCCGCGAAGCCGTCGAAGGCGCGCTGGTGCTCCCGCAGCTCGGCGATCTCGGGGTAGGACAGCACACCGCCGCCCTCGAAAGTCGCGTGCACGAGCCGCTCGGACTCGCGCACCGGCAGCCGCTGGAGCAGCACCGCGTTCACGAGGCTGAAGATCGCCGTGTTGGCGCCGATGCCCAGCGCCAGCGTCAGCACCGCCGCCGCGGTGAAGCCCGGGTTTTTCCGCAGCGAGCGCAGGCCGAAGCGAACGTCGGCCGGGAGGCCGTGGAACGGCCCGCCGCTCGAGGCTTGCCCCAGCACGACGGCCGGCGGAGCGGGCGCCGGCGAGAGGCGTCCGAGCCCGTCCCGGAGCGCATCGCTCGCCTCGAGCTCGGCGAGCGCCGCCTGCTCGGCGGCCGGGCGCGGGGTGCCGGCGGCGACCAGCTCGGCGTAGCGGTCCTCGAGGTGCTGCGCGAGCTCGAGCACGATCTCGTCCAGGCGCCCGGCCCCGATCGGCGCACCCGCGAGGCGGCTCCTGATCTCCCGCTTCCAGTCGGGCCGGCCCGGGTCTCCGCGCTCAGGCAAGCCCGGGACCCACGATGCGCCGCACGCCATCGACGAACGCCGCGAAGCTGCGCCGGCGCGACTCGAGCATCGCCCGGCCCGGGGCGGTCAGGCGGTAGTAGCGCCGCCGGCGCTGCCCGGCCTTCTCCACCCAGCGGCCCTGGATCAGGCCGCGCTCCTCGAGCCGGTACAGCAGCGGGTAGAGCGAGGCCACCTTGAAGCGAACGGCGCCGCGCGAGCGCGTCTCGATCAGCTTCGAGAGGTCGTAGCCGTGCCGCGGCCGCGCCTCGAGGAGCGCCAGGATCAGCAGCTCGGCGCTGCCCTTCTTCAGGTCGGTGTCGTGCGTCGCCAGCATATGTTGTCGGACAATATATGCTGCGGCGACTGGCTGTCAATGCCCGCCCGGGCGAGACCCGCGGGCCAGGGTGCGGGCAGGCGGCTCGGGGCTAGCGGCTCGCGCTGCGGACCGGCGCCAGGTCCGCCCGGATCCACTCGACG
>CAZMRX010000503.1:0-3692 GCA_964568755.1 uncultured Acidobacteriota bacterium | reverse complement strand
ACTACGTGATCGCCACGGGCGAGACCCACTCGGTCCGCGAGTTCTGCGAGGAGGCCTTCGGCTCGGTCGGCCTCGACTGGAAGGACTTCGTCAAGGTGGACCCCAAGTACTTCCGCCCGGCCGAGGTCGATCTGCTGCTCGGAGATGCCAGCAAGGCGCGCAAGCTGCTCGGCTGGACCCCGAAGGTGACCTTCAAGGAGCTCGCGAAGCTGATGGTCGAGGCCGACCTGGAGTCGGCCGGCAAGCACCTCGACCGGCCCCGGTAGCAGCGGAAGCAACGGGGCCAACGGGGTCGAGCCACGAGCCAGCGGGGCAGGACCGACGGGAACAAGCGGGGTAACGGCGCCGACGGGGCCAACGGGGCCAACGGGGCCAACGGGGCCAACGGGGCCAACGGAACGGCTCAAAGAGCGAGGTTCCGCTATGACAACGACAACGAACGTTGCGCGGAACCTCGCTGGCGGATCAGCGCGTCGAGCTCGGACTTGAGGCGGGGGAGGATCTCGTCGTAGGTGTAGGCGCCCACGGTCTCGGTCTTCTTCTTGAGGTTCACGTGGGTGGGGCCGCACCAGAGGCCGAGGTCGGCGTCGTCGGTCTCGCCGGGGCCGTTCACGCGGCAGCCCATCACGGCGATCGTGACGGCGTGGCGCTCGGCGTAGGCCGTCATCTCCTTCACCTTCTCGGCCAGCTCGACGAAGCGCTCGTTCTCGACGCGCGAGCAGGACGGGCAGGAGATGATGTTGAGCTTGTCGTCGTCGAACACCGGCACCGAGCGGAAGCGGCCCGCGGCGACGTCGGCCAGGATCTGCAGCCCGACCGTGATCTCCTCGTGCTTGCGCGGGTTCGGCAACGTCAGGCTCACGCGCAGCGTGTCGCCGATGCCGCGTGAGCGCAGCTGCTCGAAAGCGACGCGCGTCTTGATCACGCCCTCGGGCGGGATGCCGGCTTCCGTCACGCCGAGGTGGAGCGGCACGTCGGGACGCGTCTCGGCGAAGCGGCGATTGGCCTCGATCACCTTCCGTGGGTGCGAGTCCTTGAGGCTCACCACGTAGCGCTCGAAGCCGAGGTCGTCCATGAAGCGACAGTGCTCGAGCGCGGACTCGACCATCGCTTGCACGTCGTCCTCGGGGAAGCGGGCCTTCATCTCGGGGTCGACGCTGCCGCAGTTGACGCCGATGCGGATCGCGAGGTCGTGCTGCTTCGCGACGTCCACCAGGAAGCGAACCTTCTCGCGCACGGGCTTCGCCTTCTCGTGGTGCCAGAGGTGGCCGGGGTTGTAGCGCACCTTGTCGACGTGCGGGGCGACGCTCGCGGCGAGGCGGTAGTTCTCCTGCAGGTCCACGACCAGGTTGGCCTTCGTCTGCCGGCGCACCGCCGCGAGGCCTTCCACGTCCTTCGGGCTGTCGACCGCGACGCGGACGAGCGCCCCGCCGGCCTGGCGGATGGCCTCGGCCTGCTCGACGGTCGCGTCCACGTCCTGGGTGTGGGTGGCGCACATGCTCTGGACGGCGACGGGGTGGCCCGAGCCCAGGCAGATCGACCCGATGCGGACCTCGCGGGTTGGGTTGCGCTTCATGTAGCCTTCCATCGTAACAGCTGACCAAACTGCCAGAAAGCGGCGTTGCGCAGTGGCACGGAAACAGACTCTGCGCGGAAGGCCGCTGACATCAGCCGAGCGCCTCGAGGGCGCGCACGCCGCGGCGCATGGCCAGCCAGAAGGTGCCGACGCTCAGCAGGACCGCGCCGGCGAGCGCGCCCGCCATCGCGGCCTGCCGGCCCGGGGAGATGGGCAGGCCGCGGTAGTCGTGCCACAGGTAGATGGAGGCCGGCCAGGCGATCAGGGCGACGGTCGTCAGGATGTAGAGCACCGCCAGGACCATGAACGCGACCCCGCCGTACGACCCGGCCACCTGGGTGGGATTCTCCGCGGCGAACCGCGGGTGCTCGGCACCCATGCCGCAGGCGAGGCCCACGAGAGCGAGCGTCATGAATGCGATGCCGAGGGCGCCCAGCACGCGCAGGGAGGGGTCGACACCGAGGAGCTGGTTCGACGCGATGGTGAGCGCCTCGGCCAGCACCAGGATCGGGAGCAGGCCCGTCCAGAGCTTGGACCACAGGAACGCCGACGGCTCGACCGGCGACGTCCGCACGATCCAGAAGGCCGAGCCCTCGGCCGACACGGCCGGGAAGACGAAGCGCACCGCCACGGCTGCCGTGACGAAGGCCGCCATCGCCAGGTTCACGAAGGCGTAGGCGTTCTTCACCAGACGGCTCATGTAGGGGATGCGGTCGAGGTCGAGGACCCGAAAGTTGTAGACGTAGACGAGCGCCAGCGCCACGAGCAGCAGCAGCTGCGACCACTGGGTCGTGTCGCGCAGGAACACCTTCAGATCTTTCACGAGCAGCGCGCGGCGCGCCGGCGCCATCGGGACGAGGCGCAGCAGCGGATCGAGGAACGCGAAGCGGGTGAAGCGCGCCTTGCGCGCCTCCTGCGCCTTGCTCCAGGCCGAGAAGTGGTGGCGGCCGTAGGCCGCGCGCACGAGGACGGTGAGGGCCGCGGCGCTCGTCCAGAGCGCGCCCAGGTGCAGCAGGTCGAGCTGGCCGCGCAGCGCCGCGAACAGGCTCTCGCCGGCCCAGAAGGACGGCAGGAACGGGGTCACGGGCGACTGCAGCGTGGCGAAGAAGGCCGTCACGTCGGGAAGCGACTGGACGTTGAGCAGGCGCTCGGGCCTGAGGAAGCGCACGAGCAGGACGAGCGCCACGGCGAAGAGCAGGCCCATCAGCATCAGCACGTCGCGCGCGCGGCGGGCGGGGAAGACGCTCACCAGGCCGAGCGTGACTAGGCAGCCGAGCGCGGACGGGATCACGACGAAGGGCACCACGGTCGCGAGCGCCGTGAAGTAGTAGGCCAGGGGCGCGCAGCGGGCGAGGCCGAGCCCGAGCAGCACCGGCAGCACGAAGGCGACGACCATCCAGCCCGCCTGCGCCACCGTCCGCGCGAAGCGCGAGTGGAACAGGCGGGCGGACGGGACCGGGGCCGGCAGCAGCAGGCGCAGGTCCTCGGACAGGAAGAAGGTCGAGAGCGCGCTCACGACGGCGCTGAATCCGACGAAGGACAGGAAGGTGAGGAACAGCCAGCCGAGGCCGAGGCGGATCAGGTAGTCGCCGAGCTCCTCGTAGTCGAGCAGCTGCCAGGTGAGCCAGAAGGCGATCGCGAACAGCGCTCCCGCCACGCCGAGCGCGATCCCGCCGAACAGCCCCGCGCGGAGGCCGTCGCCGCGCTCGCCGCGGCGCGCGCGGTTCCTGGCGCTCCAGAACACCGGCAGCAGCAGCCAGGGGAAGGCGCACGTCACAGCTCGATCTCCTGGAAGGCGCCGCCGCCCGTGAGCTTCAGGAACACCGGCGTGAGCTGCGGGTCGTCGGTCCCGGCGAGCGCGTGCAGCTCGGGGACGGTGCCGCGCGCGATGATCCGGCCGCCCTGGATGATGCTGATGCGGTCGCACATCTCGGCGGCCACCTCGAGCGTGTGCGTGCTCATCAGGATCGCGACGCCCTTCTGGCTCATCGCGCGGAAGACGTCCTTGATCAGCCGCGCGCCGCGCGGGTCGAGCCCGACCATCGGCTCGTCGACCAGCACCGCCCGCGGCCGGTGCAGGAAGGCCGAGCACATCACCAGCCGCTGCTTCATGCCG
>CAZMRX010000502.1:0-3713 GCA_964568755.1 uncultured Acidobacteriota bacterium | reverse complement strand
CCGGCGTTGGTGTAGCCCACGAGCGCCACGACCGGGGCCTCGCGGCGCCCGCGCGCCTCGCGCCGCGTGTGCCGCTCGCGACGCACGTGCTCGATCTCGCGCTTCACCGCCTGGATCCGCTGGCGAATGCGACGGCGGTCCGTCTCGAGCTTGGTCTCGCCCGGTCCGCGCGTCCCGATCCCGCCGCCGAGCCGCGACAGGAGCACGCCCTGGCCCGCGAGGCGGGGCAGCAGGTACTCGAGCTGCGCGAGCTCCACCTGCAGCCGGCCCTCGCGCGTGCGCGCCCGCCGCGCGAAGATGTCGAGGATCAGCTGGGTGCGGTCGAGCGTCTTGCGCTCGAGCGACTTCTCCAGGTTGCGCTGCTGCGCGGGCGAGAGGTCCTCGTCGAACAGCACGAGGTCCGCGTCTTCCTCCTCGCAGCGGGCCTTGATCTCCTCGACCTTGCCCTTGCCCACCAGCGTCGCGGGGTCGCGCCGCTTGCGCTCCTGCAGCGCCACGCCCGCGACCTTCGCCCCCGCGCTCGTCGCGAGCTCCGCCAGCTCCTCGAGCGAGGCCTCGGTGCGCGCGCGGTCGCGCGCGCCCAGCGCCAGGCCCACGAGCAGCGCCCGCTCCCCCGCCCTGGCCTTCGCGCGTCCGCCGATGGCGCCCTCGCTCAACGAGCGTTCAGGCCCGGGACGCCGGGCCCTCGCTCACGCGCGTGATGCGGGCCTTCGACACCAGGTGGTGCCGCTCGCCCTCGCGCACGTTCAGGAATGCCCCGGGGCGGTTCAGCAGGTCGAGCAGCCGCGAGTGGTTCGCGGGCATGTCCACCAGCACGTCGCCGGCGAGCCGGAGCGCGCCGCACTCGACGCTCACGCGCCGCATCGGCGCTCCCACCGCGTCCTGCGTCTCGTCGCGGTCGGCCGAGGCCGCCACCGTCACCACGACCAGCTGCTCCTTGTTCAGGATCACGGGGCTGCCCTCGCCGTCGGGCAGGAACGGGAAGAACGGCTGCGGGTCGTTCATCCACTCCTCGGCGCGCATCGCGCCGGGGTGCGACGCCGCGGTCGCGGGGAGGAACACGCGGCCGCGCAACACCCTTCCGTCGGCGACCAGCACCTCGGCGGCGCGCAGCAGGCGCGGAATCTGGAACCCGGGCGCTCCTTGTGAACCGCCGTGCGTATCGTCCGTCGCCATCGCGAGAGCCCCCGCAGGATTATCCGGTGCTTCACCTTCCGCGCGCAACGCGGCCCGCCCACGCCACCTGCTTGGCGAGCCCGCGCAGCAGCAGCACCTCCCGCGGCGTCGGCTGCGCGCGCGTCACGAGCCCGCGCAGCTCCGCGAGGATGTGGTCCGGGTTCCGGGGGTCCAGGTAGCCGACTTCGAGCAGGCCCTCGCGCAGCTCGCGGATCGCCGCCTCCACCTCGCCCGCGCTCGCGCGCGGCTCCGCGTCCGCCTCGGGGGTGGCCGCGGCGCCGGCCAGGGAGGCGAGCCGCAGCTCGTAAGCCACGAGCAGGACCGCCTGGGCCAGGTTGAGCGAGGGCTGCTCCGGGTCCGTCGGAATCCGGACCAGCCGGTGGCACAGCGCCCGCTCGGCGGCGGTCAGGCCCGTCGCCTCGGGGCCGAAGACGACGCTCAGGGTCCGCCCCCCGAGCAGCGCCGGCGCCTCCGCCGCGAGACGCCGCGGGCTCCAGGCGCCGTCCACGTCGAGCCCGCTCGTGCCGACGACCGCTCCGCTCGCGGAAACCGCCTCGAGCAGGCTTGCCGCCGTCCTGGCACCGTCGAGCACGTCCCAGGCGCCGTACGCGAGCGCCCGCGCCGACGGGTCAGAGGTGCCCGGCTTCGCCTCCACGAGCCACAGCGTCCGCAGGCCCATGTTCTTCATGGCACGACAGGCCGCCGCCACGTTTTGCGGACGGCTCGGACGCACGAGCACGATCTCGAGGCGGGAGAGCTCCACCGGGGCGCGAGTCTATAATGAAAGCGATGAGCCTCAGGGGCGCGCGGACGGCGTGAAGCTGCTGCGTCCGCTCCCCGCACCGGCCGCCCGGCTGGCGTCGGCGCTCGTGGTGGTCGCCTGGCTCGTCCAGATGGGGGTGCTGGTCCGCAGGGCCTTCTCCTCCACCCCGCTCGCCCTCGCCGCCGACCTCGCGAGCTACGCCTCGTCGGCACACTGGCGCGGCATCTACTACCGCGGCGACAAGATCGGCTTCTCCGTGGGCCAGACGACGCCGCTCGACGACGGCTACGAGATCCGCGAGGACGCCCGGCTCCAGATGAACCTCGTCGGCGCCACGACCGCCGTGCGGATGACCAGCCGCGCCGTGGTGGACCGCGCCTTCGCGCTCCGGAGCTTCTCCTTCGCGCTCGACCCCGGCACCGGCCCCACCCACGTCGAGGGGGCGCTCTCCGGCCTGCGCCTCGACCTCGTGATCCGCAACTCCTCGGGCGAGAGGCGCGAGAGCCGGCAGCTGGCGGAGCCGCCCGCCCTCTCGCTCAACCTGCCGCGCGCGCTCGCCGCCCGCGGCCTCGAGCCGGGGCAGACGCACGTGGTCTCGGTCTTCGACCCGGCGACGCTGCGCAACACGGCGATGACCGTGGAGGTGCAGGCGCGCGAGGTGGTGCGCGCCGCCGGCCGGCCGGTTCCGGCCTTCCGGGTCGAGGGCCGCCTCGCCGGCGTGACCACGAGGTCCTGGATCACCGACGTCGGCGAGGTCGTGCGCGAGGAGAGCCCGATGGGCCTGCAGGTCGTGCGCGAGACGCAGGAGCAGGCGCAGGCGCTCGCGGTGCCGGGAGCCGTCCAGGCCGACATGCTCGAAGCGAGCGCCCTCGTACCGGTGCGTCCGCGACGGATCGACGACCCGCGCACGGTCGCGCGGCTGCGCGTCCGGATCGACGGGCTCGCGGGGCTCGACGCGGCCGACCTCTCGGGCGCCGGCCAGTCGAACGTCGACGGGACCATCGAGGTGACGGACGCACGCGACCTCGCACCCGGCCCGGCTCCGGGCGACCTCGACGCGTACCTGCGCCCGGAACTCTTCCTCGAGAGCGACGCCCCCGAGATCCGCGCCGAGGCCGAGAAGGCCGCGGCCGGCGCCGCAACCCCGCGCCTGCGCGCCGAGCGGCTGGCACGCCACGTCCACGCCATCGTCGAGAAGCGCCCGACGGTGAGCCTGCCCTCGGCGCTGGAGGTGCTCCAGACCCGGGTCGGAGACTGCAACGAGCACACCGCCCTCTACGTCGCGATGGCCCGCTCGCTCGGCCTTCCGGCGCGGATCGCCGTCGGTCTCGTCTACCTGCGAGGCGCCTTCTACTACCACGCCTGGCCCGAGGTCTGGATCGCCGAGGCTCCCGGCCGGGGCCTCTGGCTTCCGGTGGACCCGACCCTCAACCAGGTCCCGGCCGACGCCACGCACGTGCGGCTGGCGCGGGGCGGCCTCGACCGCCAGGCCGCGATCGTCGGCCTGATCGGACGGGCGAGGCTCGACATCCTCGACGTCGAGCTGCGCCCCGGCGCCGTCCCCGTCCTCGTCGGCCGCGACACGGCCGAGCTGCAGGCGCTGGACCTGCCGCTGCCGCGCCGCAACGCGGGCGGCTGCTGGTCGCAGCCGCCCCGGAGACCCTGGTGATCCTCGTCGAGTCGCTCGTGAAGACGTTCGGGTCGTTCCGCGCCGTCGACGGCGTGTGCCACGAGGTGAATCCCCGCCAGATCCACCGCGTACGGGGACCCAACG
>CAZMRX010000501.1:0-3714 GCA_964568755.1 uncultured Acidobacteriota bacterium | reverse complement strand
GCCGCCTGCCGCATCTGCCCCTCGAATGCCCCAGCCGCCGGCTCCTCCGACGAGGACGGCACGTACACCCGCATCACGTAGTCCGTCAGCTTCAGCAGTTCGAGCACCTCCTCGTCCATCTCACGGTCGCGCCCTTGGAAGTGTCCCAGTTGCAGCGGGAACTCGGCGAATGGCTTCCGCGAGAGCGAGGGCTCAGCACCGGTCCGCGACGCCAGAAACGCCCACGTCCCCCCCATCATCACCAGCGCGACGACGAACGGCCACCGCTTCATGCCTGCTTCTCCATCGGAGCCGGCCCAGCCGCAACACCGCCGTCCGGCAGCCGCCCCAGCAGCGTCCCCGCCCCAAGCATCAACACGAACGCAACCCCGAACACGATCCACCCCGCGAACGAGTGGTAGAACCCCTGCGCCGCCTCCGGCCCGATGAAGTGCGCCAGAAACCCCGTCCCCGCCACGCGAAACGCATTCGCCAGGATCGCAATCGGTATCGACAGCACCAGCAACGCCCACCTCTTCCAGACAGCTTTCTGCGTGAAGTACCCGTACACCGCCCCGAGCGCCAAGAGCGCCTGCAGCGACCGTATCCCGCTGCACGCCTCGACAACCTCGAGCGTGGTGTTCGTCAGCACGATCGTGTTGCCCTCCCGCAGCACCGGAATCCCAGCCACCTCCATGCAGAACGTAGCCGACTGCGCCGCGAACAGCTGTAGCGGAAACGCCACGGCATTCATGACGATCGCCGGGAGTGGAATCATGAACACGAGAAACGCCAGAGGAAACGCCAGCTCACGCAGGAAGGATGCCCCGAGAATGAGCCACACAAGCCCGGCCACGGACACGACGAGCGAGAATCGCTGCAGAAACAACTCGGCCCCTACTGACCCGACCACGAGCATCACCAGCCCAGCCGCGAGCAGACCCGCACCCCCGATGCTGGCGCTGGGTGACAATGCAGCGAGCAGCCCACGCTTCTCCCAGGCAAAGTACAACGCCAGCGGCAGGATTAGAAAGCCGTGCGTGTAGTCGTCATCGTTGGCCCACTGCGAGATGAGTGGGGGGAGGACAGGTGAGTAGAGCAGCACCAGCGCAGCCAGCAGGCCAAACACGAGGCTGACGGTAGGCGCCACGGGGGCGCCCTTGGTCGCGAGATTCGGTCTGTTCGTGCTCATTCCGCTTGACCCTGGCTCAAGAGAGCGGTTCCATTCCACTCCGCGTCAGTGGCGAGGACGGTAGCACAACGGCCAGCATTTCATGCTTGCGAGCTCGCCTTACCTGGTCGCTGGAGTGGTCTCCCGCAGCATCGACCTGTGAAGGCCTGCCGTTGCTGCGGCCAGCAGCAACGGCAGGGCCGGGATGAAGTAGCGGATCATCGGCATTCCTGCGGCAACAACAACGTAGAAGTAGCCTACAAACGCGACGATCAGGTAGGCCAAGGGCTTGGACCGATTCCATGTTCGTGGAACGCCAGCCGTCGATCCCAGCCGTCGAGAAGTAGCGGAGCATCAATCGGCACATTACCAAGGCGGTGATCAGGTCAAGGCCAACATGGCCCAGCTTGATCGACCAGAGCCAGCTACCTCCGAGAGCCTTTGCGCTCGCGAGAAACCAGACGTACATCGGCCCGAAGTAGCCCTCGGCTCGCCATCCTCGCCGAGAAAGCCGTGACCCTGAGCAACGCTGTCTGCCACCGACATGACCCAGCTGGCGTTGCCGTAAACGTCACGCTGAGGAGATATCGCCAGGAAGGCTATGCGAGGAGTGATGACTATCAGTACCACCCAGAGCCACAGTCCGGGCCGCAGGTGCTCTAGCCGTCGATGAGGAGATTGGCTGCCGCTCATGCTTGTCTTCCTGCCAGGCGGACGGCTCGCCGTGCGTCGGTCTACGCTGGCGTAGGTCGGAAGCGACTGAGCAGCCACCGGAGGATGATCACGGTGCGCCGTGCCGGGTAGAAGATCCCGTCGTTCAGCAGGACGTTCTTGGTCAGGAACTCGGAACGGGCGACCTGGTTCATCACTCGGATCGCCCAGTCCTCCGCCGACGGCTCGGCTTTGACAGCAACATCGGCGAACGGCCCGTCGATCTCTATCTGGTCGGCGGCCCACCGGCCGAGACCGAGGCTGCCTGCGTGCAGCAGGTGCCGGCTTGTGGCCGGCTCGAGGCCTATGAGGCGCATCCCCGTGGCATCGAGGGCAACGGGATCGCGAGAGGCCAGCAGCACGTTCAAGTCGATCGGGTAGCCGTTGATCGGACCCCGCCCCTGCATCCCGACGAGACCGTCCATCAGGGCGATCACAGGAGGCTTGATCCGGTTCACGGCGCCGATCAGCTCGTGAAGGTGCTTGTGAAGCAGGATGCGGTCGTATCGGGGGATGCAGCCCCACTGGTTCTTGAGGGCCCCCGTGAACACCGTGGTCCCGTGCGTCTTGAGAACCGGCAGGGTGATGAACGCGTCGGCTTCGAGCCACGTCTTCGCCATCCCGAAGCCCTTCATGCGCGGGTCGCCGGTCTCGACGAGCTCGTCCTTCGAAAGGTTCTTCACCTCGAGCTTCAGCTCTTCGGCCAGCCTGTAAACGCCGTTGTTCTCGAACGCAGCCTCGGCGGGATAACGCGCGCCGTTCGATTCGACGATCGTTATCCTCGACGTCCTGGCCTTAAGCACCTCGCAAACGGCTCGAAGCACTGCGAGAGAGGTGTTTGCGGTGTGAATCTGCTCGACGCGCTCCGTGCAGAGGTTAGGCTTGATCACTACCGCGGCCTGGGAAGCGATCAGCTCGTCCCAACGGCAGGCCTCCAACAGCTCCCTGACGACCGGGAGCGGGTGCTTGCGCTCGGCTCGTCGGAGGTAGACTGCGCTCTTCATTCTGAAGGTCCATGAACGCCCGGGTGGGAGGGAAACCCGCGGCGCGGTATCGAAGGAGTCTAGCCCAGTCGTCGGGAACCCTCAACGAAGACGCCGGCCTACGACCTCCATCACCTTCTCCAAGCGAGCTTCCCAGCCCTCATTCGAGACTCTCTGCAAACGCCGCTGGACGACGGCGGGGGCACGGGCACGCGTGACGACGCCATCCAGCCTCGCCAGGAACTCCTCAGGCGATCGCGCAACCTCGACCACATCCGCGTACTTGTCGATCTCGGGCGTGCTCACGGCAACGACGGGCCGGCCCATGGCGAGGTACTCGCGTAGCTTGATGGGGTTGGCATGGAGAACCTGTTGTGTCAGCCGGTACGGGATGATCGCCGCGTCGAACAGCCGGCCGTAGGCCGGCAGACTCTCGTACGGGCGTTTGCCCAGAAAGTGCAGGTTGGGGAGCCTGGGCACCTCGCTCGCCGGCACGGCAACACGACCGACCATGACGAAGCTCCACGCGGGCCGCTGCGCCGCGAGGTGAGCCACCAGGTCGAGGTCGATCCAACGCTCGATCAGGCCAAAGAACCCGACGATCGGCCGCGGGACTTCTCGCAGGTCCCCGGGCTCGGGCAACCCGGGATCGAGCGCTCGCCCAAAGTGCTCGAGGTCGACTCCGTGTGCGCTTACGTATGTCTCGGGGTTCAGTTGGCGTTTGGCGTCCAGCAGAGTATCCGAGGCAACGAACACCAGGTCCGCTCTCCGCGTGAGATCCTCGTCCATCGCCCGCACCGCAGCCGAATCGACATCCGGAAGAGAAGCGTAGTCGTCGATGCAGTAGTAAACCGAGAGGCGCTCGCCCAG
>CAZMRX010000500.1:0-3738 GCA_964568755.1 uncultured Acidobacteriota bacterium | reverse complement strand
AGAGCGCGGCGCCGTCGCCCAGCAGCTCCTCGATCTCCGCCTCGGCCGCGTCCGGGAGCTTGAACCCGTCCGGGCCGAAGATCTTGATGCCGTTGTCGTCGTAGGGGTTGTGGCTGGCGCTGATCACGATCCCGGCGTCGGCGCGCATGCTGACGGTGAGGTGCGCGACCGCCGGCGTCGGCACCGGCCCGCACAGCAGCACGCGCCCGCCCATCGACGTGACGCCGGCGGCGAGCGCCGTCTCGAGCATGTAGCCCGAGAGCCGGGTGTCCTTGCCGATCAGCACCCGCGGCGCGTGGCGCTCGGCGCGGCCGGCCACGAAGGTGACGGCCCGGCCGAGGCAGAGCGCGAGCTCGGGCGTCATCGGGTAGACGTTGGCCGTGCCGCGGATGCCGTCGGTGCCGAACAGCGTGCGCTGCGCGCCCCGCGCGTGGGTCACTGCCTTCCTCCCGGCCCCGCGGGCCTGATCGCCACCTCCGCGGGCCGCGTGAGCGTCACGCTGACCGCCGGATGCCCCGAGCCGATCTCGACGGCGACAGGCAGTCGCGCGGGAGCGGCCCCCTCGCTCGGAACGGTCACGAACGCTCGCACGTCCGCGACGGCGAGCGCGCGCACCTGGGACGCCGGGCCCGACACCGACACGCGGACGCGCCCCGGCGTCAGGCGCACCGCGCGGCCGCGCGCCTCGACCGGGAGACCGTCGAAGGTGCGCGTCTCTTCCAGCTCGCGCACGCGCGCCGTCACGCGCACGCGGCTGCCGTCCTCGAGGCGCAGCAGCGGGTCCTCGAGGCCGACGCCGACCGCCTCGGAGACGCTGGCGCTGGCGCCCTCGACCGAGACCGGCTCGGTGAAGGCGCTCTCGATCTCGCGCACCCGGCTGCGCGGGCCCGCCACGCGCACCTCGGCCGGGTCGCTCGCGACCCCGGCGATCTCGAAGCCGTCCGCGGGGCGGCCGATCACCCGCGGCCGCACCGGGATCTGCTTGCGCTGGGTGCGCTCGAGGTTGAGGGTGAGCAGCGACGGCGTGATCTTGACCACCCGGAAGCCGAACGGGACCTGGATCATGTCCGGCGTGAGCTGCACGATGCGCTCTCCCTCGCTGGCCCCGCCCAGGTCGATCGTGGCGAGGAGCTTGCCCGCCTCGAGGCTGTTGATCAGGCCGGGCGAGGCGCGCACGCGGACGTCCACGGCGTTGACGGGGTCGCCCGTCAGCTCGAGGTCGCGCGGCACGTTCCGCAGCTCGACCGGCACGCCCACGCCGCGCTCGGCGGTCTGCTTGCCCGCGATCACGAACCACAGCCCCGCGGCGAGCGCGAGGCTGGCGAGTCGCAGCGACACGTCTCCCTCGAAGGGCTTCACCGCTGCCCCTGGCTGGCGGCGGGGGCCGGCGCCGCGGCGGCCGGCGCCTCCTGGAGCCCGAGCGAGGCGAGCAGCGCCAGCCGCAGCGCGGGTCCGTCGAGCTCGCGCCGGATCTGGCCGTCCTCGACGAGGGAGATGATGCCGGTCTCCTCCGAGACCACGATCGCGACCGCGTCCGTGTCCTCCGAGAGCCCGATCGCCGCGCGGTGGCGGCTGCCGAGCGTGCGGCTGAGCTCCGGGTGCACGGTCAGCGGCAGGAAGCACGCGGCCGCCGCCACGCGGTTGCCCTGGATCACGACCGCCCCGTCGTGGAGCGGCGTCGCGGGGTGGAAGATGCTCACGAGCAGGTCGTAGGTCACGATCGCGTCGAGCGCGATCCCGGTCTCGATGTAGCTGCGCAGGCCCATCTCGCGCTCGAGCGCCAGGATCGCGCCGGTGCGCTCGGACGCGAGCCGCGTGGCGGCGAGCACGATCTCGTCGACGACCTCCTCCTGGCGGCGGCGCGCGGCCCCGCCCAGGAAGGGCGCCCGGCCGAGGTGGGCGAGGCCTTTCCGGATCTCCGCCTGGAACACCACGATGATGCCGAACACCAGGAACGGCAGGAAGGTGCGCAGCAGCCAGTTGACCGTCTGCAGGTTGAACAGGATCGAGGCCCAGTAGAGCAGCACCAGCACGACGCCGCCGAGCGCGATCTGCACGGCGTGGGTGCCGCGCAGGAAGCGGAGCAGCTCGTAGACCAGGAACGCCACGATCACGATGTCGACGAGGTCCCACCAGGCGAACTCGGTGCCGGTGAAGAAGGACGCGAGGCGGTCTGCGATCACGCGGCCCTCCCGGGCGTTGCGCCCCGGATCGCGTCGCACACGCGCACCACCTCGACCATCTCGCGCACGTCGTGCACGCGCACCACGTGCGCCCCGAGCATCACGCACGCGGCCACCGCCGCCGCCGTCCCCATCAGCCGCCGCTCGACCGGCAGGTCGAGCACGCGGCCGATGAAGCTCTTGCGCGAGGGGCCGACCAGCACCGGGCGATCGAGCGCCTGGAGCTCGCCCAGCCGCCGCAGCGTCTCCAGGCTGTGCGCGGCGTCCTTGGAGAAGCCGATGCCGGGGTCGACGAGCACGTGCTCGCGCGGCACGCCCGCAGCCTCGGCGCGCGCCAGCGCCGCGCCGAGCTCGCTCACGACCTCCGCCATCACGTCCGCGTAGCCAGGCGCGCGGTGCATCTGCTCGAAGCCGCCGCGCAGGTGCATCAGCACCGCGGGCACGCCGCGCGCGGCCACGAGCGTCGCCATGGCGGGATCGTACCCGAAGCCGCTCACGTCGTTCACCATGTCGGCGCCGGCGTCGAGCGCGGCAGCCGCCACCTCGGCCTTCGTGGTGTCGACCGAGATCGGCCCGGCGCCGCGGCGCCGCAGCGCCTCGATCACCGGGACCACGCGGCGACGCTCCTCGTCGGGCGCGACCGGCTGGGCGCCCGGACGCGTCGACTCCCCGCCCACGTCGACCCAGTCGGCACCCTCCTCGAACAGCCGCAGCCCGTGCGCGAGCGCGGCGTCGGGACCGGCGGCGATGCCCCCGGCGAACGAGTCGGGCGTGACGTTGAGGATGCCCATGACGAGCGTGCGCTCGCCCAGGCCCACGGGGGCGCCCCGCAGCGGGATGCGGTAAAGGCGGCGCCCCGTGCTCTCTATCGCCCCCTCCGCGAGCGGCCCTAGGACGAGGGCCGCGGATCCGCCACTGGCGGCGGGAGGATCCCCGCCGGACGGCCCTCTTCCGGAGCGCGCGGCTCCCGGCTCGGCGCCGGTGGCGCCGCGGCGACGGGCGGGACCTTGACCGCCAGCGGCTCGCCCGCGATCAGCTGCTTGAGCTGCGGCGCGTCGAGCACCTCGTGCTCGAGCAGCGCCTCGGCGATGCGCACCAGCACCGGCCGGTGCTCGGTGAGCATCTTCGTCGCGCGGTCGTACTGCTCGCTGACGATGCGCTTGATCTCGGCGTCGATCTTGAGCGCCGTGGCCTCGGAGTAGTCCTGGTGCCGGTTGAACTCCTTGCCCAGGAAGATGGCCTCTTCCTTCTTGCCGTAGGTGAGCGGTCCGAGCGCCTCGCTCATGCCCCACTCGCAGACCATCTTGCGCGCCATCTCGGTCGCCTGCTCGATGTCGTTCTGCGCGCCGGTGGTGATCTGCTGGAAGGTGGCTTCCTCGGCGATGCGGCCGCCCATGCAGACGGCGATGCGCGCCTCGAGCTGCTCCTTCGACCAGTTGTGCTTCTCCTCGCTCGGCAGCTGCTGGGTGAGGCCGAGCGCCATGCCGCGCGGGATGATCGTCACCTTGTGCAGCGGGTCCGAGTGCGGCACGAGCGCGGCGAGGAGAGCGTGGCC
>CAZMRX010000499.1:0-3751 GCA_964568755.1 uncultured Acidobacteriota bacterium | reverse complement strand
AGACATGCCTCGTCTACGGCAGCGGCAACGTCTCGCAGTACACGGTCGAGAAGATCCTCGACCTGGGCGGCAAGGTGGTGACGCTGTCCGACTCGAGCGGCTACGTCTACGACGAGGCGGGCATCGACAAGGACAAGCTCAAGTTCGCGATGGAGCTCAAGAACGTCCGCCGCGGGCGCATCAAGGAGTACGCCGACAAGTTCAAGACCGCGACCTACGTCGCGCTCGATTCCAAGCTCGACATGAACCCGCTCTGGAACCACAAGGCCGACTGCGCATTCCCGAGCGCGACGCAGAACGAGATAAACGCCAAGGACGCCGCCAACCTGCTCAAGAACGGCGTCTATGTCGTCGCCGAAGGCGCCAACATGCCGAGCACGATCGACGCCGTCAACCTGTTCCTGGACGCGAAGATCTTGTACGGGCCCGGCAAGGCGGCGAATGCCGGCGGCGTCGCGACCTCCGGGCTCGAGATGTCGCAGAACAGCATGCGCCTCAGCTGGAGCCGCGAGGAGGTGGACAAGCGCCTCCACGGCATCATGAAGAGCATCCACGAGGCCTGCTGGGAAACCGCGGAGCGCTTCGGGACCAAGGGCCACTACGTCAACGGCGCCAACATCGCAGGCTTCCTGAAGGTCGCCAACGCGATGATGGATCAGGGGGTCGTCTAGCGACGTTCCCCGTCAGCGACGTTCCGCGCGATGTTCGTTGCCGTTGCCGAAGCGGAACGTCGCTTTCTGGGCTGATCCGTTGGCTCTGGCTCGGCCCGTTGGCCCAGGCTCGGCCCGTTGGCTTCGGCTCGATCCGTTGGCCCAGGCCCGATCCGTTGGCTCCGTTCGACCGGCCTCCTGCCCCGTCCGTTTCCGGACGGACAGCAGGAGCTCACGGACGCCCGGACGACGAGGCAGGACCGGCTGAACGGGGACGCGACCGGCTCAGAAAGCGAGGTTCCGCAATCGCACCGACAACGGAAGCTGCGCGGAACCTCGCTGACTAAGGAAACTGCCCCAGAGCGACCAGGAGATCGAGGCGGGCCTGCCGAAGCCGGTCCTCGGCGACTGAGGCCTCGATCTCGGCGTTGCGGGCGTCCTGCTGGGCCTGGACCACCTCGATGTTGGTGGTCGCGCCGGCCCGGTACGCGATCTCGGTGATGCGCAGCGCTTCCTTGGCGCTCTCGGCCGCCTCGCTGATCGCCTTCACGATCCGCTCGGTGCGCCTCACGGCTTCCTGCACGATGCGCAGCTCCGAGCGCGCCTCGTTCTGGAGGCCTTCGAGCCGGAGCCTGGCTGCCTCGCGGTCGGCGATCGCGACGCGCCTCTGCGGGCCGAGCGTGCCGTCGAAGATCGGGACCTCGAGCGAGAAGAAGGCCCGCCAGGACTTCGACGGCTCGAACAGGCCGGCGGGAGTGACGTAGCGCGGCGTGAAGGACGCCGTCACGTTCGGGAGCCACCTCTTCCACGCGTCCGAGGCGACGCGCTCCGCGCCCGCGAGCTCGGACGTGAAGAGCTGGATGTCCGGGCGCTTCTCCAGCCAGGAGTCGTCCGGCGGGATGATCGCCGTGGACAGGACCGGCTCGCCCTTGACGCCCAGGGGGCCGGGGGCGAACGCCGCGACGCCCAGGGCTTCCTGTCCCCGCCGCACCAGCAGCGCCGCGAGCTCCACCAGGCCCTCGGCGCTCGCCCGCTGCTGCATCGACCGCACGTGATTCAACCGGCTGCCCTGGCCGGCCTCGAGCCGGGTGCGCGCGTAGTCTTCGAGGACCTGGGCCGTGTCGCGGTTGCGCACGACGATCTCGAGCTGCCTCTCGGCCGCGATCACGGCGAGGTAGGCCTGGGCCGCGCTGAGGGCGACCTGGAGCCGCGTCTCCTGGGCGGCGACCCGTGCGGTTTCCACCCGGTCCGAGGCCTGGTTCTTGGCGGCCCAGCGCGAGGCAGCGAGTACCGGGTACGACGCCGTGGCGCTGAACGCGGTCTGGGTCTGCGGCTGGACGATGTTGCCGGAGAAGCCGCGGGCGGAGTCGAGCACCGCCGTCCCCACGTTGCCGTAGGCGAGTGGCAGGAACACGCTGCGCGCCTCGCTCAGCAGCGCCTCGGCCCGCAGGATCGCCTGCGCGGCCTCGCCGACGCTCGGGTTGCGGGCGATCGCCCGGCTCACGGCCTCGTCGAACGTCACCTGCTCGAGGACGGGGGAGTCGCCCGGGACCGGCTGCTGCGCGGCCGCCGCGCGCACCAGGGCGAGCCCGAAGAGCGCGACGAACAGGGAAACGAGACGTCTACTCATGGCCTGCCACCGCTGCCGCCACGTTGCGCTCGTCCTGGGCGCTGCGGCGTGCCTTGCCCGGCGCCCAGGAGCGGATCACCACGTACAGCACCGGGATGAAGATGACCGAGAGAAGCGTTGAGGCGAGCATGCCGCCGGCCACGGAAGTGCCCACGGAGTTGCGGGCACCGGCGCCGGCGCCCGTCGCGAAGGCGAGCGGCAGCACCCCCAGGATGAACGCGAACGACGTCATCAGGATCGGCCGCAGCCGGATCCGGCTGCCCTCGACCGCGGCATCCACGATCGAGAGCCCGCGCTCGCGCAGCTGCTCCGCGAACTCGACGATCAGGATCGAGTTCTTGGCTGCGAGCCCGATCAGCAGCACCAGGCCGACCTGGCAAAACACGTCGTTGTTGAGGCCCCGCAGCAGCTGGGCGCCCAGGCCGCCGATGATCGCGAGCGGCACGCCGAGCAGGATGATGAAGGGCAGCACCCAGCTCTCGTACTGCGCCGCGAGCACCAGGTAGACCACGATCAGGCTGAGCGCGAACAGGAACGCGGCCTGGGCGCCCGACTTCTTCTCTTCGAGCGACTGGCCCGACCACGCGAAGTCGAACCCGGGCGGCAGCGTCTCGCGCGAGAGCCGCTCCATCGCCAAGAGCGCCTGGCCGGAGCTGGTGCCGGGCGCGGCGGCTCCGTTGATCTCGGCGGAGCGGAACAGGTTGAAGTGGCTGATCACCTGGGGCGCCGTGGTCTCGCGCGCGTGCACCACGCTGTCGAGCGGCACCATCGCGCCGCTCGCGGAGCGGGCGTAGAGCTGGCGCAGGCTGTCGGGGTCGGCGCGGTACTGCTGGTCGGCCTGGACGTAGACGCGGTACGCGCGGTTGTTGAAGTCGAAGTCGTTCACGTACGCCGAGCCCAGGAACACCTGGAGCGCGTCGGTCACCTCGCGCAGCGGCAGGTCCAGGCTGCGGGCGCGGTCGCGGTCGATGTCGACCACCAGCTGCGGGTCGTTGGCCCGGAAGCTGGAGAACAGGCCCACCACCTCGCCGCTCTTCGCTGCGGCCGCGCTCAGCGAGCCGATCGTCTCGGCGAGCCGCGAGATGTCGCCGCCGGTCTGGTCGAGCAGCTGGTACTGGAAGCCGCCGAAGACGGACAGCCCCTGGATCCCGGGCGGTGCGAACGGGATCACGAGGCCGCCGGTGATCCCCATCAGCGGGCCGCGGATCCGCCCGAGCACGGCGGCGAGCGAGTGGTCCTTGCCGGGCCGCTCGTGGTAGTCCTTGAGCCGCGTGAAGATCAGGCCGTTGTTGGGCGCGGCGCCCGAGAAGCTGAAGCCCACCACCGAGAAGGCCGCGCGGATGTCGGGCTCGGCGAACAGGATCGCCTCGGCCTGCTTCGCGATCTCGGTGGTGTAGCCGAGCGAGGCGCCCGCGGGGGCCTGCAGGACGGTGATGAAGTAGCCCTCGTCCTCCTCGGGCACGAAGGCGGA
>CAZMRX010000498.1:0-3754 GCA_964568755.1 uncultured Acidobacteriota bacterium | reverse complement strand
GGCGCAGCAGCGAGTCGATCGCCGAGAGGAACGCGGCGAGCGTCTTGCCCGAGCCCGTGGGCGCCGCGATCAGCGTGTGGCGTCCCTCGCGGATGAGGGGCCAGCCGTCGCGTTGCGGGGGCGTGGGCTCGCCGAACCTTTCGGCGAACCAGTCACCTACGGCGGGGTGAAAGTGGGCGAGGGGGCTCACTCTCCGAATCATAGCCGCAGGCCCGGCCGTACTGGGACCGCGTCGCGGCGAGACCGTCCCCCGGAGCCTCGGCGGCGCTGGGGTCGCCCCCGGCTCAGCGCGTCGGCTGCCTGGCCAGCTCGGCGAAGGCTTCCTCGAGCTGAGCGTGACTCGGCCGGGCGAGCTGGCGCACGACCCGGCCGTCGCGCAGGAAGACCAGGTTGGGCCAGAGGCGCACCTGGAACGAGCGCCCCAGCAGCCGCCCGGGCCCATCCTCGACCTTGACGTGCTTCACCTCGGGGTGGTCCTCCAGAAGGGCTGTGATGCGCGGCGCCAGCGCGTGACAATAGCCGCACCAGGCCGTCCCGAACTCGAGCAGGACGGGGCCGCCGCCCGCGTCGATCTCCGCGCGTGTCGGGGTCCGGCTCTCGTCGCGGTACTCGGTCTCGGCGGGCATCGGTCCTTCAGGCCATACTGCCACGGCGCACGCGGGTCCGTCGCTCCCTTGTTGTCTGCCCCCGACATAAGATGATCGGCGGATGAAAGCGCTCGTCTACGTCGCCCCGGAGCGGATGGAGATCCAGGAGCTGCCCGAGCCCGAACCCCGCGAGGGCGAGGTGCTGCTGCAGGTGGCGGCGGCGGGGGTGTGTGGATCGGACCTGCACGGCTTTCTCGGCCACAGCGAGAGGCGCCAGCCCGGGCTGGTGATGGGTCACGAGGCGGTGGCCACGATCCTGGACGTGCACCGAAGCGTCCGCGGCTGGCGCGCGGGCCAGCGCGTGTGCTTCAACCCGCTGCTCACCTGCGGAGCCTGCCGCGCCTGCCAGGAGGGACGCCAGAACCTGTGTCCCAGCTGGGCGCTCTTCGGAATGGACCGCCGGCACGGGGCCTACGCGGAGCGCGTCGCGGTGCCGGCCGGCCAGCTGCGGGCGCTTTCTCTGGAGCTGAGCGAGCCCGAGGCGGTGCTGGCCGAGCCGATGGCCGTCGTGATCCACGCCTTCCGCCTGGGTCTCGGCGAGACGCCGCGCGCGCTGGCGATCGTGGGCGGCGGCGCGATCGGCTGCCTGGCGCTGGTGCTCGCGAAGCTGCGGGGGGTGTCGAAGGTCGCGGTGGTCGACGTCAACGACGCGCGGCTCGACGCCGCGCGACGCCTGGGGGCCGACCTGGCGCTCCACGCGGCGCGCGAAGACGCCGTGGCGGCGGTGCGCGAGTGGTCGAGCGGCGGGGCGGACGTCGTGGTCGAGGCGGTCGGCACCGCGGCGACGCGGCGCACGGCCGTGGCGCTCGCGGCCAAGGGCGCGCGTCTCGTGCTGCTGGGCCTCGCCGAGAACGACACGCCGCTGCCCTGGATCGACATGATCCGCAGCGAGCAGGCTGTGTTCGCCTCCTTTGCCTACGCTCCGCGCGACTTCCTGGACTCGGTGGACCTGCTCGAGTCGCGGCGCGTCGACATCCGCGCCTGGACCGAGACGCGGCCCCTGCACGACGGCCAGGCCGGCTTCCTCAAGATGGCGCGGGACCCGGGCGCGACGCTGAAGCTGGTGCTCACACCTTAGGGCGAAGGGACGCTTGCTGAAGGCGGTCCTCGGCGTGCTCCTGCTGCTGCCGGCCGCGGCTCGCGCGTCCGATGCGGCGAGCGTGGCCGAGGCGCTGGCTGCAGGCGACGCCCACTTCGCGCGACGAGCGGAAGGCGCGCGGGGCGGCACGGCCCTGGCGCTGCACGCGGACCAGGCGATCGCGGAGTATCGGCGAGCACTGGCGCTCGATCCCGGCTCGTACCCCGCGCGGCTGCGGCTGGTGCGTGCGTACTACTTCCGCGGCGGCTTCTGCGGGGCGATGGACCCGAAGCAGAAGAAGCAGTTCTTCGACGAGGCCAAGCTCGTCGCGGAGGAGACCGTGAAGCGGCTCGACCGCGAGCTCACGCGCGTCAAGGGGAAGGTCGACCTGGCGGCGGCGCGCGCGCATCCGCACGCCGCCGAGGCCTACGTGGGGGCGGCGGCCTCCTGGGGCCAGTGGGCGGTCTACCACAAGCTGAACGCCGCCTGGACGGGCGCGCCGGGTCGGATCCGGGACCTCGCGGAGGCTGCGCTCGCGATCGAGCCGAAGACGGCGGACGCGGCCGGCTACCTGATCCTGGGACGGCTGCACTGCGAGGCGCCGCGCATCCCGTTCGTGACCGGCTTCGTCTCGCGGGAGAAGGGGATCGCGAGCCTCCGGCGCGGGCTCGAGGTGGCCCCGGAGAACACGGCGTTCTCCTATTTCCTGGGTGACGCGTTGCTGAGGCTCGACCCGTCGAAGGCCGACGAGGCGCGGGCGCTGCTCGAGCGCACGGCGGCGGCCACGCCGCGGCCCGAGTACGCAGTCGAAGACGCCCACTACGCCGAGATGGCCACGGCGCGGCTCGCCGCGCTCCGCGGTGAAGGCGAGTAAGAGCGCTCCGGTGGTCCGGGCGCTCGCTCCCACCCGGCTGGCGACCGGCCTGATGGCTGGCTACAGCGGCAGCCAGGTACCGAGGCCCTGGAGCTTCGCTCGCCTCAGCACCTCGGGCGCCACGGCCATGTCGTCGAGCGCCAGGCCGAGGTTCATCGCCATGGTGCGCTCGACGGGAGACTGTCGGCCCGGCTTGCGGCCGGTGACGAGCTCGCCGAGGTCTGCGTACGGCTCGGGTGTCGCGCGGAAATAGCCGAGCTCGCGGTAGTAGCGGAACTGCGCGTGGTCGTCGGTCGCGATGCGGTCCGTCTGCGCGAGCGCGTCCGGCGTCCAGTAGGAGTCGAAGTCGACGGCGGAGGCGAAAGCGCCCGGCTGCAGCCAGTCCTTCCCGATCGTGGGCCTCGGCTGCTTCAGGATCGGGCCGGCGGTGACCACGAGATCGGCGGCCTCGACCGCCTGGCGCGGCTCGTCCACGCCCACCACGTCGAGCGCGAGCTTGGCGGACATCTCGCGCACGTAGCGGTCCTGCGTCTCGCGGCGCGTGTCGTAGGCATAGGCGCGGCGGAGCGGGAACTCGACCGCGAGCGCCTCGAGGTGGGTGCGGCCCTGCACGCCGCACGCGAGGATCGCCACGGTCGTGCTGTCGGGCCGCGCCAGGTAGCGGGCCGAGAGCGCCGTGGCCGCGCCGGTCCGGTAGCCCGTGACCCAGCTACAGTCCATCACGGCGAGCGGGAAGCCGGTGTCGACGTCGTTCAGGATCAGCAAGCCGCTGACGTAGGGCAGTCCGCGCCCGGGGTTCTCGGGGTAGCCGGCCACCCACTTGAGGCCCGCCGCCTGCATCGCCGGGATCGACGCGGCCATCGCGTGGATGAAGGCGTCGGGCCGGGTGTGGATGCCGGGCTTGGGCGGCATCTCGACGCGGCCCTCGCCCTTCTCGCGAAACGCCGCCTCGAGCAGGCCGATGATCGTCCGCGGCTCGAGCCCGACGGCCTCGACGTCGGCGCGGGAGAGGTACAGGAAGGAAGGCGCGGTCATGGGAGCAGCCGGCGCTCCGCTAACGGAGGCGCCCGTACTTGCGCAGTGCCGCGAGCAGCCGGTCATGGGGCAGGGCGGTGACGCGCACCCCGTCCGCGCCGGTCATCGTCTCGGCCGCGA
>CAZMRX010000497.1:0-3756 GCA_964568755.1 uncultured Acidobacteriota bacterium | reverse complement strand
ATCTAGGTGGACCACCGGGACGGCGCGGCGCTGCGCCTGCGGCCGCGGCGCAACGTGGAGGTGAACAAGTCCTGGATGTGCGATCTGGGCCGCACCCTGTACAGGGACATCGACGTGACGACCCGGCTGAGCGGCGCCCGCCGCAAGCAGGCCGGCGCCTGGGAGGCCATCCCGACCAGCCTGGCTCTCGACGAGGTCGCCGCGCGGCTCAACGCTGCAGGCTCCGGCGCCGCCTTCCTGGCCAGCCCCCAGGCCACGAACGAGGACCTGATCGCGTTCAAGGCGCTGGCCGAGACCGTGGGCGGCCTGCTGGACTTCCGGGTCGGCGATCCGCAGCACTCGCTGCGCGAGCGCCTCGACCACGTGCTGCAGCGCAAGGACCGCAACCCGAACACGCAGGGCGCCCTCGACCTGGGCCTCGCCCGCGACGGCGTCGACGCCATCCTGAAGCGCTGCGCCGCGGGCGAGATCAAGGCGCTGCTGCTCCAGGGCCCCGAGCTGCTGCGCGACCCCGACGCCGTGGACGCCCTCGCCCGGGTGCCCTTCGTGGCCGTGATGGCGACACACGAGGGCCCCGAGCTGGGGCGCCCCGACGTGGTGCTGCCCGCGGCGCTGTGGGCCGAGGTGGACGGCACGTTCACGAACTTCCAGCGCCGGGTGCAGCGCATCCGGGCGGCCTTCGCCGCCCCGGGAGACGCCCGGCCGATGTGGGAGCTGTCGGCCGAGCTGCTGCGGCGCTGCGGCGGCACGCTGGCGGCGACCTCGGCGCGGGAGATGTTCGCGCGCCTGGCGGCCTCGGTGCCGGGCTACGAGGGCCTCGACTACCGCAGCCTGGGCGCCACGGGCCGCGCCCTGCCCCTGGCGGGTCTGGCCGCCGCCGAGGCGCGGGCGTAGGGCGGGCGATGGGCAACACGCGAGTCGTCACGGTCGACCGCCACACGAAACCCGGCCTCGTGCCCATCCTCTATGGCATGCGCCTCACCCTGGCGAACCTCGTGAACACCCTGTTCCGGGGCGGCGCGGCCACGGTGCAGTTCCCCGAGCAGAAGCGCGTGGTGTCCGGGCGCTACCGCGGCATCCACATCCTGACGGCGCGGGAGGACGGCACGCCCAAGTGCGTGGCCTGCTACATGTGCGCGACCGTGTGCCCGGCCGAGTGCATCTACATCGAGGCGGGCGAGCGGCCGGAGAAGACGATCGAGAAGTACCCGACCCGCTTCGAGATCGACCTGCTGCGCTGCGTCTACTGCGGCTTCTGCGTCGACGCTTGCCCGGAAGAAGCGATCATCATGAGCCGCGAGAACGACCTCGTCGGCACGACGCGCGCGGAGCTCGTGATCGACCGCGACCGCCTGATGGCCCGCGGCAAGCTGACCGAGCACGGCGCGGGCTACCGGCCGGTCGACCACGACGTGCGCCGGCCCGTCCGCCTGAAGGCGCTCGAGCGCCTCAAGACCGAGCACGGCATCGTGCCCGGCATGCCGGCACCGAAGACGCCGCGGGCGTAGCAGGCGCTCGCTAGCCGAGCGGCTCGAGGTCGTCGAGCAGCCTTGGGAGCGCCACCGCCCGAATGCGGCGGGCGAGCGGGAACGTATGGGGACCGCCGTGGACGACGTCGAGGCGCTCCAAACGAAGATCCTCCAAGGCAACCCGCATGGAGCGAGTGACGACCGGCGCGGAAGTCCTCTTGAACTCGAAGCCCCAGCGCCTGCGTCCCCGCACCACGAGGAGGTCGAGCTCGGCTCCAGAGTGGGTCCCCCAGAAGTAGCACTCCCGCCTGTCTACGCCGAGCCGACGCACCACGGCCTCGAGCGCGAAGCCCTCCCAGGACGCTCCAAGCTTGGGGTGCCGCTCGAGGTCGCGCCGCTCGCGAATGCCGAGCAGGGCGTGGAGGATCCCGCTGTCCGCCAGGTACACCTTGGGCGAGCGCAGCTGCCGCTTCCCGAGATTCTCGCTCCAGGGCAGCAGCACGCGGACCACGAACGTCGCGGACAGCAGGTCCAGGTATCGACGCACCGTGGTGTCGGACACCCCGAAAGAGCGGGCGAATTCCGACGCGTTCCAGACCTGCGCATGGTAGTGCGCGAGCATCGCCCAGAAGCGCTCGAGCGTGATTGCCGGGATGGTGATGCCGAGCTGCGGCAGGTCCCGCTCCACGAAGCTGCGCACGAACGTGCGCCGCCATTCGTCGCCCTCCCGCTCGGTGCGCGCCAGGAACGACCGCGGGAACCCTCCCCGCAGCCAGAGCCGGTCGGCTCGTCCCGAGCCGACGTCTTCGAGCGAGAAGCCCGCGAGCTCGTGGTAGGCGATGCGGCCCGCGAGTGACTCCGAGGACTGACGCAGCAGCTCAGGCGACGCGCTGCCCAGCACCAGGAAGCGCGCCGGGTGTCGCGGCCGATCGGCGAGCACGCGAAGCAACGGAAACAGGTCGGGTCGCCGGTGGATCTCGTCGATCACGACCAGTCCCCGCAGCGGCTCGAGGCTCAAGCGTGCATCGGCCAGCCGCGCCAGGTCCGCGGGATCCTCGAGGTCGAACGCGGTCGACGCCCCAGGCAGGCGGCTCAACAGGCTCCGCGCCAGCGTCGTCTTGCCCACCTGCCTCGGGCCGAGGATGCCCACGACCGGATGGCTCCGGAGCAGGCGCCGCAAACGCGCGAGGTCGCCAGGCCGGGCGATGTACATACCTTGAATTCTCGACTCCAAGCGTCGGTTTTTCAAGGGTCGACAGCCCTCCAAACACACGGGCAAGGATCGAGGAGGAGCGCCTGGCAGCTCACGCGCGGGCAAGCAGACCTTCCGCGTGCACGCCGCAGGCATTTACTACCGAAGCTGCGGGCGACCGGCCGCTCGCGTCTCCTCGGATTGATGCCCGGGGATCACGGGGCCGATTCGCATCTCCCCCGACGGCAAGTCCATCCCCTACAGCCAGCGCCCGCGCGGGCCCCCGACACCATGATGATCGAGAACCTCCGGTGAGCGCGGGGTGGGCCCAACCGACTCGCCCCGGGGCGAGTCAGCTGAAGTGATACTTGAACACCTGCTCTACTGCCTCGCGAGCCAGTAGTCGCGGAACGCACGCAGGCGCAGGAGGGACTCGCCGCCACGCGTCCTCGAAGGATTCGATCCCGTCCGGCGCGAACACCAGGTCCAGGTCGAACGGGCCGTTCTTGAGCTGGAGGAAGTCCTTCCCGCGACGGATCTCTAGGCGTAGCGCAGCCGGGTTCGGAGCGGACGGCGCGCCGCCGCCGCGAACTCCGCCTCCTACTCTCGGCGCTGCCGCTCGTCGCGTCCCGGAGCCTGCCGCGGGTCCACGATAGCGCGCTACAATCCGCGCCATCATCCCCGCCGTTCCGGGCATGCTGTCGCCGGGCGATCGCCTCGGCCCGTACGAAGTCGTCTCCGCTCTGGGCGCAGGAGGCATGGGCGAGGTCTACCGCGCCCGCGACACGCGCCTCGGCCGTGAGATCGCGCTCAAGGCTCTACCCGAAGGGGTCGCGAGCGACCCCGGCCGCCTGAAGCGCTTCGAACGGGAGGCGCGGGCCACCGCCGCCCTCTCGCACGCCAACGTCATCACCGTCTTCGACGTCGGCTCCGAGGACGGCCGTGCCTTCGTCGTCACCGAGATCCTCGACGGCACGACGCTCGGCGCCCGCCTGCGCCGTGGTCCGTTGCTGGTGCGCTAGGCGCTCTCCGTCGCCGCACAAGCCGCTCGCGGCGTCGCCGCCGCCCAGGCCAAGGGCATCGTCCACCGCGACG
>CAZMRX010000496.1:0-3765 GCA_964568755.1 uncultured Acidobacteriota bacterium | reverse complement strand
AGGTAAAGGACGTACTGCTGCTCGACGTCACTCCTCTCTCCCTGGGGATCGAGACCCTGGGCGGCGTATTCACCAAGCTCATCGACAAAAATACCACCATTCCGACCAAGAAGAGTCAGGTTTTCTCAACCGCTTCCGATAACCAAACGGCAGTGACGATCCGCGTCTTCCAGGGCGAGCGCGAGATGGCGGCCGACAACAAGCTGCTCGGCCAGTTTGATCTCGTGGGCATTCCGCCGGCGCCGCGCGGCGTGCCGCAGATCGAGGTCACCTTCGACATCGACGCCAACGGCATCGTCAACGTCTCGGCCAAGGACCGCGCCACCGGCAAGACCCAGGCGATCACGATCAGCGCCTCGTCCGGCCTCGCCAAGGAGGAGGTCGAGCGCATGGTGGGCGACGCCCAGGCGCACGCCGAGGACGACAAGGCCCGCCGCGAGGCGACCGAGAGCCGGAACCGCGCCGACACGCTCGTCTACACCACCGAGAAGACCCTCTCGGAGAACCGCGACAAGCTCGGCGCCGCGGAGGTGGAGCCGGTCGAGCAGGCGCTGGCGGCGGCGAAGAAGGCTCTCGAGGGCGGCGATCGCGCGGCAATCGAAGCCGCGACCGCGGAGCTGACGCAGGCCTCGCACAAGCTGGCGGAGGCGCTCTACCGGCAGGCCTCGGCGGGTGCGCCTCCGGGTGCGCCGCCCCCGGCCGGCGAAGCTCCCGGGCCGGCCAAGGGCGACGGGGACGTGATCGACGCCGAGGTGGTTGACAAGAAGTAGGCCGATGGACCTCTACGAGCGGCTGGGCGTGAGGCGCTCCGCGGGCGGTGCCGAGATCCGGCGCGCCTGGCAGAGGCTGTCGCGCGCGCTGCACCCGGCCGTCAACCCCGGCGACCCGGTCGCCGCCGAGCGCTACCGCGAAGCGGCGCGGGCCTTCGAGATACTGGCCGACCCGCAGCGACGCTCGGCTTACGACAGGGGCGAGCTCGCGGTCGATCCGGTCGCGCCGCGCGACGAGGGCGGCTTCGAGGGCTTCGACTTCGAGGCGCGCGTGCGCATCGAGTCGGTCGGTTTCCGCGACATCTTCGAGCCGGCCGCACCACAGGCCAGCGCGCCGCCGGGGGAGGACCTGGAGCAGGCGACGCGCGTGAGCTTCGAGGAGTCGATGCAGGGAGCCGCGCGCCGGGTGCACCTGGTGCGCTTCGAGGCCTGCGCGGGCTGTCACGGTGCGGGCGAGGTGGAGATCGGCCCGGTGCCGTGTCCCCGCTGCGCGGGCACCGGCAGCGTGCGCGGCAGCCGCGGCCACATGATCTTCTCGCGCCCGTGCCGAGCCTGCGACGGCCGCGGCGAGCTGAGCCGCAAGCCGTGCTCCCGCTGCAGCGGCGAGGGCCGCGCGCTCACCAGCGAGTGGCTCGAGGTGCGCATCCCGCCGGGCGTCGGCAACGGCACGAGGGTGCGCCTGCCGGGGGCGGGCAACGTCGGCCGGCGCGGCGGGCCGCCGGGCGACTTCGTGCTCACGGTCGAGGTCGAGGAGCACCCGGTGTTCCGCCGCGAGGGCTCGGACCTCTTCTGCAGCGTTCCCGTCGGCATGGTGCAGGCGGCAATGGGCGGACACGTCGAGGTCGCGACGCCCGACGGCGTGGTGACGATCGAGGTGCCGGCGGGGACCCAGAACGGTCAGCGCTTCAGGCTGCGCAAGCGCGGCGTGCCGCGGCTCGAGGGCGGCGGGGGACGCGGCGACCTGTGGGCCGAGGCGCAAGTCGTGATTCCAGCCGTCACCGAAGACCACGCCCGCTCGCTGCTGCGCGAGCTGGCGCAGGTCCTGCCCGGGAGCTGAGCGATGCCGCGCGCACGCGCCACGACGCCGCAGGTCGAGCCCGGCAAGGGCCGCTACTACATGATCAGCGTCGTGGCGAAAGCCTACGGGATCCACCCGCAAACGCTCCGGCTCTACGAGCGCGAGGGCCTGCTCAAGCCCTCGCGAACCGACGGCAACACGCGGCTCTACTCCGAGGAGGACCTGAAGCAGCTCGAGGTGATCCTGAACCTCACGCGCGACCTCGGGGTGAACCTGGCGGGCGTCGAGATCGTCCTCAACATGCGCCGCAAGATGGAGCAGGTCCAGGCCGAGGTGGGCGAGTTCGTGACCTGGGTGCGCCAGGAGCTGGCGCGCGCCGCCCAGGCCGGTTGGCAGGAGCGCCTGCAGCAGGCGCTCGTGCGCCTGCCGCCGGCGGGTCCGGCCGTCGTCTCCGACGACACGGAGGCGCCCCGCGCGAGGACGGACGCTCTCTAGCCCGGGCGTATAATCGCCCTTCCCCGGCGAAGGGCCCATGGGCAAGGTGAGCAAGAGCCGTAAGCCGAAGCGCCCCGCCGCGGCCGGGGGCGAGGATCCGAAGGCCCGGCGCGAGGTCGCGGTCGACAGCCTGAACGCCTACATCCGCGACATCGCGAAGTTCAAGCCGCTCTCGGCCGACGACGAGAAGAGCTTGGGCCGCCGCATCCGGGAAGGCGACCAGCAGGCGCTCCAGCAGCTGGTCGAGGCCAACCTGCGCTTCGTGGTGCACTACGCCAAGCGCTACCGGGGCCTCGGGATGTCCTTCATGGACCTGATCCACGAGGGCACGCTCGGCTTGATGGAGGCGGCCCGGCGCTTCGACCCCGAGCGCAACGTCAAGTTCATCTCGTACGCCGTTTGGTGGGTGCGGCAGGCGATCTTCCACGCGCTCTCCGAGCACGCGCGCGTGTTCCGGCTGCCGCAGAAGCTGTCGGGCCAGGTCTCGCGGCTCTCGGCCGCGCGCGAGAAGCTGAAGGGCGAGCTCGAGCGCATGCCGACGGTCGCGGAGCTGGCCGAGCGCACCGCGCTGCCGCCCGCGGAGGTCGAGCAGCTGCTGCTCGCGGCCGGGGACGACGTCTCGCTGTCGGCCGCGGTGGGCGACGACGGCGCGCTCGAGTTCGGAGACACGCTCGAGCAGGACAGCGTGCCTTCGGCCGAGGTCGAGATGATCCGCTCCTCGTTCGAGAGGCGCATCCAGGGCATGGTGAGCGGCCTCGACGAGAAGGAGCGCGAGGTGATCCGCATGCGCTTCGGGCTCGACGGCGAGGAGCCGAAGACGCTGCAGGAGATCGGCGAGGCGATGGGGCTGTCGCGCGAGCGCATCCGCCAGATCGAAAGCCGCGCCAAGGAGAAGCTGCGCCGCAGCCGCGAGGCCCACGGGCTGCGGGGCTACTTGAACTAGGATGGGGGAGTGAGCGACCCCGCCTGCGAGAGCTGTCTCGGGACCGGCTTCCGCATCGTCGAGCGCGACGGGCGCGAGTACGCCCAGCCGTGCACCTGCCGGCAGGCCTCGCGCTCGGGCAGGGCCTCCGACCCGGCCGCGGCGTGCCGCATCCCGCCGCGCTACGAGCACTGCTCGCTCGGCAGCTTCGAGCCGGGCAGCGCCTCGCTCTCGGCGGCGCTCGAGCGGGCGATGGCCTTCTGCTCGGGCTACCCGCACCTCGCGAACGACGAGGGGCTCGGGCTGCTGTTCTGCGGCGACAACGGCGTCGGCAAGACCCACCTGGCCGTGGGCGTGCTGCGCGAGCTCGTCGACGGCAAGGGCGCGCGCGGCCAGTTCTGGGACTTCCACGAGCTGATCCGCGAGATCAAGGCGTCCTACGACCCCGAGACCAAGACGACGGAGCTCCAGGTGCTGGAGCCGGTCGTCGAGACCGACGTGCTGCTGCTCGACGACCTCGGCGCCTGGAAGATGACGGACTGGATGAACGACACGCTGTT
>CAZMRX010000495.1:0-3783 GCA_964568755.1 uncultured Acidobacteriota bacterium | reverse complement strand
CGAGGAGCGCCTGCGCTCGGACGGACGCAAGCCTGCCGACTCGACGCTCGAGGAGATGGACCGCCTCTGGAACGAGGCGAAGACCCTCGAGTCCTAGGAACCCCGCGCCCCGGGACGGCGTCGAAGAACGTGCCGGCTGTCCACCTGCCGGACGGCAGGATTCCCGACCATGGGCGATGTCCGTACGATCTCGGCCGTAAGCCCTTCATTCCTCTCGCCCTCGTGCCGTTCTGTGCTGGCCCGGGTCTTGCTCCTCATCGAGGCCAAGGGGGTGCGTGTGTTGCGCGTGCGGCTTTTGGTGGTTGGGGTCGTTCTGGTGTTGTGGGTGGGCGGGCCCGCCCCCGGCGAGGCCGCCGTCAGCGGCCGGGTCGTGGGGCCCGACGGGCGCCGGGTCAGCCACGCGCGCGTGCGCGCGTTCGCGCTCGAGACGTCCCTCGAGCGCTCGGCGCGCCTCGCGGCGGGTCGAGAGCGCCCGGCCATCGCCACGGCGGTCGCCTCCGCCGACGGCTCGTTCGCCCTGCCGAGCGCGCAGCCGGTCGTGGACGTGGAGGCGCGAGCCCCCGGCTTCGCCCCGGGCGTAGCCCGGCTCGCGGACGCCGAGGACCGCACCCTGGTGCTGCGCCGCGCCGTCAACGTGCGCGGCCGCGTGCTGTCTCGCGGCCAGCCGGTCGCGGGCGCTTCCGTCTTCTGGCTGCTCGGCGCCGACTCGTACGGGAACGACCCGCACGACGTGATGGAGCGCAGCGGCCCGGACGGCAGCTACGAGGTGCCCGCGCCCGAGGGGTGGGCGAGCGGCGTGGTCGTGACGCATCCGGACTTCACGCCGAGCGCGAGCCAGGGTCGGTCCGCGAGCTGGGGCTCGGCCCCGCGCCACGATCTCGAGCGGGGCGTCCCGATCGAGGGACGCGTCGTGGACCGCGCGACCGGTCGCGGCGTGGCCGGCGCCGAGCTGGCAATCGACGGCTGGCCGCTCGGACGCAGCGCGGCCGACGGCTCCTTTGCCGTGCGCCACGCGCCGCGCGGCTGGTCCACGCTCACGGCGCGCACCGACGCGCTGGCGGGGACGGCCAGCCCGACGAGCGCGGGCGGGGTGGTCGTACGGCTCCAGCCGGTCCGCCGCGTCTCGGGCGTCGTGCGCGATCGCCGCGCGCGGCCGCTCGCCGGCGCCGTCGTCACGCTCGGAGGCGGACCCCTCGTCGTCTCGGCAACGAGCGACGCCGCGGGCCGCTACTCGCTCGCCGTGCCCGAGGGCCGCTACTTCGCCGCGGTCAGCCGCCCGGGCTTCGCCCCGATCGTCGAGTTCGGCGACGATGCGGCGGCCATCGACCTGCAGCGCGCCCGCTCGGCCGCGCGCGATTTCTCGCTCGCCGCCGAGCGGCGGCTCGCCGGCCGCGTGCAGGACGAGGCCGGCCGGCCGGTCGGCGGTGCGCTCGTCAGGCTCGGGTCCCGCCAGCTGCCGCGGCTCTACTCGCTCCGCGACCTCGATCCCTCCCAGGCGACTTCGGCGTGGAGCGGCCCGGACGGCCGCTTCTCCGTCGCGCTGCCGGTCGAGGATGACGAACGCGAGCAGGGCGAGTGGACGGCGATCGGCCTCAAGCCGGGGTACGCGATGGGCGTTGCCCCTGGGCTGAGCGCCTCGAGCGGGGCCGCGCCGCTCGTGATCACGCTGCCTGCGGGTGTCGAGCTCGTGGGCCGGGTCACGGATGCAGCCGGCGCGCCTCTCGCCGGCGTCGCGGTCGAGCTCGCCGAGAGCGAGGGCTTCACGGGGCTGCTGCGCGCCGCCGTCGCGATGTTCGGCGCGGACGGCTGGACCCGCACCGGTCCGGACGGCGCCTTCTCGACCCGCGTCCGCCCGGGCCCCCACGAGCTGCTGTTCCAGGCGAGCGGCCGCGTGCCACGGGCCCTGCGCGGGCACACGCCGTCCCCCGGGACGCCGCTCGAGGTCGCACTCGACGACGGGGCCGAGCTCCGCGGACGCGGGGTGCGGGCCGACGGCGCCGCCGCCCCGGGTGTCCAGCTCTACGCGATGCTGTCGTTCATGGAGCAGCCGACGCTCGCGGTGACAGCCGAGGACGGCGGCTTCGCCTTCACCGGGCTCGTGCCGGGGTCCTACCAGCTCCAGATGGTGAAAGACGGCCAGCCGCTGGGCGTGCCGCGCAGCGTGGATGCGCCCGCCTCGGAGCTGCGGCTCGAGCTCGAGCCGCTCGGCAGGATCGAGGGGCGGGTGACCGACGCGAGGAGCCGTCAGCCGCTCGAACGGTTCGAGCTCAGCGTCGAGTACTCCGAGGGCGGGAACCACCACGCTCCCAGCTTCAGCTTCCCCGCGGAGGGCGACGACGAGAGCGGCCGCTTCACGCTCGACGCGATGCGAGTCGGCGAGGCGGCCTTGGTCGTGCGCGCGCCGGGCTTCGTCGCGCGGCGCGTCGAGGGCCTCGCGGTCACCGCGGAGGCCGACGCGCCGCTGATCGAAGTGGCGCTCGACCCCGGGACCACGCTGCGCGGCCGCGTGACGGGCGAGGACGGCGAGCCGCTCGCCGACGTCGCGGTGTCGGCGGCGGGCGAGAGCGATCTCGGGGCCTTCGCGACCTCGGACGGCCGCGGCGAGTACGAGCTCGAAGGCCTGCCTCCCGGACCGGTCGAGGTGTCGTTCTCGCTCTCGGGCTTCCGCAGCGCGCGGCGCAGCATCGAGGTTGCCGAGGGCGCGCGCGTCGACGTGGCGCTGTCCCGGGGCATAGCACTCACGGGCGTCGTGCTCGCCGACGGCAAGGGTGTCGAGAAGGCGTACGTCTCGGCCCAGTCGAGCGTCGCGGGCGCCGAGCCGGGGCAGGCGGTCACCGATCGCGCCGGGCGCTTCACGATCTCGGGCCTGTCCGCGGGGCGCCACGCCGTCTCGGCGCGCGGACCCGACGGCGAGCAGGCCGAGCTCGCGGACGTGGACGTGGAGCGCGCCGGCCAGCTGCGGCTGGTGCTGGAGCGAGCGCGCACCGCGGTGCTTCACGGCCGTGTGGTCGGGCTCACGGCGTCGAGCGAGCAGGTGGTCTACGTGATGGCCCAGGGCGAGAACGGCTCGGGCCGGGCGCAGGCGGACGCCGCGGGCGCGTTCCGCATGGAGAAGGTCCCGGCCGGCGTCGTGAAGGTCTCGGCCATGGCCTTCTCGCCCGACGGCACCGGGCGCACCAGCCGGGTCAGCACGGTCGAGCTCCTGCCCGGGACCGAGAGCGAGACGACGATCGAGTTCGCGGACGGTGTCGTCGTCTCGGGAACGGTCACGCGCGACGGGCTGCCGGCCCCCGGCGCCATGGTCTCGTTCCGCGCGCCCGAGGGCAGCTCGGCCCGGGCGCGCAGCGACGCGGCCGGTCGCTACGAGGTGGTGGGGCTCGAGCCCGGCCTCTACCGCGTCGAGGTCATGGGGCTCGATCTCTCGTACGACGCCGAGCACACCCTGACGGACTCCGCGCAGCTCGACCTCGACGCCACCGGCGTGAGCCTCGCCGGCAGCGTCGCGGACGCCGGGAGCGGCGAGCCGATCGCCGCGGCGGAGGTCTCGCTCTGGCGCGTCGACGACCGCGAGACCCGGCCGTCGTCCACGGTGCAGACGAGCGCCGACGGCACGTTCCGGGCGAGCGCCCTGCGCGAGGGAGCCTATCGGGTGCTGGCCTCCAGGGACGGCTTCGGACAGCAGGTCCGCGAGCTGCAGCTCGCCCGCGGCGCGACGGGCGAGGTCACGTTCGCCCTGACGGCGGCCGACGGCCTGACGGTGGAGGTGGTGGACGGGCGCGACGG
>CAZMRX010000494.1:1599-3797 GCA_964568755.1 uncultured Acidobacteriota bacterium | reverse complement strand
ATGGAGCCCGACCGCATCGTCATCACCGGCGCGCGCCAGCACAACCTGAAGAACGTCACGGTCACGATCCCCAAGAAGGCACTCGTCGTGGTGACCGGGGTTTCGGGCTCGGGCAAGTCGTCGCTCGCGTTCGACACGCTCTACGCCGAGGGGCAGCGGCGCTACATCGAGAGCCTGTCGGCCTACGCCCGGCAGTTCCTCGGGCAGATGGAGAAGCCGCTCTACGACTCGATCAAGGGCCTCGCGCCCACGATCTCGATCGAGCAGAAGACCGCGAGCTCCAACCCGCGCTCCACCGTCGGCACCGTGACCGAGATCCACGACTACCTGCGCGTGCTGTGGGCGCGCGTGGGCCGGCTCACCTGCCACCGCTGCGGCCGGCCGGTCTCGCAGCAATCGGCGCAGCAGATCGTCCACGAGGTGCTGGAGCTGGCCGAGGGCACGAAGTTCCTGGTGCTCGCGCCGCTCATCAAGGAGAGGAAGGGCGAGCACCACGACGTGATCGAGCAGGTGCGCAAGGCGGGCTTCACCCGCGTGCGCATCGACGGCATCGTGCTGTCGCTCGACGACGACCAGATCCAGCTCGACAAGAAGAAGAAGCACACGATCGACGCGGTCCATGACAGGCTGGTGGCGAATCCGGGCATCCGCCAGCGCCAGAACGACTCGGTCGAGACGGCGCTGCGCTACGGCGGCGCCATCGTGGTGGACGCCGCCGAGGGGCAGAAGGACCAGGTGCTCTCCGAGCACCGCGCCTGCCACCACTGCGGGATCTCCTTCCCGGAGCCGACGCCGCAGCTGTTCTCGTTCAACTCGCCCCAGGGCATGTGCCCCGAGTGCTCGGGGCTCGGCACGCGCATGGAGATGGACCCCGAGCTCGTGGTGCCCAACCCAGACCTGTCCGTCAACGAGGGCGCCGTCAAGCCGCTCGGCGCCGTGGGCGAGGCGACCACCTGGGGCAGCGACATCGTGCGGGCGGTGGCGCGGGAGCGCGGGATCGACCTCAACAAGCCCTGGAAGGCGCTCTCGGAGCCGCACCGGCGCGTGATCCTGTTCGGCACCGGCGACGCGCGCGTCAGCATCAAGCTCAAGAGCTCGTGGGGCTCGGGCGCCTTCAAGATGCGCTACGAGGGCGCCATCAACTCGATGATGCGCCGCATGCGCGAGACGAAGTCCGAGGAGATGCGGCAGTACTACCAGAAGTACCTCTCCTCACGGCCCTGCTCCGCCTGCGACGGGCGCCGCATCCGCGCCGAGGCCCTGGGCGTCAAGATCCAGGGCCGCGCGATCTCGGAGATCACCGCGCTCTCGATCGCCGACGCCTTTGCGTTCTTCGACTCGCTCACGCTCGCCGGGTCCGAAGCCAGGATCGCCGCGGAGCTGCTCAAGGAGATCCGCTCGCGGCTGCGCTTTCTGCTCGACGTCGGGCTCAACTACCTGACGCTCGACCGCGCCGCCCCCAGCCTCTCCGGCGGCGAGGGCCAGCGCATCCGGCTCGCGAGCCAGATCGGCTCGGAGCTGACGGGCGTCGTGTACGTGCTCGACGAGCCGTCGATTGGCCTCCACCAGCGCGACAACCGCAAGCTGCTCGAGGCGCTCAAGCACCTGCGCGACATCGGCAACACCGTGGTGGTCGTGGAGCACGACAAAGAGGCGATGGAGGAGGCGGACTGGCTGATCGACTTCGGCCCCGGGGCCGGCCGCCACGGCGGCGAGGTGGTGGCCGCCGGGACGCCGGCGCAGGTCAAGAAGTCGAAGACGAGCCTGACCGGCCGCTACCTGCGCGGCGACCTCGAGATCGCGCTGCCGCCGGAGCGCCGCAAGGGCGACGGCCGGCGCATCACCGTGGTCGGCGCACGCGAGAACAACCTGAAGCAGGTGACCGCGGCCTTCCCGCTGGGCCTGTTCGTGTGCGTGACGGGCGTCTCGGGCGCGGGCAAGAGCACGCTCGTCAACCACATCCTCTACCCCGCGGTGGCGCGGGCGCTCCACGGCAGCGACCGCGCGGTGGGAGAGCACGACAAGGTCGAGGGCCTGCAGCAGATCGACAAGGTGATCGACATCGACCAGAGCCCGATCGGGCGCACGCCGCGCTCGAACCCGGCGACCTACACGAAGCTGTTCGATCTCGTCCGCGACTTCTTCGCGGAGCTGCCGGAAGCACGCATGCACGGCTACACCGCCGGCCGCTTCTCGTT
>CAZMRX010000494.1:0-1589 GCA_964568755.1 uncultured Acidobacteriota bacterium | reverse complement strand
AACGTCAAGGGCGGCCGCTGCGAGGCCTGCGAGGGCGACGGCGTCAAGAAGGTCGAGATGCACTTCCTGCCGGACGTGTACGTCCCGTGCGAGGTCTGCCACGGCCGGCGCTTCAACGAAGCGACGCTTGCCGTCAAGTACAACCACCTGTCCGTTGCGGACGTGCTCGACCTGACGGTGGACGAGGCGCTCGTGCTCTTCAAGAACCATCCCGCGATCCGCCGCTCGCTCGAGACGCTGGCCGACGTCGGCCTCGGCTACATCGCGCTCGGCCAGTCCTCGCCCACGCTCTCGGGCGGCGAGGCCCAGCGCGTCAAGCTCTCGCGCGAGCTCTCGAAGCGCTCCACCGGCCGCACCCTCTACATCCTCGACGAGCCCACCACCGGCCTCCACTTCGACGACATCAAGAAGCTGCTCCGCGTTCTTGACCGGCTCGTGGAGGGAGGTAACACCGTGGTCGTGATCGAGCACAACCTGGACGTGATCAAGACCGCCGACTGGGTGATCGACATGGGTCCGGAAGGCGGCGACGCGGGCGGCAGAGTCGTCGCCGAAGGCACGCCAGAGCAGGTGGCCGCGGTTCGCGCGAGCTACACGGGCCGTTTTCTGGCTCCGCTGTTGCCACACCCCGGTGGCCGGCGTCGAGCCAGCTGATCCCGCTCACCGCCCCCTCTAATCCGGCCCGGCGATTGCACCTTTGCTGGTGCGACGCGGGTCCAGGACGGGATTCCGGTCATGGCGGTTGGGGACGACCGCCGGCGGTGTCCGGGTTGGGCAGGCTTCCGGCCATCTGGCCGAAACGGGCAGCGCCGGGTGGCGGACGGAGGAGGAAGGCTATGGGACGCGGGGTGACGAGAGTCACACGGGCGCTGTTGCTGATGCTGCTGGCCGGAGTGGCCACGGCGCAAGCCCAGGTACAGATCGTTATCGACGATCCGCGCCGCGTCGTGGAGGGGAGCTCAGGCCCCTGGTCGCTCACGCCGAGCATCGCGGTCCGGATCCTCGGCGGTCCGCCCCCCGCGAACGTGACCGTGGACTGGGCCATCCTGCCCGGCTCGGCGAAAGCGACCGACCCCGACTACACGGCCGCGCCCATGAGCGGCTCGTTCACGTTCCTGGCACTGACCGAGGACACGAAGTTCATCGATCTCCAGGTCATCGGCGACTCGTTCCCCGAGTGGAGCCCGACGCTGCAGCAGGACGAAGTGTTCTTCATCCAGCTCAGCAACCCGTCGGCAAACGCCACGATCCTGAAAGGGCGGACCTCGATCACGCTGCTCGACGACGACCACCCCACGGTGAGCCAGAAGCCGGGCGTGCAGTTCCTCACGGCAGTCGCACGCAGCGTCGCTCCTCACTCGACCGGCGATGGACAGGTCAAGCTGCAATGGCGCGTCCCGGCGGCCCAGACCCCGGCGACGGACGTCGTGATTCGCTGGAACATCGGCGGCGCCTGCACGTTCCCCGTGAGCCACACGGACGGCATGGGCGGCGCCAGCACGGGCCCGCCGCCGGGAGCGGGCATGGTCCAGACCTTCCCGCACAACAACCTGCCGATCGGCGTCGCGCACTGCTACTCGGTGTTCTCG